>JANOIS010000513.1:0-6752 GCA_031407755.1 Chloroflexota bacterium | reverse complement strand
TCCGAGGCGTCCAGACCGGCGGCGGCGCGTTCCGCGGCCGTCATCCGGCGGGCCACGATCGGACCCCACGGTTCCGCCTGCTCGACGACGATCTCCCGCCGCTTCATGAGCTCGAGCATCGCGAGGAAGGTGATCGCGATCACGACTCGGTCGCGTACACCGGCGAGGAGCTCCTGGAGCACGATGCTCGGGGCGTCGCGCAGGGCTGCCCGGATGATGGCGGCACGTTCGGCAAGGGTGATCACGCGCGCCATGACTTCGGGCTCGGGGGTCGGCGGAAGCACGATCGTCGCGAGATGGGCGAGGGCTCGGGCGAGACGCATCGGGTCCATCGTTGGCGCGTGGGCCGGACGAGCACCCGCCAGGCCGGCCGCTCGGGCGGCTCCGGGTTCACGCCGGAACAGCCCGATGCGACGCAGCGCTCCATCGGCCAGACGCTGACCGGCATCGCGGTGCGCTCGGTAGATGATGAGCCGGGCACGAAGCTCGGCCTCCGGATCCGGGGCTTCCTGGGCGTCGGCGGCATCGACGTCCACCACGGCACGACGCGGCAGCATCGCCCGACTCTTGATGAGGATCAGCTGCGACGCCACGGCGACGAAGGCGCTGACGTTGGCGAGCCGGTCAGATTCGAGGGTGGCGAGAGCATCGAGATAGGCGTCGGCGAGACTGCCCAGCGGCACGGTCAGGATGTCGAGCTGGCGAGATTCGATCAGCGTGAGGAGAAGGGCCAGCGGTCCGTCGAACTCGGCGACCTGGACCACGGTCGCGGTTTCCGGTCGGCGGCCGGCACCAAACTGGACGGCAGGGGCTGTGGGCGCCATCACGGGGATCCCGGGGGAACCGAGGGCGGCTGTCATCAGTTCGCCTCGTCCGCGAGTTTGAGGAGTCGGCCCGCCTCCGGATCGCGTGGGGCGTCCTGATACCGGATCAGCTCCACGGTGCGTTCCGAGCAACCGGCCGCGGCAGCCATGCCCGCCGACGTTTCAGCGTGTTCGTGGAGTCGACGGAGGGCCTCACGGAACCCGGGCAGGGTCGCAGCAACGGTCCAGATCCACGATCCATAGCGCTGACCGAGGGAGATGGCGATCCGCGGCCAGACGCCGGTCCTCCCCTTCCCTGCGTCGTGCAGCAGGCCGGCGATGAGCACCTCCGGGTCCCCGACGCCACCCGCTCGAAGGGTCGCGACGACATCGAGTCCGTGGCGTCGATCGGCCACGTGCATGCCATCGAACAAGGTGAGCATCGGCGGGGTGAGCCAGCCAGCCAGCTCCGCTCGCTCGCCCGAAGCCACCGAGGCCCGCAGGTGCGTCCGGAACTGGCGGGTCCTAGCGGCCCACCAGGATGTCGAAGAGACCATTCAGGATCGGGCTCAGGATGCGTAAGCCGATGGAGTTGCCGGGTGGAACGAAGAAGATCAACAGGAGGAGGATGAAGCCGTACTGCTCGAGGATCGGGCGCCACTGATAGGCGAGCCTGGGTGGCAAGAACGAGAACAGGACCTTGGAACCGTCGAGCGGCGGGATGGGGATGAGGTTGAAGACCATCAGGACGAGATTGATGAACACGAACAGGAACAGGACCTGGAACGCGAGAGGAACCTGCGCGGCGAGCGAGGGGTTGGCGATGAGATACCGGAGCGGCAGTGCCGCCGCCGCCGCGAGAACAAGGTTCGAGAGCGGACCAGCCGCGGCGACGATGGCCTCGCCCCGCAGGCCGCCGGCGAGGTTGGACGGATTGACCGGGGTGGGCTTGGCCCAACCGAATCCGAAGCTGCCTCCCGAGCCGATGAAGGTCACGGCCAGCAGGATCCCGCCCATGGGGTCGAAATGGACGATCGGGTTCAGGGTCAGGCGGCCAAAGAGCTTCGCCGTGCCGTCGCCCAGGCGATACGCGGCCAGAGCATGGGCGAATTCATGCACCGGAAAGCCCACGAGCAGCATGATGGCCACGACGATGACGCTGGGCAGGAGGTCTTCGGGCACAGGAACCTTTCGCTACGGGTAGGTGCGTATCGTAGCGGCGCGGGTCCGTCGGGGGTGCGTGCCCCGTTCCGGACCCCGGCCCCGGCCCCGGCCCGCAGGTGACCTCCCCTCCGGCCGTAGCAAGACATTCACGGGGTGATTACGATCCGTGCTGCCGATCGTGACCTTGGCCGTAGGCATGGGGTGAATGTCGCGCTACGGCTCGCGGGGAACCGCCAGACCGCGGCGGATCGTACGAGCGGGGCGGGTCATGCCGATCGGTCGTAGCGAGACATTCACGGGGTGACTACGATGAGCGCCGCCGAGCGTGATCTCGGCCGTAGGCATGGGGTGAATGTCGCGCTAGGGCTCGCGGGGAACGCTCCCGCCGGCCCGGCCCGGCCCGGCCTCGCCCGGCCCTACAGCCGGCTCAGTAGATCGGCCTTCTTGCGATCGTATTCCTCGGCACTGATCGCGCCCCGGTCGCGCAGGTCGGCGAGGCTGGAGAGGGTCCGGGTGAGTTCGTCTGGGCTCAGTGAGGCTGGACCGGGCCGCCCTGGCACGGAGCCCGAGACCGTCTCATCGCCGACCGCCACGACCCTCGGCGCGGTGGCCGGAGCGACAGCCTCCGTACGCATCGGCGGGCTCGGAGGCGCGTACGAGCCCGTACCTGCCATGTCGCGCTCGTACTCGTACTTGGCGTCCAGCATCGCCTTCTTGAAGTCGATGGGCCCGCGGATCATGCGGAAGCGCTCGATCCCGGTCTCCGCCGCGGTCAGGATATCGAGGTCCCCAAAGTCGAACATCCGGCCGAACACCGACTGGGACAGCCGCGCATCGTTGATCTTCTCGAGCGAACTGTCCGTCGAGGATTTGTTCAGGACACCGGCGACCTGGAGCACGCGGCGATTGGTCAGGACGTACTCCTGGTTGATGAAACGCAGGATGTGCCAGCCGAACACGGCCAGCCCACCGATGACCAGCGCCGCGACCACCAGGCCCATGATCGTCCCGAAGGCACCGGCCCGCTGGTCGGCCGCGAGGTTCTGGCTGAGGACCAGCACGACCAGACCGACGATGACCGCGGTCACGGCCCACTTGGCACCCCACACAAAGACCAGTGGGTGCTGCTTTTCACGGTGGACGATCCGCTCCCCGCTCGAGAGCAATCCGTCGGCGTAACTCATGCCGTCTCCCTCTGCAGGTCAGGCCCGTGGGTGGGCCCGACGATAGACATCCCGGATTCGTTCTCCGGTCACGTGCGTGTACAGCTGGGTCGTGGAGATACTCGCATGTCCGAGCAACTCCTGGACCACCCGCAGGTCCGCCCCACCTTCGAGTAGATGTGTGGCGAACGAGTGGCGCAGCGTGTGCGGACTGACCCGACCACCCAGCCCCGCCCGCTCGGCCGCCGCACCGACGGCCGCCCATGCCTGCTGTCGCGCAAGCCGCCGACCCCGGTCGCCCAGGAACAACGGCCCGCCACGGATCGGTGCCACATGCGCGACGGCCAGCATCAACGCCCGCGGCCCATCGAGCCACGCCACGAGCCAGTCCAGCGCAACCTCACCCACGGGCACGAGCCGTTCCCGGTCACCCTTGCCGATGACCCGTACGAACGAGCCGTCCAGCGACAGATCCTCGCGATCCAGCCCGACGGCCTCGCTCACCCGCAGACCAGCCGCGTACAGCAACTCCAGCAGCGCGCGGTCACGGACACCGCCGTGCGACGACGCCTCGAGCAATCGATCGACCTCGTCCACCCCGAGCGTGTCCGGCAGGCGCCGGGTCGGGCGCGGCAGATCGACATGGGCGGCGACATCCGCCGCGATCAGTCCCTCGCCGAAGGCAAATCGATAAAAGCCCTTGAGCGCCGCGGCGCGGCGCCGAAGGCTTGTCGGGGCGAGGCCGATATCGCCGCGGCGTCCACGCTGCGTCCGGGCGGCCAGATATCCGACGACCGCATCCGGCGAGCGGTCCCAATGTTCGACATCTGAGCGAGCGAAGTCCGAGAGGTCGCTCCGATAGGCTCGGATCGTCGCGGCGGCGAGACCGCGCTCCACGTCAAGATAGGCGAGGTAGTCCTCGATCGCCCGGTCGAGCCTCACTTCGAGTCGTCAGGCCCGGCCGACCGGGGAACCGCGCCAGGCCTCCGCGCGATCGAGCAGCTCGCGGGCCGAGGCGAGGGCGGTAGCGTCGCCCGGGCCGCCGCCCAGCATCGCAGCGAGTTCCACCATCCGGCCCTCGCGGTCAAGCCGCTCGACCTCCGTCACGGTCCGGCCGTCGCGTTCCCGCTTCGCGATCCGGTAGTGCGCATCGGCGTGCGCGGCGATCTGCGGCAGGTGCGTAACGCACAGCACCTGATGCCGGCGGGCCAATCCCCACAGGCTGCGCCCGATGGGATCTGCGCTGCGTCCCCCGATCCCCGTATCGACTTCATCGAAGACGAGTGTGGGCGTCATGTCCGCCTCGGCCAGCACGCGCTTGATGGCGAGGGCCACCCGCGACAGCTCACCACCCGACGCGATCCGCGCCAGCGGCCGGGCCGGTTCACCGGCGTTGGGGGCAAGGCGATAGACGACCTGGTCGACACCGGCGGTGTCGAAGGACACGGCGTCGCCATCGATCTCGACCGCGGCTTCAGCCGGACCGGCCGTCCGCCGGCCGACCGCGACCTCGAACACATCTGCCGCGAATCCGAGCTCCTCGAGGACCACGCCGACGGCGGCACCCAGGGATCCGGCTGCCTCACGGCGGGCCATGGATAGCGCAGCGCCGGCGGTCGCCACCTCGGCCAGCCGTTCCCCGTCCTCCCGCTGTCGCCGGGCGCGTTCCTCGTCGAGGCCGCGCAGCCGCAGCGCCTCGGCCGCCGCCGCCTCGCCATGCTCCATGACCGCCGATTCGTCGTCACCGTAACGCCGGAGCAGGCCATGGATGACGCCGAGACGGTCGTCCAGGTCGGCAACGGCGCGCGGGTCGTGGTCGACGGTCTCGGACAAGCGGCGAGCCTCATCGGCGACGTCCGCGAGCTCCGCCTCAAGACCGGCCAGGCGGTCCGCCAGCGGCTCGAACCGAGGGTCCAGCCGGGCCAGTCCACGAGCCTCGTGGAGGGCGACGGCCGCCGTGTCGCGGGCTCCGGCCCCTTCCTGGGTGAGCGCCTCGCGGAGGGTGGCCGCTCCCCGGGCGATCGCCTCGCCATGCTGGGCCGCGGTCAGTCGAGCGCGGATCTCGTCGGCCTCGCCCTGACGCAGGTTTGCGGCCGCTATCTCCGCCGCCTCGTGCTCGGCGAGGTCCACCCGGCGAGCCACCTCGCGCGGGTCCAGCGCAGCAGCATCCAGCGCCACCCGATTGAACCGCCACCGTTCCACGGCGCCAGCCATCGCGGTCCGCAACGCCTCATGCCCCCCGAAGCCATCCAGCAGGTCGCGCTGGGTGCGTTCATCGAGCAGGCGGCCCTGGTCGTGCTGGCCATGGACCTCGACCAGCGCCCCGACCTCGTCGGCCAGCCGGGCCGCGGTGACCGCCGAGTCGTCGAGGCGGGCCGTCGACCGGCCGCTCACGGACACGTCGCGAACGGCGATCAGCGGCTCCGGCAGGCGATCGAACAAGGCCTCCACCCGCGCGGTCTCGGCCCCGTGGCGGACGAGCGACGTGTCCGCGCGCGCCCCGAGCGCAAGCCCCAGGGCATCGATCAACAGGCTCTTGCCGGCGCCGGTCTCGCCGGTGATCACGTTCAGCCCGGCATCGAACGTCAGGCGCAATCGATCGATCAGGGCAAGATCCGTGACGGTCAGCTCCAGTAGTCGACCGGGGCCGAGCGACGGCGCACGCTCTTCGCTCACGACGGGAGCAAGGCCACCTTGTGGCGAAGCAGGTCCCAGAACGACAGCGAACCACGAGGTTCGATCAGGCGGATCGGGCGAGTCAGGGCGCGGACCTCGACGACATCACCGACCTCGATGCGCAGATCCTCGCGTCCGTCCACCGAGACGAGCGCCTCGTGGGCCTCGACGACCCGGCAGCGCACGACCTGTTCGGGGCTGACGACGACGGACCGGAACGCGGACAGGTAGGCGGCGATCGGCGTGACGACGAGGTTTCGGCTGACCGGGTCGAGGATCGGGCCACCGGCCGAGAACGAGTAGCCGGTGCTGCCCGTGGGGCTGGCCACGACGAGGCCATCGGCGATGAACGTGGCCAGATGGACGTTGTCGATCGAGACGTCCAGCCGGCACACCCGGGCCAGGGCTCCGCGGGCCACGACGATGTCGTTGAGGGCGATGTGGCGTTCGACCTCGGCGGCACGACCGCCCGGCAGGATGCGACCCTCGATGACCATCCGTTCATCGATCGTGAAGTCCTTCTCGACGATCCGCTCCAGGACCGTTTCGAGGTCGCCCGCCTCCGCCTTGGACAGGAAGCCGACCTTGCCGAGGTTTATCCCGAGCAGCGGGACGTCCACCTCGGCCACGGCGCGGGCCGCGCGCAGGAAGGTCCCGTCGCCGCCGAGCACGACCAGGGCATCCGTCGTCGGCAGCTCGCGCCGCAGCGCCTCGACGTCGCTGGCCTGCGCCTGCCACTCTCCGATGTCGCGCACCTGGCACCAGCCCGCGGCACGCGCACTCAGCTCCACGGCGGCCTCGTTGGTCGGGTTGTAGGCAAAGCCGATCCGCCCGATGGTCATGCGCCGATCGCCTCCGTGATCCGGTCACCGATCTCGGCGCATGACGGGCCGCTGGCGAGGTGGACCAGGAACTCGCGATTGCCTTCGGGGCCGGTGAGCGGCGA
>JANOIS010000485.1:0-2686 GCA_031407755.1 Chloroflexota bacterium | reverse complement strand
CGATGAATTGCTCCTCGCCCTGGCGGTCACCAACGGCGGTCGGCCGCATGCCAGGGTCGGCGGGCTGCTGGCGGCGGATGCCGTCGGTGAGGACGGCCTGCACTGAGGCCGCTCGCATGCGCACGCTGATCACGGGCATCGGCCAGCTTGTCTCCGGCGACATCGGTCAGCCGCTGCTCGACGCGGATTCGATCATCATCGACGACGGCCGGATCGAATCGATCGGGCGCGGGCTGGACGCTGACGGCCGCGCCGACGTCATCATCGATGCCCATGGGACGACCGTGATACCCGGATTGATCGATTCGCACGCGCACCCGGTGTTTGGCGACTACACCCCCCGCCAGCGAACCTTCGACTTCATCGAATCGAGCCTCCACGGTGGCGTCACGACGATGATCTCCGCCGGCGAACCGCACGTCCCCGGCCGGCCCAGGGACATCGTCGGCCTCAAGGCCCTGGCCATCGCCGTGGCGCGCAGCTATGCGAGCTTCCGGCCGGGTGGCGTCAAGGTCCGCGCCGGCGCCCCGATCCTGGAGCTTGGGTTGGTGGAAGCGGACTTCGTCGAGATGGCCGCCGGCGGCGTCTGCCTGATCGGCGAGATCGGCCTTGGCTCGGTCAAGACGGGAGCGGATGCGGCGCCGATGGTCGCCTGGGGCCGTGCCCACGGGATGATCTCGACGTTCCATACCGGTGGGCCGTCGCTGCCGGGTTCCGGAGCGATCGGTGCCGAGGCCGTCCTGGAGGCGGCGCCGGACATCGCCGGCCACATCAACGGCGGGACGACGTCCCTGCCCGAGCGCGACATCGAGCAGCTCATCGCCGCCGATACCGGGATCGCCCTGGAGCTCGTGCACTGCGGCAACGGCCGGACGGCCCTCGTCGCGATCCGTCGCGCGGCTGAATCGGGCGCCCTGGGCCGGGTCATCCTTGGCAACGACGCACCGTCAGGCACCGGCGTCGTGCCGCTCGGGATCCTGCGGCTGATGGCTCATCTCGCCTCGCTCGGCGGCGTGACGCCCGAGTCCGTGGTGTGCCTTGCGACCGGGAACACGGCGCGCGTCCACGGCCTGGACAGCGGGGTCCTCGCGCCGGGACGCGCGGCTGACCTGTGCATCATCGATGCCCCGGTGGGCTCGGTCGCCGGGACGGCTCTCGAGGCCCTCGCTCACGGCGATCTGCCCGGTGTCTCCATGGTCCTTATCGATGGCGTGGTCCTGATCGGCCGGAGTCGCAACACCGCGCCGGCCGGCCGGATGGCGGAACTGGTCAGGGGCCCGTCCGTGACGGGTGGCGGTCACTGATGCGCTTCGGGCTGCGTCTGCCGAGCTTCGCCCTCGGTGACGACACGGCGAGCCTGGCCGAGATGGGGGCCTATCTGCGGCACGCCGAAGACCTCGGGTTCGAGAGCGCGCTGCTCATCGATCACCTGCTCGTGACGCCGCCCGCGTATCGGACGACCTGGCTCGAACCTGTCTCGCTGCTCGCGGCGCTGTCTGGCGTGACCCGGACGATGCGCCTGGGAACGCTCGTCCTCGTCCTGCCCTTCCGCGACCCTGTGGCCTTTGCCAAGGAATGGGCGACGCTCGATGTCCTTTCCGGCGGCCGATCCATCCTGGGCGTCGGGGTCGGCTGGCACGAGGGCGAGTTCGCGGCATTGCGCATCCCGTTCCGCGAACGCGGCCGGCGGATGAACGAGATGCTGGAGTGCATCACCGCGCTATGGGCCGGCGACCACGTCTCGTACGAGGGTAAGTTCTATCGATTCGAGGACCTGACGATCGAGCCGCGCCCGGTCCAACGCCCCCATCCGCCGATCTGGATCGGGGGCGGGACGCAGCCGTCGGAGAAGATCTACGGGCAGCAGGTGGACACCATCCGGCCGGTCCTGCGCCGGATCGCGAAGTACGCCTCGACCTGGGTGCCGCATTCTTCCGCCACGGCCGAGATGGTGGCCGGCGATTGGGCGATCATCCGCGAGGAGATGGCGGGTTTTGGGCGTGAGCCGGCCGAGATGACGAAGGTCTACTCGAACTTCGTCCATGTCCTGCGGCCGGGGGAGTCACCGGACGACGCCAGCGCCCGGTTCCGGGTCTTCTCCGGGATGGATCTCGACTACTGGCAGGAGTTCTACCTGCTCGGTGAGGCCGAGGCGGTGGCGGAGCGGATCCGCGCCAAGGTCGCTGCCCTGGGTGGGGTAGAGCACGTGATCCTCAACCCGCTCGACTGGAGCCTCGACACCCTCGACAGGCTCGCGTCGGACGTGCTGCCACTCGTCCGCGACTGACGGCCGGTCATGGGCAGCTATCTTCGACCGGCGGTTCTTGATGAGGCGCTTGCCGCCATGGCGGCCGGGCCGCGCACGGTGCTGGCCGGCGGCACGGACATCTACCCGGCGCATGTCGGGCGTCCGATCGACGACGACATAATGGACGTGACCGGGCTGGCGGACCTGCGCGAGATCACGCTGGCGGGTGGTGTCTGGCGGATCCCCACCCTGGCCACCTGGTCCGACCTCCTCCGGACGGAGCTGCCGGCCGGGTTCGATGGGCTCAAGGTCGCGGCACGCTCGATCGGTGGCGTTCAGATCCAGAACAGGGGCACGATCTGCGGCAACGTCTGCAACGCCTCGCCCGCGGCGGACGGGCTGCCGAACCTGATGGCGCTCGATGCGCGGGTGGAGCTT
>JANOIS010000471.1:0-6562 GCA_031407755.1 Chloroflexota bacterium | reverse complement strand
GGCGACGACGCCGGCACATCCAAGCGTCGGCGGTGCCTCGGTGGAGCGTGGGCGTGCTCGGTGCCCATCGTCGGACGATCTCGATCTGTGACGACCACGACCCCTGGTCGTAGGTGACCGATCGCGGCGTCCATCCCCGGGTTGGCCGACGACACTCGGCCGGAGCGCACGCGCCGACCGATCCCGCCAGATGACACCAGCCAGCATCTAGGCGCGCTATGGGCCCGTGGTGCGTCCTCGGAGCGGCCACGTATCCGCCTGATCGTGCGTGCGCGTGTCGTCGTTTCGGGTACGCGCCGGCTCCAGGAGCGCGGACAGCCCGCCTAACGTTCTGTGGGACGACATCTGGCGGACTGGGCCCCGGCGGGCGCGGCCAACTCGGCGGGCGGCGGGCGGCGGGCGGCGGGAGACGGGCCGGGCTCCCGCACCCGTGAACGTCGGCGGCGCCGCGTTTGAGCGTGCGGTGCCGGCAAGCGATCGTCGAACGGTCCCGATCTGCGCCTACCACGACCCACGGTCGTAGCTGACCGGATCGCGGCATACCGGACGTCGTCAACAACGTCCTCAGGAATCACATCGAGCCGTGGATCGCGCCAGCCGAGGTCGCGGCTGCGTTCCGTCACACTGGGGACATGGATGACCTGACCCGGCACCTCCAGACCATGCTTGGCGCGAGCGCGACCTTCCGTGACGGGCAGCGGGAAGCCATCGAGGCGATCATCGAGGACGGCCACCGGGCGCTCGTCGTGCAACGCACGGGCTGGGGCAAGAGTCTCGTGTACTGGATCGCCACGCGCGTGCGGCGCGACCAGGGCCACGGGCCCACGCTGATCATCAGCCCGCTCCTCGCGCTCATGCGCAACCAGATCGCCATGGCCGAGCGCTTGGGCCTGCGCGCCGCGACGATCAACTCGGGCAACGTGGACGAGTGGGACGCGGTCAGCCACGGGCTGGCGGCGAACGCCATCGATGTCCTGCTCATCTCGCCGGAACGGCTCGCCAACGAGCGCTTCGTGACCGGTGTCCTTCCGCGCATCCAGGGCTCGCTCGGCCTGTTCGTCGTGGACGAGGCGCACTGCATCTCCGACTGGGGCCACGACTTCCGGCCGGACTACCGGCGGATCGGGCGGATCCTCCGGTCGCTGGACCCGCGTGTCCCGGTCCTGGCCACGACCGCGACCGCCAACGATCGTGTCGTCGGCGACATCGCGGACCAGTTGGGGGAGGGCACCCTCGTGTCGCGCGGGCCGCTCGCCCGGGCCTCGCTGCAGCTCGACGCCATCACGCTCGGCAACCAGGCGGAGCGGCTCGCCTGGCTCGCCGAGCAGCTGCCGCTGATGCCGGGGAGTGGCATCGTCTACTGCCTGACCGTCGCCGACACGCAGCGCGTCGCCACGTTCCTGCGGGCCCAGGGAATCGATGCCCGGCCGTACAACGCGGACCTCTCGACGGACGAGCGTGAAGCGCTCGAGGACGCCCTCGTGGCCAACGAGATGAAGGCCCTCGTCGCGACGGTGGCCCTGGGCATGGGCTTCGACAAACCGGACCTCGGGTTCGTCGTCCACTACCAGCGGCCGGGATCCGCGATCGCCTACTACCAGCAGGTCGGTCGGGCGGGGCGCGCCGTCGAGCATGCGTTCGGGGTGCTCCTGTCCGGCCGCGAGGACGACGACATCGCCGAGTACTTCATGGATACGGCGTTCCCGCCGACGGCCGACATGCATCGCATCCTCGAGGCCCTGGACGGTGCGGGCTCGATGTCGGCGACGAAGCTCGAGCAGACCGTCAACCTGCGCCGTGGCCGGATCGCCCAGGCGCTCAAACTGCTGGAGATCGATGGCGCCGTCGGGCGTGACGGGTCGCGCTATCGACGGACGGCGCAGCCCTGGGCCCAGGACGAGGAGCGCATCGCGAGGGTCGTGGCCGCGCGCCGTTTCGAGCTCGAGCAGATGCAGGCATACATGCGCCACGACGGCTGCCTGATGGCCTTCCTGGTCCGCCTGTTGGACGACCCGGATCCGGCACCCTGCGGTAAGTGCGCGAACTGCACCGGCGACCGACTGCCACGGACCGTGAGCGACGAGCTCGTCCGGGCGGCCATCTCGTACCTGCGCCGGGACCTGCGGACCATCAAGCCACGCGCGCAGTGGGCTCCGGACGCGGTCCCTGGCCTGTCCGGACGGATCACCCCGCCCAACGGCGTCGGTATGGCGCTGTCCGTGTACGGCGACGCGGGCTGGGGGCGCGAGGTCCAGCGCGGCCGGGTGGTGGATAGCGCGTTCAGCCGTGATCTGGTGGACGGGGCGTCCACCGCGATCACGACCCGCTGGCGGCCGTCGCCGACCCCGACCTGGGTCACCTGCGTGCCGTCAGGCACGCGCACCGGCATGATCGAGGCGTTCGCAGCGGACCTGGCCGGCCGCCTTGGGCTGCCGTACGCGGCGATCTTCACGGTCCGCGATGGCGCCGGGCCCCAGGGCGCGCAACAGAACAGCGCCCAGCAGCTCCTCAACGTGCACGACAAGTTCGTCATCGATGGTGCCGCGGTGCGACCCGGGCCGGTCCTGCTCGTCGATGACATCGTCGACTCGGGCTGGACACTCACGATGGCGGGCTCGCTTCTGCGCGGCGCGGGGAGCGGCGAGGTCCTGCCGTTCGCGCTGGCCGTGGCGAGTGCCCGCGACGGCTGAGGCGCGATCCGCGAGCGCGGGTCAGGCCTGCGGCTCGTCCACCCGTACGTACTCCAGCAGCACGTTGCCAGTCGAGAACGCGCGCGTCCCGACCGGCCGGAGGCGCAGCGGCGCCGTCAGCGAGGCGAACAGCGCCTTGCCCTGACCAAGGGCCGTCGGCACGATGAGGAACCAGAAGTCGTCGATGAGCCCGGCCTCAGCCAGCGTCGCGAACAGCTCCGCCCCGCCGCCGAGCCCGATCGGCGGGCCGTCGCCCGCCCGCATCGCGCGGACGGCCTCGACCACGTCGCCCTCGAGCAGCGTGGCGTTCCGCCGAAGTGCGGGCTGGCCGCGCGACACGACGTGCTTGGGCGTGTCCCGCCAGAACCGAGCGAACTCCCGTTCGACCTCGGGTGTCGCCGGATCGTCGACGTCGACCTCGTCCCAGTAGTCCATCACCCCGTACATCACCCTGCCCATGACGAGGTCGCCCGCGTCACGCTGCAGGGCGTTCGCGAATCGATGCTCGTCCTCGGCCGGTTCGAAGGCGGTGAGCCCACCGTCAGGGTCGGCGTACATGCCGTCGACCGTGAGCATGGTGAAGTAGGCGAGTCGTCGTGGCATGTGCGAAGCCTATGTCAGCGACGACGAATCCAGGAGCCACGACATGACCGACGAGCACGAGCAGCACGAGCTGGCGCACGACCCATCACGAGGACGTCCCGGTCGCCGCTTTTCGTGCCCGATCACGCCGGCTGAGAACCGCCTGCCGCTCCGCCTGAGGCAGGCGAGCGACTCACCCCGAGCTGACCGAGAACGGTGCGTCGGCGTCGGGCGCGATGCGGCATCCGCCGGGGGGCCTGAGCCGGGTCGGATGGTGGTACCCTGCCGGTCCCGTCCGACCCCGGATCGAGCGACACGCGAGGAGCCCCCACCGATGATCCAGCTCAGCATGCGGCGGCCGTGGCCTGCCCTCATCATCGTGATGTCCCTGCTCATCGGCGCATGCGGCGGAACGCCACCGAGCGCCGGATCGAGCACCGGCGCGTCTGCTGACGCGGGCACGCCCAAGGCCGGTGGATCCATCATCGTCGCAGTGGAAGGCGAGCCGGCCTCCATGGACCCTGCCTTCGATTACGACTTCGTGTCCGGCCTCGCCGTCTCCAGCGTGACCGAGCCGTTGCTCGAGTTCTGCGAGAACGACCGAAAACTCTGCCCCAACCTTGCCGAGTCGTACACGGTCAGCCCGGACGGCCTCGTCTACACGATGAAGATCCGCCAGGGTGTCAAGTTCCATGACGGCACGCCGATGACCACCGAAGACGTCGTCTTCAGCCTGGACCGGATCCGGGACCCGGAGCTCGGCTCCTATGTCGGCTGGATGCTGGCCAACGTGGGCACGGTGGAAACGCCGGACGCGTCCACGGTCGTCATCACCCTCACGCAGCCGGATGCGCTGTTCGAATACGCCCTGGCCAGTACCGCGGCACACGTCGTGAGCAAGGCCTTCGTGGAGAAGAACGGCGAGAAGTACGGCAAGCCGGAGGTCGGCTCACTCGGGACCGGGCCGTTCAAGTTCGTCGAATGGCAGAGCGGCGACCATCAGACGATCGCCCGCAATGACGACTACTGGGACAAGGCCAACGGTGGCCCGTATCTCGATCAGATCACGATCAAGATCATCCCCGAGCCGACGACCCGAGTCGCAGGCCTCCAGACCGGCGAGATCGATTTCATCATCAACAACATCCCGTCCGACCAGTACGAGACGGTCAAGGGCATCGCGGACGTGGATCTGACGTTTACGGACTCCTACTACGGCGAGTGGATCACCTTCAACACCAAGAAGGCGCCGTTCGACAACGTCAAAGTTCGCCAGGCCCTCAACTACGCTTTCGACAAGAAGGCCGTGCGCGAACTGTTCTACGGCGCGGACGCGGATCCGACCAAGGGCACGCTCGTGAATCCGTCTCTGTGGACGTTCGAGGAAGCGGCCTGGCAGGCGGCCTGGGACGTGCTCCCGGCCTATGACGTGGACCTCGAGAAGGCCAAGGCCCTGCTCGCCGAATCGGGCGTAGCGGACCAGCTGAACGGCACCGAGATCGCGTACTACGAGTCGACCCCATCGATCAAGGGTGCCGCGGAGTCGTTCATCGACGCGATGTCCAAACTTGGGATCACGATCAAGGCCCGCAAGGTGACGTACCAGGAGAACGTGGCGCTCCAGTTCGGTGCGCACGACGACTACGACATCCTCGTGGCGAGCTGGGGCTCGGACTTTCCCGATCCGTCAGGGAACCTGCGACCCAACTTCGCCTCGGAGAACATCGTGGCCGGTGGGGCGAATTCGTCCGCCTACCAGAACGCCGAGGTCGATGCCAAGCTCGCCGAGCAGAATACCCTCGTGGACAAGGCCGCCCGGGCCAAGCTCCTGATCGAGGCGCAGGCGATCATCGCCGAGGACTCCGTGGTGATCGTCACGGCGTACCCGGGCTGGCCGCTCGCGATCAACAAGCGCCTCAGTGGCTTCTCCGTGTCGTCGCTGTGGTACTGGGCCTCGCTGTTCAAGGACGCCTACGTCGTCAATTAAGCAGGCATCCTCGGGGAGGACAGGGAGATCCTCGCGTATGCGCTGCGGCGCCTGCTCATGCTCGTCCCTGTCCTCCTGTTCGTGTCGTTCGTCACCTTTGGCCTGGTTCGGCTCGCGCCGGGTGACCCGGTCCTCATCGTGCTTGGCGGCCGGCGGGTGGATCCGGCGACCATGGAAGTCCTCCGCGTGCAGTTCGGTCTCGTCGGTGATCCGCTCAGCCAGTACGTTGGGTGGCTGGGTCGGGCGCTCCAGGGCGACCTCGGCGAGAGCTACCGACTTCGCCAGGACGTCGTCTCGCTCATCTCTGCACGGCTGCCGCTGACCATCCAGCTGGTGGGCCTGGCGATCCTGATCGCGGTCATCGTGGCGATCCCGCTCGGGGTCATCCAGGCCCAGCGGCGTGACTCGCCGATCGACTACGCGGGCAGTCTGCTGGCTCTCATCGGGCTCTCGTCGCCGGTCTACTTCACGGCCATCATCGGGGTGCTGGTGTTCGCCGTTGGGCTGGGCTGGCTGCCGGCGTTTGGGTCCGGGCGTGATCCGCTGGACCAGCTTCGACACCTGATCCTGCCGGCCGTCGCGCTGGCCCTCGGCACGATCGCCCTTACGTCGCGGATGACGCGTTCCGCCATGCTCGAGGCGCTCAGCTCGGACTTCATCGAGGCGGCCCGTGCCAAGGGCCTCCCGGAACGGACCGTGGTGGTCAAGCACGCGCTCCGCAACGCGCTGATTCCCGTCGTAACGGTCACCTCCCTGCAGGTCGGGTTCCTGTTGGTGGGCAGCGTGCTGGTGGAGACGACCCTTGGCCTGGGCGGTCTCGGGAGCCTGATCACCGATGCGATCCAGAACCGCGACTATCCCGTCATCCAGGCGGCCGTGCTCCTGCTGACCGTGGCGTTCAGCCTGCTCAACCTCGCCACGGATCTCATCTACGGCGTCATCGATCCGCGGATCCGGTACGGATGAGCGCAGGCTTCGTCACGTCCCGGCGGATGGGTTGGTTCACGAGCGCTCGCCGGTCGCCGCTGGCCCGCAACCGGGCTGCCGTGGTGGGTTTGATCATCCTGCTCCCGATCGTGGTCGCGACCATCGCCCCGGGGCTGCTGTCCGGTCTGTCGCCCAACGCCCAGGACCTGTCCGCGTCGCTCCAGTTCCCGAGCGCGGAGCATCTCCTTGGCACGGACAAGCTGGGTCGCGACGTCTGGACGCGGATCGTCTACGGCGCGCAACCAACCCTCCTCGGCGCCCTCGTGGTCGTGATCATCAGCGGCGTGATCGGTGTCCCGCTGGGGCTCGTCGCCGG
>JANOIS010000469.1:0-2593 GCA_031407755.1 Chloroflexota bacterium | reverse complement strand
GCATGTCGTGACGCTGGTCGTGACGCGGGTCGTGACGCCGTCGCGCGGTCAGCGGATGGTCGCACGCTGGTAGCGGTTCTGCAATCGTTACCGCCAGCGAGGCTGCGGCCGGCGCGATTGCGGCCTGCGCGGTTGCGGCCTGCGCGATTGCGGCCTGCGCCAGCCCGCGATCAGGAGCCGGCGGGGACCGGGCCGCAGCTCGGGCGCGAGGTGAAGGTCGTGGGCAGCAGCACGGTCCGCGGCTCCCCGCCCCCGAACCGCTCCAGCAGGAGCTCGGCCGCGGTCCGGCCCAGCAGGAGCGTGTCCCGGGCGATTGAGGCGATAGGCGGCTCGTGCAGCTGCGAGAGGTCCACCTCGTCGCAGGTCACCAGCGAGATGTCGTCGGGGATGCGGATGCCGTGGCGATGCAGGACCCGGATACAGCCGGCCAGGACCTGGTTGCCGCCGGCCACGATGGCCGTCGGGCGCGGATCCATGGCGAGGGCCTGTTCCGTGCTCCGTTCCCCGTGCTCGGACGAGAGCGAGCCGACCAGGTTGATCGTCTCGTCGGGCAGGCCCCGCTGGGCCACCGCCTCAGCCATGCCCGCGATGCGCTCGCGGACGGGCCACAGGTCCAGGGCCCCGGAGATCATGGCGATCCGGCGGTGGCCCAGATCCAGCAGGTGGCCGACCGCGCCGCGCATCCCGCCGCGATGGTCGTTGCGCACGATGCTGGCGTCGAGGTCCGCGTCAACGTCCCGGTCGACCATGATCACCGGCACGTCCACCTGGTCGAGGATGTCGAGCGTCTCCTGCCGCCGCTCGCTGGCCAGCGACAGGATCATCCCGTCCACCCGGCGGGCCTGGAAGAAGCGGATGTGCGCAGCGTCGAGCTCAGCGTCGTTCTCCGAGTTCATCAGGAGCATGGAGTAGCCGGCCTGGCGCAGGACGGACTCAGCCCCCGAGGTGATCGTCGCGATCAACGGGTTGGAGATGTCGCCGACGACGTAGCCGACTGACAGGGTCGCCCCGCGGCGCAGGCTCTGGGCCAGGAAGTCCGGCTCGTACTCGAGTTGCCGGACGGCATCGAGGACTCGGTCGCGCATGTCGGCGCTGACGTCCGGGTGGCCGGACAGGACCCGCGAGACCGACGAGATCGCGACGTCGGCGAGGTCGGCGACCTCGCGCATGCTCGCCCGCTTGCGCCGCACATCGGACCGCCTCCGCTCGCTCATCCAGTCCTCCCTGACCCGCTTCGGACCCACGCTGGTGCATAGTTCCAGTAACGGTTCCAACGGACGGTAGCACAGCGGTTGCCGCTCATTGTCGGACGGTCGCGGAGCGGTTGACGAAGTCATCGTCCGGGTGCCACGATGTAAACGAAACTGGAAACGGTACCGCCCCGGATGCAGCACCGCGCAGGCCGGTCGTGCGGCCGCAGATGCAGCCGGAGGCAGCGTACCCGATGACCGAGCCCAAGAATGTCCCGCCCGACCGTCTGGCCTGGTACCAGTCGATGGTCCGCATCCGCCTGTTCGAAGACAAGGTCCAGGAACTGTTCATGAGTGGCCAGATCCAGGGCACGACCCATCTGTGCCAGGGCCAGGAGGCGGTCTCCGTCGGGGCCATCGCGGCCATGCGCCCGGGTGACGTCCAGACCAACACCTACCGGGGCCACGGGGAGGCCCTTGCGCTCGGGATGGATTCGGAGACGGCCTTCGCGGAGTTGATGGGCCGTTCTGCCGGCGGGTCCGGCGGCGTCGGCGGCTCCATGCACCTGATCGACTTCTCCAAGGGCAACATCGGCGCGAACGCGATCATCGGGGCCGGCCTGCCGATCGCCGTCGGTGCCGCGGTCGCTTTCCAGATGCAGGGCAAGCCCTATGTCGCGCTGTCGTTCTTCGGCGATGGAGCGACGAACATCGGGACGTTCCACGAGGCGCTCAACATGGCCGCCGTCTGGAAGGCACCGGTCGTGTTCATCATCGCCAACAACCTGTACGGTGAGTACAGCCCACTGCGCACGACGACGCCGCTCGACGATCTCGCGCGCCGAGCCGATCCGTTCGGCATGCCCGGCATCATCGTGGACGGCCAGCAGATCGAGGCCGTATACGCGGCGACCAGCGAAGCGGTCGAACGGGCACGCGGCGGCGGTGGGCCGACCTTGCTCGAGATGAAGACCTACCGCTTTCGTGGCCACTCCCGGAGCGACCCCGCCAAGTACCGGCCGGACGGGGAACTCGAGCGCTGGAAGGCGCGCGACCCGATCGAGCTGCTGGCCGCCGTCCTCGTCGCGGACGGGGTCATCGGACCCAACGACGCGGCCGAGATCCGTAACGAGACCCAGGCCGAGATCGACGCCGCCGCCGAGCGCGCGGCAACCTCGCCCTATCCGACCCTCGAGGAGACGATCCCCTATGTCTACGCTGACTGAGGCCGCCTCCGGGAAGACCGCGGGCGCGGTCACCGAGCTGACCTATCGCGAGGCCATCAACGCGGCGCTCGACGATGCCATGGCCGGCGACGAGTCGGTCCTGCTCATGGGCGAGGACGTCGGCGCCGAAGGCGGCGTGTTCAAGACCAACCTCGGCCTCATCGAGAAATATGGGCC
>JANOIS010000395.1:0-6175 GCA_031407755.1 Chloroflexota bacterium | reverse complement strand
GACTCCGCCGATCGCGGAACCGACGAGGGCCGCCGCAAGAACGGCGCCCCGTTGGGGCAGCAGACGCCAGACGAAGCCGGCGGCGATCGGGGCGCTGATCCATACGGGAATGACCACAGCCCAGCCGAATGCGGCGCGGTCAAGGGGTCCGATGTACAGGAGTCGATCGCTCATCCACCAAAGCGCGTAGGCGAGGGCGACGACGACGAGTGGAACGGTGACACCGAGAATGAAGCGGACGGGTAGTCGACTGGCTGGATCGCCGACAGGTTCGGCCATGACGTTCAAAGCTCCACCTCCCCATCTGAACGAAGGCCAGACGCTGAGGGCAGCGTCACTCGGTCTTCACTTCCTGAGGGCGAGCTTGTGGGCCGTCGCCTCATCTTCGAGCATCGCGGCCAACTGGAGGGCCTTGGTCAGCTCGGTGTAGCGTTGGACACCGAGATCGCGCAGCTTCTCGCGATAGGGAGCGCTGCTGATCCATCCCCGTCTCAAGACCGGCACGAACGGCGGTGATGATCGCCGCTTGGAAGGATATCCGACGTTGCCGTGCCAGCTCCCTGACCCGGGCTTCGATATCCGGGTCGAGCGTGATGGTCGTGCGCATGGGCAAATGCTACAGCCGCTCGCGGACGCCGTCGGGTTCCTGCGTCAGCCACCCCGGCCGGAACTGGATGACCGTCCCGGACAGGCTGGCCACCCAGATCATCCCGTCCGTGCCCTGGTGGACCATGTGGCCGGGCGTCGGGAGCCACCCCAGGACCTCGCCGCTACCCGGATCGAGCTTCAGGAGGCGCCCGGCGAGCGAGTCGAAGGTCAGGATCTCGTCGATCGATCGGTGGGTCATGGCCCACAGGTCACCGTGCGGTCCGAATGTCAGGCACTGCGTCGCCCCGAGGTGTCGCCAGTCCGCTCGCCAGGTGCCGTCCGGATCGAAGATCTGGATCCGGTGGTTGTGGCGGTCGCTGACGAGGACCTGTCCGTCGGGCGCGACCGCCACCGAGTGCGGCGTGTCGAAATCACCCGGTCCGCTGCCGCGCCGACCCCAGGCGCGGATGAAGCCGCCGTCCGGGTCGAGCTGGACGACACGCGAGTTGCCGTAGCCGTCGGTCACGTAGACGGAGCCGTCGGCGGCGAATGCCACATCGGTCGGCGCGTAGAAGGTCCGCTCATCCGCGCCACTCACGTCCGGCGTTCCGATCTCGAGGAGGACCTCGCCGTCGACGGTCGTCTTGAGCACGCGATGCCGGCCGCAGTCCGTCAGCCAGAGGTGGCCGTCCCGGTCGACGCGCATGCCGTGCGGGAGGCCGATGTTCGCGTCCCAGCTCGAGGTGGCGTGGCCATCAGGATCGAACAACACGACCGGGGCGATCGCCGGACCCCGATGGAAGACGACGATCCGGCCGTCCTGTGCCTGGACCACGGCCGAGACGCGCCCGAACCATGCGCCTGGCGGGAGCCCATCCTGGCCCCAGCGGCTGTCGGCGATGTAGCGGAGCACGGGTGCCTGCGGCGATTCCCAGACGCTCTGAAGGACGGGTGTGGCCACCCGGTCACACTACAAGGTCACGGTGATCCGCGCCGGTCGATACCTCTACCGTAGCTCCGTCAGATGAGTGCTTGCACGGGTGCGGGCCTAATCAGACGGTCTGGAAGGCCGCGTTTACGGCCGTCGTCACCCAGGCCGGATAAGTGCCGCCGAACCGATAGGTCACGACCTGGTCACTTGTGAAGGTCCCACGAGAACCACTGGCCGTCGGTTCGTGAGCCGACGCGAAGTCAGGCGTCGAGATCATGGCCATGATGATCGTGACCGTCGCAGTTAGGAATAGCCGGTGGCGCCGCCAGGTCCGGATCACGGATGTAGCCCAAAGGCTATCGCGCCAGTCCGAAGCTCACCGGTCGTCAGGTCGAGCAGGTCGACGGTCGCCAGCGAGTCGAGCGACCCTGCTTCCTGCAGGCGTCCGCCGCGACCGAGGACGGCGAAACGATCGTTCGAGAGGCCGGACCACAACGTGTAGCCGTTCAAATCTGCCGTTGAAAGGAGGACCTGCTGCGCCCCAGTGGGGAGGTCGACCAAGACGATTTCGAAGTAGTAGGCCTCGTTTCGCCACACCCGCCGCGACTGGACGAGGGTCGTTTCGTCGGCCACGTAGCTGAACGGGTACTCCTCCGCTTCGGGCAGCGTCCACAGCGTTGCGCCCGAGTCCAGGTCGGTGCCGGATACACCTGTGGGCGGGTCGGGTCCATAAAGGACCACGTCGTCCGACATCACCCGGAGGTAGCCCTTGATCTCGAATGCCGGCTGTGGCGGGCCGAATGGCTGGCGCAGGACGCGAACCAGGCACTGATCGACGAGACATGACGACACGGCGACTGTCTCTCCGCTCGGCGAGGCCCGCATGCCCTGACTCGCCTCCTCCCAACCTGGGGGCCACGGGCCCGGGTCGATCAGGTACCGGGTCGCTCCCGTGGCGATGTCGATGGCCAGAACGCCAGTGTCGATCTTGTCCACGGTGCCGCCGGTGATGATGAGCTCGGATCCAACGAACGCGCCCGACGTCACCACGAACGGCACCGTAACCGGCTCGGCGACTGCCCGGGTGAAGGACACGAAGCCGACGATCGTGCGCTGGCTCCCGTCCGGATGCGGCCTCGCGGTCGCGATCACGTCCGGTCCGATGGCGAACGGAACGTCGCCCGCGGGCAGCGTGATCCGCTCTGCGCCGGCCACGGTGCCGACGACGTACCCTCCGTCAGCAAGGGTCGTGTACCACAGTCGATCGTCCAGACCCTCGGGCAGCGGTCCCGGGGTCGGCGCCAGCGAGACCGCGGGTGGCGTCGATGACGGTTCGGGCGCGATCGTCGGGTCATCGGACGCCACCAGCTCGGACGGCAACGGCTCCAGGCTCTCAGGTACCGGACTACCGGGTGCCGCGACCGAGCACCCGGCGGCGATGACCACCCAGCCGGCGACCAGCAGTCCCCGTACCCGACCGGTCCGATCTGCCCGACGACGTCCTGTCATGAACCCCCCGGGACGCGACCCCCCGCGTCCAGTGTGACGGATGTCGGCAGCCTGAACCCTAACCCCCCCTTGTCAAGTGGTCGCTTGAGGGTAGTGAGCGGCACGGTGTCCGCATGATAGGCCTCGGCGCCCTGACCCAACGCGAGTCGGCGGCGCGGTCCCGTCCGCCGGTGGTCCATAAATCGACCATCGGCGAAGGAAGGGTGGGCGCACCGCCTCGGGCGGACCCCTCAGCCGTCGTTTGGTCCATCCGTCGACCAATCGACGTAGGAACGTGCCAGTAGCGCCCTCCGGCGGAGCCCAGGCCGCGCCAGCTTCGTCGTATGGTCGATGCATCGACCAGTCGCCGACGGGCGGGAGCGCCCCGCAGCCCTACGGATCGCGACCGGACCCGTCCGTGCTCGCAGGCGGGCCGACCGTCCCGCCGTACCCCCCGACCAGCGGTGTCGCCGCGACAAGCCCGGAACCCGAAAGGTCGCCCCCGATGTGCAACCCGTCACGCGAGACGGCGAGGGTCAGGACCTGCGGTCGTCGGATGACGGCCGTGAGCCCCAGGAGCGCCAACCCGACCCCCGCGCCGAGCATCGTCGTTCGCGCTGAGAACGCTTGCGCGGACAACCCGCCAAGCAGGCCGCCGATCGGCATCAGGCCCCAGTACAGGAGCGAGAACACCGATGTCAGCCGGCCGCGCAGCGCCGCCGGCGCCAGCGCCTGCACGAGCGTCAGGCTTGACGACGCATAGATCACGAACCCGCCGCCGACGAACCCGACCGAGGCCATCGAGACCGGCAGCGGCGGCCCCAGCCCGAACACGATCAGCCCGCCGGCGGCGGACGCGAGCCCGACCATGATCGACCGGCCATGCCCCAGCCGTCGTTGGAGGTGTTCGGCCGCAAGTCCGGCGATGAGACCGCCGGTGCCGATGGCGGCCAGGAGCAGGCCGAGGCCCTGCGGTCCGATCCCGAGTTCCACCGCCGCGACCGGCAACAGGAAGTTGTAGGGCAGCCCGATCAGTCCGGGGCCGGCCGACAGCAGCAGGATCGTGGCCAGGGTGGGATGCCGGAGCGCGTGAGCGCCCGCCTCGACGATCGGGCCGACGAGCGCGCCACCCCCGATGGACCTGACCGTCGGCGCGGGGTTCGGCGTGCGCAACCGCCAGATGGAGATCCCCGGCAGCGCGAAGAGCACGGCACCGACGAGGATCGCCCAACCTGGCTCCCGGCCGTTCGCGAGCAGCCAGCCGGCGCCGATCCCGCCGAAGATGCGCGCGACGTTCATGAGCAGGAACGTCAGGCTGACCGCGCTCGAGACAGCCTCGGGTGGCACGAGCTCGCCCACCATCGAGATCGTCCCGGGCGCTCCGATCGTCATCAGCACCCCGGCCAGGAACGCACACAGGAGGACGAACGGAACCGAGGGCGCCGGAAGCAGGGCCACGAACGCAACCAGGGCCATGACGATGCCCCCGCCGACGAACGAGGCCGCGATCAGTCGGCGGGCGCCGAGGCGGTCCGTGAGCATCCCCGCGTGGAGCATCAGCAGCAACCACGGCAGGCCGAGGATCGCTGATCCCAGCCCCACCAGGGCCGGCGAGCCCGTCTCGGCCTGGATGAACCAGCCGAACGCGGCCATGAACAGGAAGATCCCGACGTTGGCCACGAGGTTCGATGCGAAGAAGATCCGGTACGGGCCGGAGGACAGCGCCGGCAGGCCGAGGCGATCGAGCGAGACGGAGGGCACGCGCGCCCCTCAGCCCGTCCGGGCGTCGACGAGCGGCTTCACCTCGCCGATCAGGCGCTCGATCGTCTCGTGGTCGTACGGCCATCCGATCTGCGGACTGAATGACCCGACACCAACTGCGACGAACTCGGTCAGGCGATCCGTGATCCGCTCCGGTGTCGTCGCCCAGACCGCGTCCCAGACGGACGGTCCCCAGCCGTGGACCGCGACGAGTTCCTCGGCCACGCGCTGGGCCTCGTCGGGGTCCGCTCGGAGGATGAGCTTGCAGCCGATCATCCGCTCGATCGGCGCCGGGTCGCGCCCCTCGGTGGCCGCGTGCTCGCGCAGCACGGCGTCCTTGTGGCGGAACAGGTCCACCCCATCGAACGGCGCGAACCACTGCCAGATATCGGCGTGGCGGGCGGCGATGCGCAGGCCGCGCCGCTCCCCGTCGGCGCCGATGACGACCGGGATTCGCTCCTGGACGGGACTCGGGTTGTGGCGCACATGGTCGAACTGGTACTTGTCCGAGTGGTGCGTGACTTCGCGCCCCGCGAGCAGATCGATGACGATGGCCAGCGCCTCCTCGAACCAGTCGAGCCGCTCCCCGAGCGTCCGCCCGGGGTCGATGCCGTGGGCCTCGTTCTCGAACGCCACGTTGCCCGCGCCAAGGCCGAGGATGGAGCGGCCGCCGCTGGCGTGATCGACGGTCACCGCCATCTTGGCCACGACGCCGGGGTTGCGAAACGTATTGGCGCCGACGGTCAGGCCCAGCCTGATCCGGGTCGTCGCCATCGCCCAGGCCGCCAGGGTCGTCCAGCCCTCGAAGAACCCCTGGTACGGGTCGCCGCCGGTCGAGTACAGGTGGTCATGACCCCAGGCGTAGTCGTAGCCCAGGTCGTCCAACAACCGGACGGTATCGAGCGCTTCCGTCCAGGTGGAACCGTAGGTCAGGATCTGGGCGCCGAGCTTGAGCGGCACGATCAGCCCACATCGACCCTGACGGCGGTGCCGGACCGTGCGGATGCCTCGGCGGCCGTCAGCATCGCCGTGGTGCGTCGGCCCTCGTCGCCGCTGACCAGCGGATCGCGTCCGTCGCGGATGGCCGCCAGCAGGTCCTCCAGCTGGCGCGCGTACGCCCGGAGCCTGATCGAGTCGTTGGCGTCGAGCGGATCGAACGATGGCATCGCCGCCGCGACCTCCCAGCCGTCCCCTCGACCGAGCCGGAGCTGTCCGTACGGGTCGAGCTCGATGATGCCGGTCGAACCCATGATGACGAACTCCCAGTTCGACGCGAGCCCGGGCTTGGGCGCCTCGTAGGTCATCCAAATCTGGACCAGCGTCCCCGACGCCATCTCGTACAGGGCCATCGCGCTCTGCCCGACACCCGCGGGCTCCCCCGAAAAGTTGGTGATGCGCGCGTAGGCG
>JANOIS010000365.1:0-9066 GCA_031407755.1 Chloroflexota bacterium | reverse complement strand
GCTGTGGACGTGCGGGAACATGTGCGGCGCGACCGAGACGCCCTTCGCCCGGGCGGCCGCCACGATCCCGCGCAGGCGGGTGATGCCGCCATTGGTCGTGGCGTCCACCCGGAGCACGTCCACGGCATCGAAGGCGAGCAGGGCCTGCGGATGGTACGAGCCGCCCTGCTCGTCCCCCA
Organism: Chloroflexota bacterium; assembly: GCA_031407755.1. Taxonomy (GTDB): domain Bacteria; phylum Chloroflexota; class Limnocylindria; order Limnocylindrales; family CSP1-4; genus SPCO01. Next base: position 8,887 of record JANOIS010000365.1, on the reverse strand, counting down.
TCGCGACCGGCGTACCGATGGCCGCGCGGATCTCGGCGACCATGGCCGCGTCGCCGGGCGGGACGATGTCCTCGAACCAGCCGAGGCGCAGGCCGTCCAGCCGCTGGCCGAAGGCGATCGCGTCGGCTGCGGTCTTGCTGTAGAAGTTGTTGTCGATGCCGAGCCACGCCTCGGGAAAGGCCTCGCGGGCGGCCCGCAGGCGCGCGATGGACGCGTCCGGCGTCGGCGCGATCGGCAGCTTGAAGCGACGCCAGCCCTGGGCCCACAGGCCCGCGATCTGGTCGACCGTCGCCTCCGGCGAGATCGATGGCGGATAGCCAACGATGCCGGTCACCGGCATCCGCTCGCTGCGGCCGCCGAGGTACGTGGCGATGTCCTGACCGGTCGCCTTCGCGGCGAGATCCCAGGCGGCGATGTCCACGACGGACAGCGCCCGCATCCCGAGGCCGGCGGCGTGGATCGCATTGTTCTGCCACAGGGCGGCGTGGAACGAGCCCGCCGGGTCGCCGACGTCGCGACCGACGTAGGCCGCGGCGATGGTCCGCTCCACGAGCGCGGCCAGCGGGCCATCGCGGGTCAGGCAGTAGGCGAACCCGGACAGCCCGCTCTCCGCGTCCACCCGGACCAGGGCGAACTCGCGGTGGCGCATGATCCACGTCCCGAACACGATGGGGACGTCGAGGACGTGCAGGATCGTCGCGACGCGGACCCGGGTGATGCGGTCGATGTCGGGCTGGGCGGTCATCTCAGGCCGTCAGGTAGCCGTCGTCGCACATCAGGGTGTGCCCGGTCACGAGTTCCGCGCCGTCACTGGCCAGGAAGATCGCAGCGCCGATCAGTTCCCGGGGCAGGCCCAGGCGCGGTCGCAGCATCCGGGCCTTGATGAAGTCCGCGGTGATCGACGTGCGCTGGGCGACCTGGCGGGTCAGCGGCGAGTCCATGAGCGTCGGACCGATGGCGTTGACCCGGACGCCCCGATCCCGCCACTCCAGGGCAAGCCCGCGGGTCACCCCCAGGACCCCGCCCTTGGACGCGAGGTAGGCGCTCGCCCACGGGTAGCCGATGAACGCGCCGATCGAGCCCAGGTTGATGATGCTGCCCTTGCCCTGGGCCAGCATCTTGCGGCCGAAGGCCTGGCAGCACAGGTAGGTGCCCTTGAGGTTCAGGTCGACGATGAAGTCGAACTTCTCCTCGGGGAAGTCCTCGGCGGGCGAGCGGAACGCCGAGCCCGCGCTGTTCACCAGGATGTCGATGCGGCCGTGCGTCAGGACCGCCTGGTCGGCCGCCGCGTCGACGGCGGCCTTGTCGGTGACGTCGAGGTGGATGGTCGCAGCCGACCCACCCTGCGCATCGATGAGCGCCTTGGTCGCGGCGGCACCCTCGTCGTTGACGTCGGCGATGATGACCCGCACCCCGGCCTGCGCATAGCCGATCGCGATCGCGGCCCCCAGACCGCTGCCGCCACCGGTCACCACGGCGACCCGGTCGCGCAGGTCGAACATCGTGGCCACGTAGTCGGCCGGAATGGTCAGGCCATCCTCCGCGCGCTGGTCGTCCGGCGCTTCGGTCATCGTGCGATCCTCCCGTATGACGTCGGCCGTCCGGCCGCGTCCGAGTCGATGCGCCAGAGCTGGCCGCCGAAGCTTGCGTCTGCGCTGTCGGCGAGGACCCCGGCGTCGGTCATGTACAGCGTCGAGCCATCGAACACGACGTTGGTCGGGATGATGCCGGCCGCGATGTGCTGGTCGAAGCGGCCGTCCGGCCACAGGACATCGATGCCGCCGCCGTTCACGGTCGTGACGAAGAGGCGGCCATCGGCGGCCACGGCCATCCCGTCGGCGATGGGCTTGTCGCCAGGCAGCCGCCCGACATCCTCGATCCGGCCGTCGGAGAGATGCAGTCGGCGGATCATGCCCGTGTACGACTCTGCCCAGACGACATTCCCGTCGGCTTCCACGGCGATACCGTTGGGGAACGTGGGCGGCGTGAGTTCCGCGAGCAGCCGGCCCGTGCCATCCGATTCCATGACGAACAGGCGCGACGGTTGCGGATCGGCTGGCCGGTACGTGCCGGGGTCGGTGATGTACAGCCGCCCGTCCGGGCCGAACACCAGGTCGTTCGGACCGTTGAACGCCACCCCGTCGAGTTCCGTGGCGATGATCTCGGCCGGTCCGCCCTCGCGCTCGATGCGCTGGATAGACGGCGGCAGCATCTCCTCGGCCCGCCACGGTCCGACCGTGCCGCCGTTCTGGCAGGCATAGACCGCGCCGTCCTGGCCCAGCACGCACGAGTTGGGACCACCGGCGGTGTAGGCGTAGCGGGACACGCCCCGGCCGCGCTGCCACACCCCGATGTGACTGCGATACGTCTCGACGAAGCAGATCCGGCCATCGGGCAGGACGGTCGGTCCCTCCGCCCAACCGAGGCCCTCGGCCAGGAGTTCATGCGCCATCGGGTCAGCCTCCTTTCATCGGATCGCGCCGGCGGTGATGCCGCGCGCGATGTAGCGCTGGATGAACAGGGAGAAGATGAAGATCGGGATGATGGTCACGATGCCCACGGTCGCGGCAACATTCCAGTCGATGGGGCGTTGGGCGGAGATCAGCCCGGCGGCCCCCAGCGGGATCGTCTTGAGGGTCTGCGAGTTCACGAGGTAGAGGCCTACCAGGAATTCGTTCCAGATGAAGATCGCGGAGAAGATCGCCGCGACGATGAGGCCCGGCCGGACGAGCGGGAGCATGACGCGCCACAGGACGCCGACGCGCGAGCAGCCGTCAACCAGCGCCGCATCATCGAGTTCGCGCGGGATCTCGTCAAAGAACCCGATGAGGATCCAGATGGCCAGCGGCAGGCTGAACGCGACGTAGGGCAGGATCAGCCCCGGGTACGTGTCGTCCAGGTTGAGCGTGCGCATCATCAGCAGGACCGGGATGGCGATCGCGACCGGCGGCATGAACCGGAACGACAGGATCGTGGTCGCCCAGCGGTCACGCCCGCGGAAGCGTAGCCGCGAAAAGGCGTAGGCGGCCGGCGTCGCGATGAGGAGCGAGAGGAGGACCGTGCTCGCGGTGACGACGATCGAATTGATCGTGTAGCGCAGGAACCCCCTGTCGATGATCACATCCTTGTAGTTCTTGAAGATCTGTTCGAGCTTGAAGTCCAACGCGGGCGGCACCTCAAGGACCTGGAGTCGGGTCTTGAACGAGATGATGGCCAGGAGCACGAACGGCGCCAGGCCGATGATGCCGATGACGATCAGCAGGACATATGCGCCGATGCGCTCCAGCCGTCGAATGATCACGAGGCATCCTCCCGCCGCACGCGGACGAACCGGAAGAGCAGGGTCAGCCCGATGGTGGCCACGATGACCATGACGTAGGCGAGCGCTGATGCGTAGCCGTAGCGCGTGAAGCTGAAGCCCTGCTCCCAGGTGTAGAAGCTCAGGGTCGTCGTGAACCGCCCCGGCCCGCCATAGGTGAGCCCGAACACGACGTCGAACGAACGAAACGCATCGATCGCGCGGAAGATCGCCGCGAATACGATGGCCGGCGCCAGCAGCGGCAGCGTGATCCGGGTCACCGTCGCGAACCGACCGGCACCGTCCACCTGAGAGGCCTCGAACACGTCACGCGGCAGGGCCTGAAGCCTTGCGAAGACCACGACCATCACGAACGGCGTCCACTGCCACGAATCGACCACGGTCAGGGTCCACAGCGCCAGGGCGGGATCGCCCAGCCAGAGCGGCTCCGGCAGACCGAGCTGTCCAAGGGTCCAGTTGATCATCCCCCAGTCTGGGTTCAGCAACGCGCGCCACATCAGGCCGACCACGACCGGGGTCAGCAGCATCGGCAGGACCAGGACGCCGCGGACGAACCATGAGCCGCGCAGCCGGATGTCGAAGAACAGCGCCAGCGCGGTCCCGAGGACGACCTGGATGGCCACGCCGAGCGCGGTCATCACGGCCGAATTGGCGGCCGCCTGCCAGAACACCGGATCGGCCACGAGATCGCGGAAGTTGCCGAGGCCGTAGAACGCGAAGGAGCTGCCGACCTGGTCCCACTTGAAGAACGCGATGGCCAGGCTGTACAGCAACGGGAAGAGCGAGAACAGCAGGAGGTAGGCGAGGGCCGGCGCGATGAGCAGGGCGACGTCCCGGCGAGTGTGCAGGGGGCTGCGTGCGATCCGGCCCTCCACACGCGCCGCTTGCATGTTCTCCCTTCCCTGTCGCCGTCCCAGGATGTGCTGCCGGGGCCGGACCGCTCGGATCCGGGCCCCGGTCCGTGGATCAGGCCAGGTGGCCGCCGGTGCGCAGGATGGCCAGACTCGCGTTCTGTGCCTTCTGGCAGGCCGTGGCCGCGTCCTGGGTGCCGGCCAGTGCAAGGTTGAACTCACGGGCCGCTTCGCCGACGATGGCGAAGGTCTCGGGGATGTCGGCGACTTCCAGGATCTGGGCCGTCTCGGTCGCCTCGCCGGCGATGGGCAGGTGCGGCAGCTTGGCCACGAGTTCGGGATCGATGAACGTGGATGCCCGGTTCGGATCCGTCTGGTAGGTCCCGACCTGGTACTTCTCGAACGCGGCCGAGGTCAGGTAGGTCATCAGATGCCAGGCGACATCCTTGTTCTTGTCGGGCAGGTTCTTGGGGATGCCCAGGCCCCAGCCGCCACGGATGGCGCGAGGAGTCTGGCCGGCGTCCGCAGGGACGACCGCGGTCTCGGTGTCGGCGGCGACGGTGGAGTCAGGCCCGTAGATGCCGCCACCGATGGTCGACCAGAACAGCATCATCGCGACCTTGCCGGTGGCGAAGGCGTCCAGGCCCTCCGTGAAGCCATAGCTCGTGACCGCGGCCGGGGCGAACGGCACGCAGTCGATCATGTGCTGGAGGGCCCGGACCGACTCCGCTGAGGTGAAGTTCGTCTGGAGGGTCTTGTCCGTCTTGGAGCCGGTCGTGAGCTGGCCGCCCATCGTGATAAACCGGGTGTACCAGTCCACGAGGAACAGGGAGACATCGTTCGCGCCGATCATGCAGTTGCCGGCGACGTCGGCAGTGGTCAGCTTCTCTGCCGCTGCCAGGTAGTCCTCCCAGTTCGTGGGAACCGCGACACCGGCGGCATCCAGCAGGTCCTTGCGGTAGAACAGGATGCACGAGCCTGAGTGGATGCCCGGGATGAGGTACAGCTTGTCGCCACCGAACTCACCGCTCGCCACGTCGAAGTAGCCGGCGTATTTCAGGACGCCGGGCGGGAAATCGGCCAGGTCATAGTCCGCCGGCGTTCGTGCCGGGTCAGCGACCCACGGCGTGATCTCCTGGAAGAGGTCCGCTCCCACCGTACCGGCGACCGAGAAGCCCAGCACGTGCAGGATGTCGAACGCCGACTCTGGCGCGCGCAGGTTCTGGTTGTTGGACTCGAGCAGCGCGCCCAAGGCCATCGTCGTGAGCTCGACATCGATGCCCATCGTGGCCTTGATGTCGGCCGTCTTGTCCTTGAGGCCAGCTTCGTCGCGCTCCCCGTCGACGAGCGCGACTCGAACCTTTTCGCCGGCGTACTTCATGGGGTCGAAGGCGGCGGCCGATGGGGCGACCGAGGCGGCGGCCGAGGCCGTCGCGGCCGGGCTTGCCGCCGAAGCGGCGGGACTGGCTGATGCAGTGGTGCCGCCGCAGGCCGCAACGACGGCGGCGATGGCGCTGCCTGACAGACCCAACAGGGTCGCGCGTCGGACGAACTGCCGGCGGGTCATCCGCCCGGCCAAGACATCGGCGATCGCCTGTGCGGCCGGGCTCTGCCCGTCCTGGGCGCTGTATTGATCCACGGTAATCCTCCTCACCTGCACTGACCCCGAAACGTTCCCGGGGCGCAACCCGGATATCGTTTCCGGCGGACCATACGACGCGTGGTCGGTCGATGTCAACAATCGGTTGTCCTACGCGTGGCGGACCCGCGACACGGTCCTAGTCAAGGCCGGCGGCCACCCGCCCCGCGTGACGAGGTACCCCCGGCACCTTGCGCCGGTTCCCTGGGCGCGGGAGCGTGAAAGCCGCCGACCGGGGGTCGTCCCGCCGGCGATGCTGCTGCGACGGAAAACACGATCCACCGACCGGTGGTCGATCGATGGACAACGGTGTCGGGAGCGAGCCACCGGCGCGGGAGGTGGCTACGGGCGGGATGGCGCCCAGCGCTCGTCATGAACCCTGACGACGACGGCGCCGCGCTGCGTCCGGCCCTCGATGACGCGGCGGACACGCCCGCCGCGACCGTCCTCGTCGCGGGCCACGAACTCCACCCGGGAGGTCGCCGTGATCGTGTCGCCGGCCGCCACGATGCCGGTCAGGGCGATGCTGGACCACCCGCCCGCGCGCGCCCGCCCCGCATCCCGCTCCGGCCCGACCGCCGGCTCAGCGAGGCCAATGACCACGGCCGCCGAAAGCGCACCAAGGACGAGCGGCTGGCCCCACGGGCCGACCGCCGCCCGATGTGCATCCCCGTGGACGTCGCTGGCGTTGTCCGTCAGCCAGGCCAGGCGCGGATGTTCGTCCGCGCCGATCGTCCGACCGCCGGGGTGTTGGATGAAGCTCCCCGGGATCGCGTCCTCCAGCCACCAGCCGCGCTGTCGGCCACTGGTTGTCACAGGGCGGCCAGGATCCCGGCGGGATCGTCGTTCGGCTGGCTGCGGACCCAGTCCGCGTCCACGAGATGCCCGAAGCCCGGCGCTTCCGGCAGGGCCGCCATCGCCCCGCCCTCCAGGATGGTGGGCTGTGGCAGTGGGTCGTCCATGGGGTGGACCCCCGTGAACGGGATACCCCATTCGATCGGGACGCCGGCGTGGCCGAGACCGGCCAGGACCTGGCTGTGGACATGCGGGAACATGTGCGGCGCGAAGGCGAGCCCGGCTTCGAGCACCTGATCGATGATCCGACGGCCCCGGGTGATGCCGCCCATGCACGTCAGGTCGATCCGGATGACGTCCACCGCGCCCGCGGCGATGAGTGCTGCCGGGTAGTAGCTGCCACCCTGCTCGTCGCCCATGGCGATGGGCACATCGATCCGCTCGCGAAGCGCGCGGAGCTGCGCCGCATCACCGGGTGGGAACACGTCCTCGAACCAGGCGAGGCCGACATCCGGGATGGACTCGATGAACGCCGCGGCAGTCTCCACATCCTCGTAGACCCAGGCCGCGTCCATGCCCAGCCAGGCATCCGGCGCGGCGGCCCGTGCCGCCCGCAGGCGTGCGGCAGATCGGTCCGACGTGGCCGCGATCGGCGCCTTGAAACGCCGCCATCCGGCCGCATACAGCTCGGCGGTCTGGGCGCCGGTCTCGTCCGGGCCCATGGTCCCCGGTGGATAGCCGATGATCGCGGTCGCGGGCATCGCGGCGTTGTGCCCGCCGAGGAGGTCCGCGATGGAGCGGTCCCCGACCTTCGCGGCCGCGTCCCAACAGGCGAGGTCCACGATGGACAGCGCGCGCAGCCCGATCCCGGCCGCATGCGAGGCGAGGCTCCGGCGCCAGGCGACCGTGAAGGTCCGCTCGCGCGCATCAAGATCCGTGCCGACGTAGACCCGGGCGATCGTCTTGCGGATCTGCTCCGCAACGGTGCCGTCACGGGTGAGGGTGTAGCTGTAGCCATGGACGCCGCTGTCCGTGCGCACCCGCACCAGGGCGAACTCACGAGTGTGCATAATCCACTCGCCGAAGATGACGGGGGCCGGCAACTGCGCCTGGATCGTCATCACGTCGACCGCGGTGATCGCCGTCACTGGTCGGCCCCCGCGCCGCCTGACCACGACCCAAGCGCCATGAAGCCGCCGTCAACGTTGAGGTGCTCTCCGGTGATGAAGCTCGCGCCGTCGCTGGCCAGGAAGACCGCGGCCGCCCCGATGTCCGTCGGCGTCCCGATGCGGCCGATCGGATGCACCGCGCCGTAGCGCAAGACGTTCTCGTCAACGTTGCCGCCGTCCGCCCGGGCGATCGCGCGGACCATCTCGGAATCGATGGTTCCTGGGCAGATCGCGACGCAGCGGATCCCCTCGTGGGCGTAGTCCATCGCGATCGCCCGGGTCAATGACAGCACCCCGCCCTTGCTCGCGGCGTACGCGCCGACCCGCGGCATCGATTGGAGTCCCTGGACGCTGGCCAGGTTGATGATCGTGCCGCCTCCAGCTGCCCGCAGGTGCGGGATCGCGGCGCGGGACATGAGGAACATGCTCTTCAGATTGACGCCGAGCGTCCGGTCCCAGCGCTCCTCGCTGATGTCCTCCAGGCGGGCATACCAATCCAGCGGAGCGATGCCCGCGTTGTTGACGAGGACATCGAGTCGGCCGAAGGCAGCGATGGTCTCGTGGACCATGCGGGCCGCATCCGCCGCGACCGACACGTCGCCGATCGTGGCGATCGCGCGACCCGGCGATCCCTCTGTCACCTGGTCGGCGGCGCGCACCGCCGCATCGCTGTCGATATCGGCGATGGCGACCGACGCCCCGACGGCCACGAACGAATCGACGATGCCTCGGCCGATGCCCAGCGCTCCGCCCGTGACGAGGACGGAGCGTCCGGAGAAGTCCGTGGTCATGGACTGCTCAGTACCCGAGATCGACCGCGGCCGGGTAGGCCAGCGGCACGCCGCGGAGGCCGTCAATCTGGAAGGTCGTGACGTGCCAGCGGCCGATGTTCGGCACTGCGATCGTGCCGAGATCCGGCCCGCAGAATGCGACGTTCGTGGGGGCCGCGAGGGCAGTCCCCTCGGGATCGGCGGCCAGCAGCTCGAGTGGTCCGTCAGGCCGCCAGCGGAGCACGATGTCGGGTCGATAGCAGGCGATGACGGCGGAGCCGTCGGTCGCGAACGCGATCCCGTCGGGCACCGTGCCCGGCAGCTCGGCGACGACCCTGCGTGGA
>JANOIS010000323.1:0-3827 GCA_031407755.1 Chloroflexota bacterium | reverse complement strand
GGCTCGATCTGAACGAGGCGATCGATGATGCTGCGCGCGCCGAACTCCGGGGCGCAGCTGGACCAGATCGCGCCGATGCTGGCCGTCGCCAGCAGCCCGATGACCGCCTCGGGGATGTTGGGGACGATGGCGGCGACCCGATCGCCGCGACCCACACCCAGATCCCGGAGCCCGGCGGCCGCCGCCCCGACGGCCTGGCGCAACTCGTCCCACGAGACGTCGCGCCCGGGTCCGCGCTCGGAGCGAGCGATGAGGGCCGGTCGGTCCGTCGAGGCCCGGGCAAAGACGGCCTCGGCGTAGTTGAGCGTGGCGCCCTCGAACCAGACCGCGCCGGGCATCCGGTCGTCGGCGAGGATACGGGTCGGCGGCGTCCCAAAGGGGATCTCGAAGAAGTCGACGATGGCCTGCCAGAACGCCTCCGGCTCCTCGACGGACCAGCGCCAGGCGGCCCCGTAGTCGTCGAATCGATGGCCTCCGGCCATCTCGACCCCGGCAAGGAACGCGGTCATCGCCGCGTCGCGTCGAAGTGCGTCGGACGGCTCCCAGAGGACGTCACCCTCCACTACGGCTCGATCGCGGCGGTCTCGCCGGTCGCCGATCACGCGAGCATCTCCGCGAGGTCGTAACCCCGAACCTGACCGGTCCTGAGATCAGCCTCGATCCCGCCTCGACCCCAGAGCACGAGCAGCGGGTCGTCGATCACGTCTGGGACCGCTGCTGCCTTCATCTGAAGGGTGGCCACATCGCGCCGACCCAATGGCCGTTCCTGCCACTTCGCCTCACCCACCAGCGCCGACCTCCCTGCCCGCATGCCGAGGACATCGACTTCCGCGGCTGGGCCGCTCACACTCCACCAGCGACCCACTAGCAGATCTTCGGGGAGGTCGCCAGAAGACGCGAGTCTGACCGCATGATCGCGTGCGAGCTCCTCGAACACCCAGCCCAGGTGGCGCTGCCACTGGTCCCGGCGGCGCCGCAACACGGCCCTCCCTTGGCCCCCGCCGATCTGTGCTGCATCGGAATACAGGACGGTGAACCAGAACGCCAGATACGGATCGTCGATCTCGTAGATCGGTCGCGCCCGACGCGGTGCACCCAGAGGCACCGACCGACGCACAAAACCCGCCCGAACAAGAACGTCCAGCGGGTGTTCGACGCGCTGGGCGGCTTCGGCCGCGATCTCTGACTGGCGCGTCCGGCCGCGACCGATCGCGGCTAGGATCCGCGAATAGCCGCCGGAGTCCGGCAGTTCCTCGCGCAGGATGCCAAGCGCATCCTCAAAGAGAAGGCCACCGGGCGTTCCGGCCAGCCGCAGCAGGTTGGTGTCCGTGCCGACCGCCGAGTCCCAGCGCCGCAAGTGCAACGGGTAACCTCCGCAGGCCGCATAGGCCTCCAGGAGACTCGTCGGAGACAGGTGCGGAAGAAAAGCCTGGGCGGCGGTGGGGGTCATCGGATCGAGTCGTCGGGCGAGTGTCGGTCGTCCCCGAAGCGAGCCTCCAGCGCCCAACATCGACTCGATCGTGCCTACCGCCGAACCAGTGAGCACGAGCATGAGTTGCGTACCCGGCCGCAGATGATCCCAAACCACCTGAACGATGCTCGCAAAACCGGATGTCGATCCCGCGAGGTATGGGACCTCGTCGAGCGCGACGATGAGTGGCCGCTGCTGGGCTATCGCAGCCACGAACCGGAGGGCCGCCTCCCACGAGCTAAAGGTGCCACCCGCCAGATCGAGTGTCTCCTGTCCAAGGTCGCGGCCGATCGAGTCGGCAAACCGGCGCAGTTCCACGGCTTCCGCCTGCTGGGTAGCACCGAAGAAGACAGCTGGCTTCTCCTGTATGAAGTGGGAGATGAGGAATGTCTTGCCGACCCGCCGTCTTCCCCAGAGCACGACAAGCTGCGGCGCGCCCTCGATCGCCTTCGCCCAGGCCCCTTCGAGTGCTGCGATGTCGGTGGCTCGTCCGAGGAGCGGCTCCATCACCATCGGCGCATCCTACGCCGACGTGTGGTCAACTACAAGGGCTTTGTAGTACAAGGGCCTTGTAGTACACGTGGCCTGTATCGATGCGCCGTGCTTGGTATCGCTCATGGGTCTCCGAGACGCTCGAAGATGGCCGCGATCCCCTGGCCGCCCCCGATACACGCCGTCACGAGGCCGTATCGCCCGCCCCGCCGCTCCAGCTCCGCGAGGAGCTTGATGACGAGGATGCAGCCGGTGGCCCCGATCGGATGGCCCAGGGCGATGGCGCCACCGTTGACGTTGACACGTTCCGCGTCCAGGCCGAGCGCGCGGATGCAGGCCACGCTCTGGGCGGCGAAGGCCTCGTTGAGCTCGATGAGATCGATATCCGCGAGGGAAAGACCGGTGCGGGCGAGGGCTTTGCGCACGGCCGGGATGGGGCCGATGCCCATGATCTCCGGCGGCACCCCGACGATGCCGTAGCCCACCAGCCGGGCTCGCGGGCGGAGGCCCAGCTCGCGAGCATGCGATCCGGCGGCCACGACGACCGCGGCGGCGCCATCGGCCAGCCCGGAGGCATTCCCGGCGGTGACCGTGCCGTCCTCACGAAAGGCCGGGCGCAGGGCGGCCAGGGCCGCGACGGTCGTGCCGGGCCGAGGCGGCTCGTCCGTGTCCACGATCGTGCTGACACCGCCCTTCCCCGGCACCGTGACCGGGGTGATCTCAGCGGCGAATCGGCCGGCAGTCTGCGCCTCGGCGGTTCGCCGCTGGCTCTCCGCGGCGAACGCGTCCTGATCCTCGCGGCTCACCCGCTCGCGTTCGGCCACGGTTTCGGCGGTCAGGCCCATGTGGCCATCGGTGAATGGATCGGTGAGCGCGGCGAGGAGGCCGTCACGCAACAGTGCGTCGCCGAGGCGCATCCCCGCGCGCGCGTCGTAGGCGAGGTGGGGGTAGCGGCTCATGCTCTCCGTACCGACTGCCAGCACCATCCGCGCATCACCGATCCGGATCGCCCCGGCGGCGCTGATGATGGCCTGGAGCCCCGAGCCACACAGTCGATTGACGGTCAGTGCGGGCGCCTCGACCGGCCGCCCCGCCCCGAGACCCACGGCCCGGCCGATATAGGCATCCTGACCGATCTGCCCGATGGTGCCCACCGTGACCGCGTTGACCTGACCTGGCTCCACCCCGGCGCGCTCCATCGCGACCCGGCCGGCGATGGCACCGAGTTTGGCAGCGGGAACGCTGGCGAGCGACTTGCCGAACGACCCGATCGGCGTCCGGGCCCCGCCCAGGATGACGATCTCCTCCATGTCCACCTCGGAGCGCTACGCGATGGGTGCCGGGACGGAAGCCCGATGTTCGCCCAGCAGGACTTCGGCGGCCACCTGGACCGGGGCGAAGACCGGACTGTACGGCGGGGCGTAGGCAAGGTCCACGTCGGCGAGGTCATCGAGCCCGAGACCGCCCCAGATCGCCGTCGCCACGATATCGATGGCCTTGTCCGCCCCATCGGCACCGACCGCCGTCGCGCCGAGGACCCGGCCGCTGCTCCGTTCCGCGATCAGTTCCAGTGCCAGCGGCACAGACCCCGGCATATACCGCGCCCGACTCGGGGCCTTGACCGATGTCGATATCGGCTCGTACCCGGCTTCGATGGCGTCGGTGGCGGTCAGGCCGGTACGGGCCACTGCCAGGGAGAAGCAGCCGAATACGGCCGTCCCGATGATGCCCGGGAATCGTCGGTCGCCACCGACCAGGTTCTCGCCGGCGACCCGACCCTGGCGGTTGGCCACGTCGCCCAGGGGGATCCAGATCGGTCGGCCGGTCTGGCGCTGGACGCTCTCGGCGCAATCGCCAGCGGCAA
>JANOIS010000315.1:0-4009 GCA_031407755.1 Chloroflexota bacterium | reverse complement strand
CACCAGCCGCTCACCGCGCAGGCTGCGCTCGATGGCGTCGACGACCGTCGCCGGCAGGGCGGTCAGACTGGCCAGCGTCTGGTGCTTGACCGAATGGCCCTCCCGGTACGACTGGCGGAGCAGGACCGAGACGTATTCCTTGCCTCCGTTTCCGTTCGAACCCCGGGCCTTACGTCTCAAGGGCACGTCCACGACGCCTGCCCACCTCATCGGGATTCCACGCCTCACGGGAAGCTCGCCCAAGCCCGCTCGTCGGCGCATTCTACGGCGGCGCGATCGTCGTTAGCAATGTCGAGACAAGGAAAACGAAGTCCCTCCGCGAAGATCGCGCGCAGCGTCGAGCGGCCTGCGGCGTAGACTGGCCCAGGGTCACGCGCTCGCCGTCGAGCCCCGGGTGAGCCACATCGTCGATTACGGCCCGCGGGTCGGTCGAGTCCAATCGCAGGCTCCACGCTAACCGCGCGCAACGCGCACTTATCCAGTCTGCGTGAAGGCCCGCAGGATCGTCAGCGCCTACGAGGGGTCGCAGTCCGCCAGCGCGGACCGGTAGCGCCTGGGGTCCATTTGAGCACGATCACGATGCCGGGAGCAGTCGGCCTTCGCAGCACCAGGTTGCCATGGCGAGGTCCGGGCAGGGCCTCCGCCGTCGGAGACGACGAACCGCACCCGACAGCTCGGGCGTTGTCTCCGCGGGCCACGCGAACTCGCTCGCTCGACGACTTCGTGGCGCTCGTCGCTCCGCTTCGTGGGCCGCAGCGATCCAGTGAGCGGTACCAATGGCCTTGCCCGGTGGATGAGGCCGGCCGGACACGGGCTCTTGTCTTGCGACGGACGCCTCCATGACCCATTCTGCTGGGATGGATGACGGTTGGGTCTGCGGGTCATGTCGGTCGATCAATCGGCCGGGGACCGACCGCTGCTACAGCTGCCGCCAGAGCCCGTCTGTGACCGGGGATGTCCCAGCTCCGACGGCACCCTCGGCTGGCATGCTGCCCTGGCAGACGTCATGCGGCCCGCAGCTGCAAATGGATACGATGGCCCACTTGATGGTCATGGAGGGGATCCGCGGGGCGCGTCCCTGCAGCCTGCGCGACGTGCGCCTCATCGGCCTCGAGATCCTCGATCAGGACGGTCCCGCAGATTGGTCGACAGACATCCCGGCCGGACTGCCCGGGGTTTCCGGCACGCGCCGCGAATGCTGGACACTTGACCGCTGCGGCGAGCTCGTTGCCTACGTCGTGAGCTTCGCGCCTGATCCCACTGGAGGGACGAACCTCAGCGCCACCTACTCGGCCGACAGGAGCGCACCGGAAGTGCCCAAGGCACTCCGTAGTAGAGGGGTGCCTCTCGGGAAGCTCGACCGGCTCGACCTCGCGGTGGCGATCTGCGACGAGGCCGTGGCTCGATTTGGCCAGTCGGTGGAGCCCGAGCTGCGGATCGCGGTGGCGACAGCGCTCGTGAACAAGGGAGAGAGGCTCCTCCGCGGGCTCGGACAGCGCGAGCAGGCATACGCCGTCTATGACGAGGTCGTGGACCGCTTCGGCGAGGCGTCGGAGCCGGAGCTGCTCGTGCCGGTGGCCAAGGCGCTCCTCGCCAAGGGAGAACAGCTCTGGCATGTCGACCGCGTGCAGGCCTTTGCCGTCTTGGACGGGGTCGTCGCCCGCTTCGGCGAGGCGTCGGAGCCGGAGCTGCGAATCATGGCGGCGCAGGCACTGCTCAGCAAGGGAGCGCGGCTCGACTGGGACGACCAGAACGAGCAAGCCGCCGCCTTCTACGACGAGGTCGTGGACCGCTTCGGTGAGGAGTCGGAGCCGGGGTTGAGCAGGCTGGTGGCCCTCGCGCGGACCCACGCCGCACGGGTCAGGGCGAGCTGACCCACCTCTTGCCCGTGGATCGCCGCCTCTGACTATCGCAGGATTCCTGCCGAGCCGGTTAAGCATGAGCATTCCGCCCGGGTCAGAGGACTAGACCGATGACGGTGCCGAGTTGGTGAGCATCGGCACGGCCGACGACGTACCCGCCGGCTGGTCATTGACCTGGGCGAAGGCCACGCCGACCGAGCCGACCGCCGCTCGTCGGCGACGATCCCGCGGGCATTCTCCGATGGGTCAGCTCCGCCACCGTCGGCCCAACCCACGATGGGTTCATAGTGTCGGCGCCACACGGTGGAGCCTCACGTCACGATGATCCACGCGAAGGCCTACGCCGCGACGCTGATTCAGGCTACCGCCGCCTGAGCGTGGCCCGTGGGAAGGTGCCCACGGGTGCCTTTGGGGACGCACTTACGGCGGAGTCATCGTGGAACAGGAGGCTCCCAGACATCGCTGGCCAGACTTGCGAGGCCCCGGATTGCTCGGAGCCTGCCACCCATACCGTCACGATCGAGAACCCCGGCGAGCCCGAGACAACGACCCAGGTGTGCCGCCTCCACGACCGCTCGCTCAAGACCTACACGGTCCGGAGCCGGCCGAAGAAGCCGGCCGAGCCGCCTGTCGAGGTCCCGAACGTGGTCCGCTGCGGCGACGAGCGCCACCTCCTCGACGAGCCGTCGAGCCTAGATCCCACCCAGCGCCAGCCGTGCCCCGAGTGTGGCTCGATGTCGCGCTTCGTCGAGCAGTACCTGAGCGACTCGGTCTCGTTCCACACCCAGGTGGAAGCCTCCTTGCAGCCTGGGGGCGGCAAGTGGACCGTGAAGTCGAAGGGTGGCGACGACTACACGCGGGACCTCGAGGCATGGGGCAAGCGCGGCCTGCATCGGGATCGTGGTACTGACCGCTACGTCGAGACGATCGAGCTCTGGGACGGGACCCGCCTCGTCTCGACCGCCCGCCTGAGCGACCACCACGACTGACGGTAACTGCGAAGAGCATCGCGATAGGGACAGAAGGCCGCTTCGCAACCGGCTCGATCGCGGCAGGCACCGCGTGATACGCCTCAGCCGTGAAGCAGGCGCGGTGCCCGCGATGCACTCGTCTGACCGAACCCAATGTCGCTCGTTGACAGCTACCGGGACAGCTATAGAATCTGCAGCGAGCGTCGCGAACAAGCCTCAACTGCACCCATTTGAACGGCGAGACGGCAGTCTCCCTGGGTCCCTTGAGGCCCGGTGACGAGTCCCCTCATCTCCACCATCCAATGTCGAGCCATCGGGCTCCGTGGACGGGTCGCATCCAACCGATAAGCGCGGGTGAAGTCACCGTTGCGCGCTGGGTGAGGGCCCCTCGTCAGGATGCCCGGCATGAAGACCGTGAAGGCAGCCAAGGGTGAGCGTCGCGCCCATCGCAAGGCCAAGGATCGGGACCGGCGCGACGATCGGATCTCAATGCAGATCCTGGGCGGGACCATGGACCAGGAGCTCTACGACCGCGTCATTGCGGCCGCCAGGCGATTCGACCCCGGGGCACCGTGGCCGGAGATCGCGCCGATGATCCTGCCGGTGCTCAAGCGGGTTCGGCAACCCTACCCGCCGGAGGCGGCACCGATCCAAATCCAGGTCCCGCCCGGGATCCCGATGGGCTTCGGGATCGATTTTGGGCCCGCATTCAGTCACGTCTCGGCGACACTCATGGAACAATGGGGCGTGGACCCCGCGACGCTGCTCGGCACGGCCCTGGAGAATCTGCGTCGCCTGATCGTCGATGAGCCGCCGCAGGTCCAGCGGTTTCGCCACGACGGGGTCGACGTCGTCGGCATCAGCGGTCAGGGCTGGGGTTCCTCCCTGCTGCTGGTGCCAGATGCGCTCCGGCCGATCCTGGGCGACGAGCCGCGGGTCCTGCTCGCGCCGATCCGGAACACGATCATCGCCCTGCCCGACGACGTCGAATGGGAGATCGCCATCCACATGTGGGACGCTCTGGCGGCCGGCGCGGGTGACGAACTGGATGTGGAGCCGCTGCGCTGGACCGGGTCGTCCGTCGTCGCCATGGGCGACCGTCGATCGCTGGGCCTGCTGAACTGACGGTTAGACGGGGGTTTCGGGGTCCGGTCGGGGGACCAGCGCAGCATGCAG
>JANOIS010000302.1:0-3879 GCA_031407755.1 Chloroflexota bacterium | reverse complement strand
GCGGTGGCGATCAACCCGAGGACGAGTACGACCTCGCCAACGTAGACGGGAGGCTGGCCGAGGTGCGCGAATCCTCGACCCAGGAACATGTAACCTGCGAGCAAGACCGCAAAGGCGACCAGAAACACCCGAACCGTCATGAGGTCGGTTGGCCGGCGGTCTCGCGGCGAGTTGGAAGGATCTTCCGAGGTGCGCTCGGTGATCGAGGTCACCGAGTTGCCTTTTGGTCGATCGGCGAACGGGCCTGGGAGCTGGCGATGAGCAGGACGGGCTCCACCTCACCTGTGCGATCACCACCAAGCCGAGCGATATCGGCGAGGCACAACACAGCGATAGACATGCAGTTTCAGTTTATGCGGGGGGGAACCTCCTGTCACAAAGGCGCACCTGGCCAGGTGCGCCATCGTGCACCATTGTCGCGATGGAGTGCTCCCCACAAGTTCCGCAAGTCGTCGCGCTCACTTGGCACAGGGAAGCCCTGCGGTGAAAACACTCATGCTCACCCCGGACGAGGGGCACCTCGATCGCCGGATCGCGCAGGAGGCGGCCACCCTTGCGAGCAATGGCTGGGAGGTGGACATCTATCCAGCCGTGGATCCGGGCCTCGACTTTCAGTCCGAGCTTGCACCCGGCGTTCGGCTGCTCGGCAACCCGAGGCTCCCGATCGGGACGAGCGACGGCCGCAGACAGTTCGTGCGAACGATCAAGCGGAATCTCGCTCGGGTCGTGCCGCCGGCCGGGCGACTCATCGAGGCGGCGCAGTACCGGACGCGTGACATCGCGGGCGAGATCACCGATGCGAACCTGTCGCACCTGCTTCACCTTGGGCCCTTCGATCTCATCGTTGCCCACGACGTTCCGGTGATGCCGCTTGCGGCGCACCTGAAGGACGCCTGGGGAGCCAAACTGATCAGCGACCTCCATGAAGTCTTTCCGGAGCAGGACGAGCACTTCACGACGGAGACCGCGCGCAGGTACTGGCGGGGTCTCGAAGCCGCCGGTCTGACCGCCTCCGACGGGATCATCTGCGTCAATGCGGCGGTGGCCGACTATGTGCGAGCGACCCACGCACCGGCCGCGCCGATCGCGGTCGTCCACAACTCGGTGCCGTACGTGGAGCCTTCAGCTTCCGGTCCCACCATTCGGTCCTACTACCCGATTCCGGACGGGGCTCGGATCATGCTCTTCGCTGGCTCGTTGCGGCCGCACACGAACCTGGAGGTCCTGATCGAGGGTTTCGCTGCGGCGAATCTCAGCGGGTGGGTCCTCGCGATCCTCGGCGAGGGTCCGTTACAGGTCGAGCTGGAGGCCATGGTTCGCCGCAGAAGGCTTGAGGCCCGCGTATTCCTCGGTCGGCACGTCCGTCAGCGCGACCTGATCCAGGTCGCATCGTCCGCAGACATCGGGTTGCTCCCATATCAGGCGTATGGATTCAACCACCTCATCGCGACCCCGAACAAGCTGTTCGAGTACATCCAGGCGCGGCTGCCGATCGCGACGTCCCGACTCCCGATGGTCGAGCGCATCATCGCACCGCTGGGCAACGGCGCGTTCGTCGATTTCTCAGGTGTCTCGACCCTGGCGGGCGAACTCGCTGTTTTCGCGCAGACCATTGCGCCACGGATCAGTCAGGACGTACTTGAGAAGGCAGCACGCCGGTTTTCCTGGGAGAACGAGGAGCCCGCACTGCTCGGTATCGTGGATCACGTGATTCCCAGGACCCGCGGTATCTGATCAGGATCTCAGGATTCTCGACCGTCCTTCAGTCGTGCGGGCAAGTCCCTGAACTGGGCTGCGCGGTCGTGGAACTCCTGCTGCCAGATCTCCAGGGACAGGAGCCCCCAGAATCCTCGGCCGAACGCCGACTCCGTCGACTGCGATGCGAGGACCCGACGATTGTCGACCCAGCTGCGCTCGAGCGCTGAGCGGCACGAGAGGATGTCCGAGACGAAGTCTCGCGCGGGCCCGTGGGCCCGCGCGTTCAGCGGTGTCGGGAAGCCCATCTTGTCGCGCCGCTCGGCGATCGACGTCGGCAACATCTGGCCAAAGGCAGAGCGGAGGACTCGCTTGAGCTGACCACCCTCGAACTTGACACCTGGCGGGATCGTGGCCGCCAGCTCGACGATCGGATGGTCCAGGAAGGGGAGGCGGGACTCGAGACCGTGCGCCATGCTCATCCGGTCCTCGACCTGGAGGAGCGCCGGCAGCAGCGTCTTGAAATCGAAGTGTGTCATTCGGTCGAAGTACGACTCGCCCTCCAGGTTGTCTGCCTGGAAGATCGAGCGGAATGTGTCGTACGGAGAGTAGTCGCCCAGGATGTCCCAGCGAACGACGTCGTGCAGGTGGGCGGCGCGCGTGATGAGCCGGAAGTAGCGCCGGTCCATTCGGCTCGAAGAGGCCGGCCGCGGTGGCGGATGAGATGGCTCATCGCGGCGAGCCCCGACGCGAGATCACGCACAGGGTGCCCCCGAAGGTCGTAGATCCCGGCGATGCCGCACATCGCTCTAGTTCACATTCACAGGAAGGGGCCCATAAGGGATCTCGCGAAGGATCGCGGCGAGGCGCGCCCGCTCGACCACCTTCGAGTCGACCGGAGAGACTTCCTGTCGCGGGACGCGTCGGCCGCGCCATGAGTCCACGAAGGCCCGAATCCGGTCTCCTGATGCGTCGACATTGTCCTCCGTGTTCGGCAGCTGCAGGAGGAAAGGCGCTCCGTCAGGAAAGGCCGTCTCCGCGTTCGCGAGGATCACGGGGATGCCGTACGCGAGATACTCCGCGACCTTGAGCGCGGAGGCTTCTGAGAGCCCCTTGCGGTGGAGTGCGAGCGGTCCGATCGCCACGTCTGCCTGCGCCATGATCGGGAGGTACGCATCGCGGCTCAACACGCCGTGCAGGACGACGTTCGCTGGAGCGCCGGGGAGTTCCTCCGGGTCCGGCCCCACGAGGTCGAAGTGCCACGAGGGGAATGAGGAGGCGAGTCGAGCGATCTTGTCGACCCCGGCCCAGGCCAACCACGGAGAGCCGATGAAGACGAGGCGCGGCGACGGGTTCTCCGGCGCCGGCAACTCTGGGTAATCATCGAGGTTGATGCTGTTCGGGAATACGCTGACCGGTCGGCCGAGTCGGGCGAGCGCCGGCTGCCGCGCTATCTCGTTGGTCACGACCACGATGCGGCGGGCGCCGCGAAACAGGCGATCCCTGGTGAAGCGCGCGTACCAGTAGCGGAGCGGAGAGCGAATCCTCATCTCGTCCAGGTCGTCCAGGTCGCCCCCGAGGACCGTCGGAAAGGCGGCCGACAGGGCGAGCATGCTCGGCGAGACGGTGCTGTGGCGCAGGTAAATGATGTCCGGCCGCCACAGGGCCACCTGGATGGAGAGCAGCTCGCGGACGACGAACCGGCCGATGATCCCCAAGCGGGAGGACCGAACGGCGACGACGTGGGGCTCGCCGCGCCAGGCGTCCTCCGTCCCGGCCTCACAGCGGACGAAGAGCCCGACCTCGACCCCAGAGTCGAGGTCGGCCCAGGATGCGGCCTGATCCAGGATCAACCTTCGGACCCCGGTCTCTCTGCCACCCACGCCATGCACGAGGCACGCGATCCGCGTCCGCCGCCTTCGGCGACGCACTGCCGTCACCCAGCGGCCCGTTCGTACCAGTCGATCTCTCGACCCAGGCCGACCTCGAAGCTCGTGCCAGCGGCGAACCCGAACCCCTCCCTGGCCCGACTCGTATCGAGCGCGCGGCGCGGCTGCCCGTCCGGCTTGGACGGGTCCCAGCGGATCTCGCCCTCGAACCGTGTCAGGCGCACGATGAGCTCGATACGAGTCGGGCCAGGGAGGGGTTCGGGTTCGCCGCTGGCACGAGCTTCGAGGTCGGCCT
>JANOIS010000287.1:0-2247 GCA_031407755.1 Chloroflexota bacterium | reverse complement strand
AGCTCGGGCCGCGCCGAACGATGAAGTCGATGAGGATGCTCAGCGCGCCCGCCCGAAAGTTGAAGAACCAGTACTCGAAGGCGGCACCAGTTGTGGCGAAGCCGTCCATATCCCGATTATGGAGGCGCCGTCAATGCCAGTACCTATGCTATGCGGGGGGCCTCTCTGCTGAGAACATCGGTGCGGCACTCCACCCGACCGCGAGCGGAGTTCGGAGCGCGATCAGCCGAGCCCTCGAGGAGATCCGACAACGTGAGCAGGAGGCAAACCGATGACGCGCCCGGTCGATGATGGACGAGGTCGGCCAGCGCCGGACCTGTCGGAGCGCTCTGACGTCACGGTGGAGCCGAACGGCGGGAGGGGTGAACTTCAAGAGCGACTGGCGCCACTCGAGGCGCTCGTACCCGAACACGCACCCCCGTGGCGTGCCGCCGCCCTCGGAGCGGTCGTTGTCCTCGGGGTCTTCGGCGCGAGCGTCATCGCGCTGTTTGGCGTCGTGTCCATCGAGCGGCTGCTTGTGCCCGCGGGTGACGCCGCGGACCTCACACACGGAGTCGCGCTCGGAATCGCGATGGCAGGCTGGGGCGTCCTGTCGCTTGGCGTGCTCGCCGCGGCGGCACGACGGATCCTGGGGCGGGGGGCATCACTAGGGCGCCGGGACGTCCTGGTGGCCGCGGTCCTGTTCGTCCTTCTCGCTGGGTGGACGACGGGCCTCCACGCGTGGGTCGTCGGCGTTGCCGGCTACGTCGAGCTCGACCTGATCGCTCGCTCGACGTATGTCTGGCCGCTCGTCGTGGTCCTCGCCACCGTTGCACTGGTCGGCGTCCGGTTCACGAGGGGTGCCGTCACGGTGGGGGTCCTGGCGCTGGTCGGCATGTCGATCTCCGCGATCAGTGTCGAGACGATTCGGAACGCCCTCGGTGCTGCCGCGGACGGCGATGTCTCAGGCGCCGGCGTCGCCGTCGGACTCCTTTCGATTGCCCAGATCGTGGTGGTCCTGATCTGGTTCGCCGCGACCGTCCGGGACCGGTACCGGAATTAGACGTGGGGTGGACGTCCTCGCCGCCTCCCCGCCTCGGCTCGGGGTCATCAGACGGGATCCCGAAGTGTGCGATCCGGTGCTCCCTGCGACGGCGTGCCCGCGGACCGCGCCTCGGTCCCAGGGTCGGGCATCGTGGCCACCAACAGTATGAGGATTGCCCCGCCGTAGAGCGCCGCGGCGTAGTAGACGCTCGCCGGGATGCCAAGGAACGCCTGCTCGGGGGTCGGCGGCGGGCCAGACGCCTGCCAGACCGTATTGGCCATGACGAACAGAACACCGACCCAGACCGCCGCGCCGGCCCACACCACGGCGGCAGCACGCGCGACCTGCCGGCGGCTGGCGACGAACGGCTCGTAAGCGACCGCCGCCGCGATCGCCGCACAGAACGACAGGCCGGCGTAGAACGGGACCAAGTCGGCGTGACCGTCAAGGCTCGCGATCACGGAGGCGACGGTCGCGAGACCGGCCGCTCCGACGGCGAACAGGGCGCGCATCTTCCTCACCTCACCGTCCCCAGCGTGATGGACGGCGGTCGTACATCCAGAGCGCGACGCCCACGAGCCCAGCGGTCGCCGCTCCTGCGACGACGCCCAGTCGGCCGTCACACGGCACGGTGTAGCCGAACACCGAGTAGCACTCCGGCGGCTGGGGAACGATACCGCTCGCGGGAAACAGGAGCAACAGCACGGCGATGCCGGCGAGCAGGGCTACGGCGATCGTCCTCGCACCGGGCCGCGCGCTTCGTTTCGTTGCATGTTCCATCGGAGCGTCCTCTGTCGGAATGGTGCCGATCTCCGGACCACTGACCTGGGCGTAGGACTGTCCCTTGGCTTCCTTCAGTGACGTTCGAGGAACGAGCGCACCTCCTTCCCGATCCCATGATGACCCCCTGACGCGCATCTGTCAGACCGCAACGCCCGATCACGCACCGGCTCGCGGGCGCCTCTGGCGGTCCTTCAGCCAGAGCAGCAAGCCAACGATGCCGGCCGCGGCTGCTCCCGCGGGAACGGCCAGGCCACCGTCGCACGGCGCGCCAAGGCCGACCATCGAAAAACACTGCAGGGGGGAGCTGACGGCCCGGCGCTCACGAGAGACCGCGGTCGTCATCGTGTGGAGCCCGCGTGGAGGTTGGGTGCCGGGTATATCCTCCACCGCGGAGGATCTCACCATGTCGACGTTCGTCATCGTTCACGGAGCCTGGGGCT
>JANOIS010000262.1:0-13888 GCA_031407755.1 Chloroflexota bacterium | reverse complement strand
GGTCGGAAACCCCGAATCGCGATCGGATCACCCCGGTACGATCGGCCGATGTGGTCGCTCCTCTACCTCGTCGTCCGGGCCCTCGTCCGTCTCCTCGCCAGCGGCGGGCGTGGCCGAAACGACGAGCGCTCGAAGGACCTCGAGATCTTCGTCCTCCGCCATCAGCTCCGGGTGCTCCGCCGGACGGCGGGCCCAGCCAGGCTCCGGCCCATCGACCGGGTCCTGCTCGCGGCCGCGAGCCGGGTCATCCCGCGTGACCGCTGGGTCGCCGTCATGGTCACCCCGTCGACCCTCCTCCGCTGGCACCGCGAGCTCGTGAGGAGGAAGTGGACCTACCGCAGGACCGGTCGCCCCGGCCGGCCACCGATCGATGCCGCGATCCGTGCGCTCATCCGCGGGCTCGCCCGGGAGAACCCCCGGTGGGGCTGCGTCCGGATCGGAGGGGAGCTTCGGAGGCTCGGGATTCGCGTCGGCGCGACGACGATCCGGACCCTGCTCCGAACTGCCCGAGCGGGTCCTGCCCCACGACGCAGCGGCCCAACCTGGACCGAGTCCCTCCGCGCGCAAGCGCAGGGGATCATCGCCTGCGACTTCTTCACCGTCGAGACCGCCTGGCTCCGGACTCTGTACGTCCTCGTGTTCGATCCACGTGATGCTTGCAGACGAGTCGGGCGACCAGGCGATCACCAACGATGGCCTCGAGGACCGGCGGCGAGCCGACCTCGTGGCCCTCGCCCATCGCCCACCTCGCCGCGTACCGCACGAACAAACACGGGAGCGGCCCCGGAGGACCGCTCCCGTTGGTCGGTGGAGTTCGCGAGCCTTACGGCAGCGTGAACTCCTGCGTCTGCGGGTTGAGATGCGGGAGCCGGATCGCCCCGGCCGTGACCGAATCGCTCAGGCGGAAGACGTTCAGGCCCTTCGTGATCTCGGACTCGTAGATGAAGTTGTTGTACCAGTAGCTTGACCACGCGCCGCCCAGCTCGTTGACCGTCGCGCCAGCCGGCGTGGTCACCGTGCCCAAAGGCAGCGGGTCGGACCAGGCGATCGTCACCGGGTTCGCCGGATCGGTGAAATCTGTGACCCATGTGCCGGCCTGGTAGTTGCCGCTGACCGCGACGTACCGGCCGCTCCGGAGCGGCACGATGTTGTAGTTGTGGGCAGTGCAGTTCTCGGCGGCGGTCTGCGGCCGCGGGAGGACCCACTGGCCGAGCTTTGCGCCGGTGCTCGCGTCGTAGAAGAAGAGGCTCTTGTCAACGTCGGGGTCGCTCGCCTCGCACTCCCCGGCGGCGCCGCCACCCGGCTCCCAGCCGGCGACGAGGACCTTGCCGTCCCAGGTGAACGCAGCGGAATGCCAGCGCCCGTTCGTGCCGGCCTGACCGACGCCAGGCTCGGTGATCGTGAACAGGGGCGCCGGGTCGTCGAGGCTGCCGCTCCCACCGCCGATGCTCCAGACATTGATCGTGTCGGCGCTCGCGCAGGCGGCCTTCATGACGCTGCCGAGGATGACCCCGGCGTCGTGGCAGCCCGTGCGGACGTCGGTCGTCGGGCCCGCGAGGGGCTCACGCCGTTGCAGATGTGCCCCGGCGGGGTTGGCCAGCGGCACGGCGATCACGTCCATGTAGTCCCCGACGGGGTCGTCGTTCAGGCGCGTGCCGTCGACGCACCCGTCACTGCTCGAGTTGTTGCTGTAGACGATGAGGTCCCCCCCGGATGCGCCCGCCGCCGTCAGCGTGTGCGAGCCGCACGGCAGCTCGACGGACGCGACGAGCTCGGGGTTCGTGAGGTTGCTGATGTCGAAGACATGGACGCCCTCGAACCCGGTCGATACCCCCTGTCCGTCGCAGAGGCGTCCGGACGGCGCGGGCGAGTTCCACCCGCGGATGAGGATGTTCTTCCAGACGACGAGGTCGCCCTGGTCGCCGTTGCAGCGTTGATGGAAGATCTCGACCGGGGCATCCGAATCCGAGATGTCGATGATCCTGAAGCCATCGTAGTTGCCGTTGAAGGCGAGCTTGCCCCAGAAGGCGATGTCCGAGTTGATGTGGCGTGTCGGCGCCGTCGCCCCGAAGAAGCTCGCCGCGTGCGGGCTGTGCCCGAGCGCATGGAGGTTCTTCGTGGACGGGCGCGTCGCGTGATCGGCGAGAGCCGCCGCCGGGAACGCGAGCGCCACCACGGCGGAAAGGACGAAGAGACGCAAGCGCGTGCGTCGAGCCATGCTGTTCCTCCTGCCATCAGGGCAGCGTTTTCTGCTGCCCGGTCCCGCCGCACACGGGCGGGTGCAGCCTGCCCGGTTCAATGCTGAACACCTGCACTGTCTACCTTCGCGATGCGGGCGTCAATACCCGATGCGACACTGGTAACCATTCCAACGTCTGTGCGGACCTGCCCTGAATCTGGCACGAGCTGGTCGGCCGACTCGGGTATCTGCTCGACGGGACGGGCAGTGCCCGACCTCCGGCGGACGCCGTTTGGCCCGCCCATCGAGCCGTGCGGGCGCGTTGGAGCGACACGTGTCAGGCGCTCTCGGCGGGAATCACGTCACATTCGGCACCCTCGATCGGGATCCGGATATTTCTGGCATGCGCACGTCTGACTCCTGTCGGGCGCGCCAATGCCATATTTGATCCGCGGCGCGGTCCGCCGCAGGTCGGAAGGGCGGGAACCACAACCTCGGCGGGTAGGGCAAGCGCGAGGCCGTGGGCGTACGCCTCAGGTGCGAGGCGGACGCTGACGAACTCCTCCACGCGAACGACAATCTCCTCGTAGACCGACTGGATCATCGTCGCCCGCGTATGCGGCTTCGCCTTCGCCCAACTTGCCGCGAAGGTCCGGATGTACTCGACGGCCCTCCCGCCATCGATACTTTTCCGCGGCAGATCGCTTCCCACTATGGCCGAGCAGCGGTGCTTCATGACGGGCGCCGAATCGCGGCCCGTATCGGGACTACACGGACGCAGCACGCCGGATGGGCCCTTGACCCGCTCGACTGTCGCCTGGATCGTCGCTGCCACCTACACGATCGGCACAGCCGAGCGTGACCGATCGCTCCGTAGGCCCGCTATGGCGATCTGAGCGATCGATCGTGCACGGCTGTGCCGAAATGGTGGGTGGTACCGACACGCAGCGATCGATCGTGTCCGGCTGTGCCGAAATGGTGGGTGGTACCGACACGGGGGCAGTCGGCCGGACATCGGCGGATACCGCCAGTCGGCTGTCACAATCGCCGTGATGACCGCCCCGAACGTCCGCCGCCTCACGACCGACGACCTGACGGCCGCGGAGATGCTGGAGATTCGCACCCTGCTCGGCCAGGCGTTCGAGTCGGGCGAAGGCGGGCAGTTCTCCGACGACGACTGGGACCATGCCCTGGGCGGTATCCATATCGTGCTTGATCTCGAGTCCGACATCGTCGCCCACGCCGCCGTCGTGGAGCGGGGGATCCAGATCGGTGGACGCGACCTCCGTACGGGCTACGTGGAGGCGGTCGCTGTGGCCCCTTCCCACCAGGGAGTCGGCCA
The DNA here is from genome assembly GCA_031407755.1 of Chloroflexota bacterium. GTDB lineage: Bacteria > Chloroflexota > Limnocylindria > Limnocylindrales > CSP1-4 > SPCO01. The sequence continues at coordinate 10,367 of JANOIS010000262.1, read as the reverse complement.
CGGATCGCTGCTGATGACCGATGTGGCGACGTACATCGACGACCGATTTGATCTCGGTGTCCTCAGCACCGGGAGCCCCAGTTTCTACGAACGGCTGGGCTGGCGAATATGGACCGGGCCGTCGTTCGTCAGAGCAGCAGCCGGCCTGCACCGGACGCAGGACGACGACGGCGACATCCTCGTCCTCCCGACGAGATCCTCACCGTCCCTCGACCTGGCGGCCTCGATCAGCTGTGACTGGCGCTCGGGGGACGTCTGGTAGCTCACTCGCCGCAGGATGTTCGGCCCGATCGCTCCCACAAACCAAGGAGGTCCCGAAGTACATGACCGAGATGACCGACGCCAGCACCGGTGAGAAGCACTACCGCGTCCGCGGCGCCACCTTCACGGAACGCGAACATACGGTGCCGCTGGACCACGCCCACACGGGCGGTCCCCAGATCAGCGTCTTTACCCGTGAGGTTGCCGCCCCGGACGGTGCGGACCGGCCATACCTTGTCTTCCTGCAGGGCGGCCCTGGGTTCGAGGCCACACGTCCGACGAGCCCACCGACCGGCTGGATGAAGCGAGCGCTCCAGGACTACCGCGTGCTCCTGCTTGATCAGCGCGGGACCGGCCGGTCAACACCGGTCGGGTCGGATATCCCGGGCGACACACCGGAGGCGCAGGCGGCCTACCTCACCCATTTCCGCGCCGACTCGATCGTCCGCGACGCCGAGCACATTCGGCAAGAGCTCGGGGTGGACCGCTGGAGCGTGCTCGGGCAGAGCTTTGGTGGGTTCACCTCGATGACCTATCTGTCGATCGCGCCGGATGGTCTCCGAGAGGCATTCATCACTGGCGGCCTGTCGCCGATCGGTCGGCCCGTGGACGACGTGTATGGCGCGACATACCAGCAACTGATCGGCGCGAACCGTCGTTACTTCGAGCGCTACCCGGACGACGGTCAGCGCGTCGGTGAGATCCTTCGTCGTCTGGATGGCGAGGACGTCCGACTGCCCTCGGGCGATCGATTGACGGCGCGACGTTTCCGACAGCTCGGTCTGTGGCTCGGTGACAGCGCCGGGTTCGAGCATCTCCATCATGTCATCGAGCTCCCGTTCGGATCTCTCGCGTTTCTGCACGACACCGAGGCGGGCACCCGTTTCAGCCGCAACCCGATCTACGCCACCCTGCACGAATCGTCCTACGCGGACGGCGGGCCGACGCGCTGGTCCGCACATCGATTGCTGCCGGACGCCATCCACAACGAGGGCTATCTCACGGCCGAACACGTCTTTCCCTGGATGTGGGAGGACGAAGCGGTGCTCCGACCGCAGCGAGCCGCGGCCCACCTGCTCGCCGAGCACCCCTGGCCCGCCCTCTACGATGCCGACCAACTCCGCCACAACGACGTTCCCGTGGCCGCTACGATCTACGTCAGCGACCTGTACGTCGAGCGTGATTTCGCCGAGGAGACCGCGGCCACGATCCGCGGCGTGCGCACCTGGCAAACCGATGAATTCGAGCACAACGGCCTGCGCGCCGATGGCGAACGGGTGCTTAATCGATTGATCGATCTGGTGCGCGGGCAGGCGTGAAGTCGCGGGTCGCTGGACGTCCATGCGGGGATGCTGCCCACTCTGGCCGTGGCTCCCCGCGGTATGCTTGCGCTCAGGAGGTGCTACATGGGCGACAAGACCCCGAACCGACCGCCGAAACCCAAGAAGCCGAAGCCGCCGAAGCCAGCCGGGTAGTCAGGGCACATGACCGACGCAGCTTCCACGTTTGAGGACGGCATCATCGCTGACATGCGTGCAAATGATGGAGAGGTCACGACGGGACCGCTAGCCGGACACCCGCTCCTGATCATGACCAGCCAGGGCGCGAGTCAGGCGGGCCGCGGCGAGCGATCCTCACCTATTCGTGCGACGGCAACGATTACGTGGTGGCCGGGACGGCAAGTGGCTCGTCCAAGGTCCCGGGCTGGCTGCACAACGTCCAGGTCCATCCTGACGTCCGGATCGAGACGGGCGGCAGGACGTTCGATGCCGCGGCCGCCGCCGTGATCGATGGTCCGGAGCGCGATCGACTCTGGGACCAGCACGTCGCGGCCCTGCCGGATTTTGCAGCTTATCCGGAGCAGACCGGCCGGCTGATCCCGATGGTCCGACTCACGCGCTCCGAGTAACCGCGCCCCAAAAGGCACGCCCGCGCGGCGTGTAGATCGCCGTTACCATCAGCGCCTGGTCCCTCTGGGGCCCCGCAGATATCAGGTGCCCCAATGCGAACCATCCGACGTCTGCGAGGGGCCGCGGCACTCGCGATACTCACCTCGAGCCTCATCGCCTGCGGCGGCACGCCTGCTGGCTCGAGTGTGGCGACCGCCGACCCGGGCACCGGTGCCGAACCGACCACGGCGACCCAGCCCAGCGTCGATCCTGGCGGCGGTGCGACGACGTCGAACCCGCCGATCACCATCGCGGCGTTCACGGGCGGCACGTTTCACGCCGAGGTGACCGGCGTCGTGACCACGACACTCGATTACCCGCTGTTCGGTGGCCAATCCATCATCGTGGCCGGGGCCACCATCTTGGCCTTCGGTGACTCCAGCGGGGCCAGCGGTGCGGGGGTGTCCGTGGCCATCACCGATGAAGGCAATAGCCTCACGATCTCGTCGCCGGAAGTCTCCGTGGCCGGCGGGAACGTGGGCGCGGACACGAATCGATGCACGATCACGGTCACCAGATCGGACACCAGCGGCGTCGCCGGTACGTTCCAGTGCGCCGACCTCGTGGCCGTCTACGACAACCTGTCCAAGAATGGCAACGTCAACCTCACGGGTACCTTCGAAGCAACGCCGTGATCTGACGTTCGCCGATCGCGTCCGCGGCGGGTCAGGGCGCCGCGACGGCTAGAGCGCCCGCCGCAGGACCCAGAAGGCGATGAAGACGGCCGCGACGAGCAGCAGCAGCTGTTCGGCCGGCAGTGCCGTGACCGTGCGTACGGCGTTCGACGCGCCGTCCATCAACTGGGCGCCCCAATCCAGGTTGGCCCCGCCGCCGTTTCCGGTCCCGCCCACCTGCCCGGCCGGTCCTTCGCTGATCCCGCCGCCGTACTCGAACATGCCCGCATCATCGCACCACCGCGCAAGCCCGACGCATCCGAAGCCGTGAGGCTACTCTCGACGCGTGACGGACAACATCATCGGGCGACCGCCCGCGCCAGGAAGGAGGCACCATTTCGATGAGCGCTGATGTACAGGACATGATTACTGCGGCAGAACGCCGATGGCTGACCGGCTGGGCTGCGGGGCCGATGCGGCTGCGCTGGACCTCGCCCCCCGCGCAGATCGGCGATACGGCGCCGGATCACACCCTGCCCGATCACGAGGGGCGACCCGTGCGGTTGTCATCGCTCTGGCAGGACCGGCCGCTGCTGCTGCTGTTCTGGCGCCATTTCGGCTGCTCGTGTGGGGCTGATCGTGCCGGTCGTCTTCGAGATGAGCTGCCTGCCTACCGGGACGCCGGGGCCGATATCGTCATCATCGGACAGGGTGAGCCTGAACGAGCCGCCCGCTTCCGCGACCTTCAACGCCTTGACGTCCCCATCCTGTCCGACCCGGAGCGCACGTCCTACGAAGCCTTCGGCCTGCTCGAGGGGACCACCGCCCAGGTCCTGTTCGATGCGCCCGATGCCTTCCTTCGACGCGAACCGCAGGCCGGCTTGGACCTGGCCGCTTCGCGTCATGGCACCGATCGGGCGCTCGTCGACGACCCGTGGCAACTTCCCGGCGAGTTTGTCATCGGCCCGGGTGGGGTCCTGGCCCACGCCCATCGCTACGGCTGGTGCGAGGACTTCCCGGACCCTCGGGTCCACGTGGCGGCGATCCGACTGGCCGGCGGTCTGTAGCAGCTTCGCGCCCTCAGGTGGCGGCGAAGCGATCGATGCGGGCTGCGCGACGGCTCGATCGGCCGGTATCCTTCGGCCGCGAACAGATGATGCGAATCTTGCTGACGACCCAACCCGCATATGGCCATTTCCGGCCCCTCCTGCCTCTCGCAGAAGCACTCCGAGCGCGAGGCCACGACGTACAGGTCGCGACGTCGAGAAGGTTCGGCCCTGTTGTCGAGGCGCATGGGCTGCCGGGAGAGCCGGCGGGTCTGGACTGGCTCGAATCGGACAAATCGACGATCCCCGACGAGCTCCGTGCGCCCCAGGACAGCACGCTCGAAACGTTCTTCGCCCATCAGTTCGTTCGAATGACGGCCGAGCGCATGGCGCGCGATGTAGCGATCCTGGCTCAGCAGTGGCGTCCCGACGTCATCGTTCGTGAGTCCACGGAATTCGGCGGTGCGCTCGTCGGCGAACTACTCGAGCTCCCTGTCGTATCGGTTCAGGTGGCTTCACCGTCGCTCATCACACCGAGCGTCCTCGCCGAGGTGGAACGCGCCTGGAATGAGGCACGCGCGCATCTAGGCTTGCCGCCGGACCCAGGACTCGAGCGATTGCAGTCTCAGCCCGTCGTTTGTTTCGCACCGCCCGATCTTCACGACCCGGATGTCTCGCTGCCCCAGGGATTGACCTCGTTCCGTGCGGACCCTCCGAAAGGAGCGACGTTGCCTACGGGAATGGACGGGCTTGGCTCCCAGCGCCCGATGGTGTACGTCACGCTCGGCACGGTGTTCAATGACCCGGAGTACGAATTGCCGTTCTTTCCCGCCGTTCTCGATGGACTCCGGGACGAAGCGGTCGATCTCGTCGTCACCGTGGGCCCCAACGTCGATCCAACCAGCCTGGGCGACCAGCCGCCCTCCGTGCATGTCGCGGCCTACTTGCCGCAGCGATCAGTCCTCGAACGCTGCAGCGCCGTCATATGCCATGGCGGTTACGGGACGCTCCTCGACGCGATCGATGCGGCGGTGCCGCTCGTCGTCGTCCCGTTCGGTGCAGACCAGCACATCAACGCCGCCAGCGTGGAAAGGCTCGGCATCGGGCGAGTCATCAAGGAGGAGGGCTTGACCCCGGTAACGCTCCGCGAGGCGGTGCTGGCCCTCCTCGCGGAACCGGCCTGGAGGCGGAACATCGGCCAGTTGCGTGACCAATGGCACGCCCTGCCGGGCCCAGACGCGGCGGCGTTTCTGGTCGAACGCCAAGTGGCGGTGGCGGCGGCGGTCTCGCCGGTGGTGGCGGCGGCTCGGGTTTCGCGTCTACGCTAGGCTGAGGTCGGAAGGAGGACGACACTGGCGGATCTCGAGCGAACGTTCACGGTGATGACCGGCGCCGACAGGGCGTTCGACTTGCTGTCCGATCCCGTCCGGCTGCCGGACTACGTGTCCACGATCCGGCTCGAGGATTCGATCTCGGTCGAGGGGGACCTGGACGTCGATGCCGATGTCACGGAACGTGGCGGCGCGCCAGACGTTGGCTTCGTCGCCGATCGAGCGACGCGGCGCATCGAGTGGGGTCGACCTGGCAGCGACTACGGCGGGTCGATCGTGGTCACCGAATCGACGGCCAACACCTCCGGGGTGACCATGCGCCTCAACACACGGGACAGCGCCGAGGTCGCGGAGGTCACGCGCGTGTTCGAGGAAACCGTCTCCAACATCCGCCGGGTGCTGTCGGGAGGCTAGGCTGCGGGTGATGCTCGCTCCCAGCCGGCCGGGAAAGCGAATCCCGGCCGGGGCCGTAGGCTGCATGGTGTTCGTCCTGATCGGCTGGACCGGCCTGCTGATCCCGTCGTTGATCCGGTCGGTGAAAGTCGGGTTCGATCAATCGGACGCCGGCATTGGCGCCTTCTACTTCCTGTATGCCGTCGCGTACGCATCAGGTTCGTTCGGCGGCGGGCTGGTCACGGAGCGGATCGGTCGCCACGCCGTGCTGTCGATCGCAGCGGCGCTTCATGGCGGCGCACTCATCGCCCTCGGCATCGCCCCCTTGTGGGCGATGTTCCTCCTGGCCGCGGTGCCGGCCGGGCTCGGCGCCGGCGCCCTGGAAAGGGGAATTTGCCATCTCGGTCTATGTGGCAACGGAGGTCGGCGTCTCCAACTGGCTCGTCCGCTTCCTGGAACCCGTTCCCGTAGGCGAGGCGACCACGGCCCTGGCGTTGTTCTGGGGAGGACTGACCCTCGGCCGGCTCCTGTCGGCGCGGATCGCCGATCGCGTTGACCATCTGGGGTTCACGATTACTCTGGGATCGAGGGAACATGTCGATCACCACAACCAGGAGGAGCCATGAAGGCGGCTGTCCGGCATACATACGGCCCGCCCGAGGTGGTCGAACTGCGGGATGTCGACCGGCCGATCCCCACGGATGACCAGGTTCTCGTCCGGGTGCAGGCCGCGTCCGTCAACCGCGCCGACCTCGACGGCATGTACCCGCGACCCGGCTTCTCCCGTCTGTTCCTCGGGCTGCGCGCGCCGAGGAATCATCGGCTCGGATGCGATGTCGCCGGCGTCGTGGAGGCCGTGGGCCCGGACGCGAAGCGCTTCATGCCGGGCGACCGGGTGTTCGGGGATCTGTACGGCTATGGGCTGGGCTCCTTCGCGGAATACGTGTGCGCCCGGGAGGAAGCGTTCGCTGCGATCCCGCCCGACATGGCGTTCGAGGTGGCTTCGACGCTGCCGCACTCGGCGATCCTGGCGGTCCAGGGGCTTCGCCTGCGCGACGGCCGAACGGTCCAGCCGGGCGACCGGGTCCTGATCGACGGGGCGTCGGGCAACGTCGGTCCGTTCGCGGTCCAGATCGCGAGATCGCTCGGTGCTGAGGTGACCGGCGTCTGCAGCACCGCCAAGATGGACCTGGTTCGATCGCTCGGCGCCGACCACGTGATCGATTACACGAAGGTCGACTACACGGCGACAGGGGAGCGCTACGACTGGATCCTCGACACCGACTCGCACCACCCGATCCTGCGCATCCGACGTGCGCTGCGACCGAACGGTGTTTACGTCACGCTCGGTGGCACGGGGTCGCGACTCCTTCAGGCCATGCTGGCCGGCCTGCCGATCAGATGGGCCGACGGCAATCGGATGGGTCTCATGCTCTGGTGGAAGCCGTTCAAGCTCGAGGACGTGGCCACGCTGACCGAGCTTGTCGCGGCGGGCAAGGTCACACCGATCATCGATCGACGCTATCCGTTGGCCCAGGTCGTCGACGCGCTCCGGTACGTGGATGAGGGCAGGGCGCAAGGCAAGGTCGTCATCACATCCGAAGCGATCATGGATCCATCCGGCCCGGCCTAGCGGCTCGCATGCTATTCTTACATTGGTCGGTAAGAATACTTAGAGGCAGACATGCGAATCACGTCGAAGGGGCAGGTGACGATTCCCCAGGCGGTCCGCGAACGGACTGGGCTGCTGCCGAACACTGACGTGGAGTTTGTCGTCGACGGCACAGATGTCCGGATCATCAAGGCTGTGTCGGGCAGGCGGCCCTCGCGAGGTGCCGCTGCCGTCCAGAGGCTCCGTGGTGCGCGCGGGCGGATCCACATGACCACGAACGAGATCATGGCCCTCACCCGCGGCGAGTGATGGACGCGGTCCTGGTGGACAGCAACGTTCTCCTGGATGTCGCCACGAATGACCCGACGTGGGGCGACTGGTCCGCCGAGGCCCTGGAACGCACCGCCGATGCGGCGATCCTCGTGATCAATCCGCTGATCTACGCGGAGGTCTCCATCGGGTTCGACGCGATCGAGGACCTCGAGGCCGCGCTACCGCTCGATCTCTACCGTCGCGATGAGATCCCCTACGAGGCCGGCTTCCTGGCCGGCAAGTGCTTCCTGCGGTACCGACGGGCCGGCGGACTCAAGCGTTCACCGCTTCCTGACTTCTACATCGGCGCGCATGCCGCTGTCGCTGGGTACCGATTGCTGACCCGCGACGCGACGCGCTACCAGTCGTACTTCCCGAACCTCGTGTTGATCGCGCCGTGACCAGGTGGCCGCCCGTGAACGCCGCCGCGTCCGCTCAAGAGGTGGACAGGAGCTGGTCATCGGCTGTGCTGAACCGCCTGATCGGTGGTGCGGCCAACTGATCTGGTCGGGGAACCCGCTGCGTCGTCGATCCGTCCGGGCCCAGTGACCGCGACGAACACCCCCATATCGACCACCGGTCCCGCGTCCGCCCTGCCTCGCTTCGACAGGCTGTTCCAGGACCACCAGCGCGCCGTCCTGGCGTACGCGATCCGGCGAACACCGACCCTCGCCGACGCGGAGGACGCGGCCGCTGAGACGTTCACGATCGCCTGGCGCAAGATCGACGCCGTGCCGACCACAGAACCGCTCCTGTGGCTGTATGCCGTCGCGCGGCGCGTCCTCGCCAACCAGCGTCGCGGGACGGGGCGCCGGGATCGCCTGGCAGCGTTGATGCGGGTGGAGGACGTCGCGACCCCGATGCCCATCGGTGACGCCCTGGATGGTCCCGCATTCGCTGCGCTGGCCACCCTCGCCCCGGCCGATCAGGAAGTCCTTCGGCTCGTCGCCTGGGAGGAGCTGGGCAACCAGCAGATTGCCGCGGTCCTGGGGATCACTCCCAACGCCGTCGCTATCCGCCTCCATCGCGCCCGTGCGCGCTTCGCCGACGCCCTCGCCCGGACATCACGGGAGGACGACCTGAAATATCTGGATCCCAGCCGGACATCGGCTGATGTGACGGGCACTAACGGTGCCGCATGGAAAGGAGTGGCGAAGTGAGTATGCCGAACGGATCCGATCCGATCGACCGACTCCGCGCTGCCGACCCGATCCGTGCGGACGAGGTGCCCGACGCGAGTCTCGCCCGCGTGTCGGCGAGGATCCAGGAGCACATCATGACTGACGTCCAGCACACCTCGACCGCCGCGCAAAGGCGCCGCCCATTCGCCCTGTTCGGCGGTTTGGCCCTCGCAGGCGCGTTCGCGCTCGCGATCGCCTTCGGGTCCGGGCTCGGCGCCCAGGCACCCACAGGCCCGGTCGCCGCAAACCCAACCCCGTCGTCCGACCCAGGGTCCGGCGGTGGCGGCATGGCCTCGTGCATCGTCTACGATCCGGCGACTCTGCCCACCTTCGACATCGTCTTCGACGGGACCGTGACCGCCGTCGACGGCGACCAGGTCACGTTCGATGTGAACGAGGGCTGGAAGGGCGCCGATGGCAGTATCACCCTGACCGCGCCGGTCGCCGAAATCGCCCTGACTGGCCCGATGCCCGACTTCGCGGTCGGTGGCCGCTACCTCGTCACGGCAGCCGGCTCGAACATTAATTCGTGCGGCTACACGCTCGACTACGACGCCTCCACGGCGGCCGATTGGGCAGCAGCGTTCTAGCGGCTGACCAGACCCGAATCGCTTCCCGAGACCCCGTCGCCAGGCGGGGTCTCGGCACGTCCCGGCCCGCCGCGATCGCGGGCCATCGGAGCCTCCAGCATGCGACCATTGCGATGATCCGCGGTGACCGAATCCTGTCCAAGTCTGGCCTTCCGCACCGCGGCGAGGGGGCGCGCATGAACGAGCAGGCGTATCGAGCGGCAGAGGGGAGGCTCTGGGGCTCCCTCGGCGTCCAACCAACGGAGGTCTGGCTCGACCTGCCACGCCATGGCGCGCGCGTCCGTCTGCAGATGGTGGGGGAGGGGCCGCCGGTCCTGTTCATCCATGGCGCGAACACCGCTGGCGCCAGCTGGGCCTCGCTCGCGTCCCGCCTGCCGGACTTCCGGTGCCTCATCCTCGACCGACCGGGTGCCGGCCTCAGTCCGAAGTGGCCCCGCCCGATCGATGCCGCCTCGCTGCCCGGGATCGCCGACACCATCGTGGCCGATATCCTCGATGCGCTGGATCTGCCGAGGACGCACGTCGTAGCGACCTCGCTCGGTGGCTACATCGCGTTGCGCGCCGCCGCAGCGACTCCGGACCGGATCGACCGCATGACCCAATTCAGCTGGCCGGTCGGTGCGCCGACCCCGAGCGTGCCCAGCATGCTGCGGCTGCTCGCCATCCCAGGCGTCGGTCGGCTCGCCGCGTCGATGCCTGTCAGCGAGCGAAGTGTCCGTGCGCTCTTCCGACGCCTCGGCCAGGCGCGGGCGCTCGAGGATGGGCGGATCACCCAGGCCGATGTCGACGCATATCTCGCCCTGCTTCGCCACACCGACACGATGCGCAACGAGCTGGAACCAGTGCGATCGCTCGTGTCGCCGATCCATGGCGTTCGCGGGCTCGACCTTGGCGAGGAGGTGCTCGGCCGGATCCGCTGCCCGGTCCTGTTCATCTGGGGCGCCCACGATCCATTCGGCGGCCCGGAGGTCGCCCGCCAGCTCGTCGCGCGCCTGCCGACCGCGACGCTCGATCTCATGCCGGATGCCGGCCACTCACCGTGGCTCGATGACCTCGAGCACTGCGCCACGGCGGTGGC
>JANOIS010000259.1:0-1836 GCA_031407755.1 Chloroflexota bacterium | reverse complement strand
CGGGTCAGTGTGGACGCCGCGTTCTTCAAGAAGCTCAGCCCCATGGAGAACCTGCTCTTCGCCGCCCGGCTCTACGGACTGGACGGCGGAGCGGCCAAGCGCGACGCCCTGACCATCCTGGCCCGTCTGGGCATCAGCGAGAAGCGGGTCGGCCGGCCGGTAGAACAGATGAGCCGGGGGATGCAGCAGAAGGTCGCCATCGCGCGAGCCCTGCTGACCAGCCCGACCCTCCTGCTGCTGGACGAGCCGACCACCGGTCTGGACCCGCGCAGCAAGCTCGACGTCCAGACCTTCATCGAGGAGATCAACCAGACCCATGACGCGACCATCGTGCTGACGACCCACGACCTGGCCGAGGCGGAACGCCTGTGTGCCCGGATCACGGTCCTGAACGACGGCCGGATCATCACCGAGGGCACGGCGGACGAGCTCAAGGCGCAGACCGCATCCCGCCTTGGCCGCGAGGCGACCCTGGAGGACGTGTTCATGACCTACACGGGCCGCTCCCTGGACGACGACGTCGAGGAAGACGGTTCGGACGACCAGGACTGACCACAAGACTGACCAGAAAGGAGGTGAACACCATGCACTCGCACATCCTCTTCGCGCTCGAGAGCGCGCGCGAACGGCAGCAGCGGGCGATCGAGCAGGCCTCGATCGATCGGCGCTTGGAGCGCCCCCGCCCATCCATCCGCCGATTCGTCGGCCGCCGCGTCATCGCGGTCGGTCAGCGCATCGCCGCGGAACCATCACTCGGGCTGGCCCGGTCCCGATAACGGGCCGAGCCAGCTCCCCCGAAACCCCGAGGAGATCCCGATGACCATCGTCGCCCATGAGCTGAAGGCCTCATACGCCTTCATCGAGCGAAACTTCTTCCTGACGCGCCGCTACTGGGGCTGGGAGGTCGCCTTCCTGGTCTATTCCGTCGCCGGCGCGCTGTCGATCTCGCTCATCGGTGCCGACCAGGGCAGCCCCACGCTGCTCCTGACCTTGATGGTGGGCGCGATCTTCTGGAACTACCTGTCCGTCGTCTTCAGTTGGATCGCGGAGACTGTGACCGTGGAACGCTGGGAGGGCACCCTGGAGTACACGTTCATGGCACCCGTCCGCCGATCCTCTCAGTTGTTGGGTTCCGTGACCTACGCGATGGTCTACGGCCTGATCCACACGACTGTCATCTTCGTGGCGCTCGTGCTCTTCTTCCCGCAGCTGGACTTCTCGGATGCCAACCCGGTGACGGCGATCACCTTCATGCTGCTCGGTTCGTTCAGTTTCGTCGGCATCGGCATGATCGCCGCGATCCTGCCGTTGCTGTACGTTGAGCGCGGTGCCCAGATGACATTCGTCCTCCAGTCGTGCCTGCTGCTGGTCAGCGGCGTCTACTACTCGGTGGACGTGCTGCCCGGCTGGATGCAGGTGCTCTCGCACCTGTCCCCAGCCACCTATGTCCTTGAGGGCGTGCGTGCCGGGCTCGTGCGAGGGACACCCGTCAGCGAGCTGACGGGTGACGTCTGGCCGCTGCTCGTCGCGGGGGCCGTCCTCATCCCGTTCGGGCTGTGGGCGTTTGGGCGAGCAGAACGCTACGCCAAGCGGACCGGCAAGTTGAAGCGGGTCGGTTGACGCGGATGACCAGACACCGATGACCGCGCTGCCCGGTTGGGATACCGAATGGGATGCCGCCTTCGCGCCGTTCGCGGCGGGGGGGCGGCGTGCTGCCCGCGTCGTGGCCGTGCACAAGGAGACGGCGATCACGCGAGCGGCGCAGGGGCAGGACCGTGCCGCGATCGTGACCGGACGGTTTCGCCACGAGGCCCTCGCCGCGTCCGACTATCCGGC
>JANOIS010000243.1:0-3544 GCA_031407755.1 Chloroflexota bacterium | reverse complement strand
CGCTGATGCACACGGCCGCCATCGGCCGCCAACCTCGCCGCCCGATGCACATAGGCCGCATCAAACCCTCCCATCACGCGGCAGGCTCCTGATCTGCCAACCTGCGGCGGCCCGCGCCTCCACGGTCCGGCCAGACCCGCTGATGCACACGGCCGCCATCGGCCGCCAACCTCGCCGCCCGATGCACATAGGCCGCATCAACCCCACCTGGTCCGCCGCCGGCCTGTCCTCGATGCACGGCAGCAAAGTGTCGGATAAGTCCCTGGTGATGGCCGCTGGATATGGTCCTGCCATGGTGTGGAGCGCAGAAGCCCGCGGTGAGCAAGAACCCAAGGTGCAACTTGGCTGGGAGATCGTTGGGCGGATGGTCAAGCGCCGCCGACGAATCCTCCGATGGTCGCAGCGTGACCTGTCGCGGGCATGCGGACTCGCGCAGTCGACGATCTGTCGCCTTGAGAACGGGACACTCTCCGGCGTGCGGTTCAGTCGATTCGCCCGGCTGGTAGCGGCCTTGGGCGGGCTGGACCCGGATGCCCCACACCCGCCGATGCCGCCGTGGTATCACGACGGCTGGGACTGACGGTGCTTGGTATTGGCGTATCGGCGTGGCTGGCCTGTGCATCGCCCGCCCACCGCTGATGCGGCCTATGTGCATCGGCGAAACGACACGTCCCCCCCGGCGTGGCTGGCCTGTGCATCGCCCGCCCACCGCTGATGCGGCCTATGTGCATCGGCGAACGACATGTCCCTCCGGCCGGGCTGGCCTGTGCATCGCCTGTCGGCCGCTGATGCGGCCTATGTGCATCGGCGAACGACACGTCCCCTCGGCCGGGCTGGCCTGTGCATCGCCCGCCCGCCGCTGATGCGGCCTGATCAGCGCGGGATCGGGCCACGCTCGAGGAACTGCCCGGCCCCGCGGCGGCCCACGTACGTGCCGTCGCGGATGACGACGGCCCCGCGAACGACGACATCGCGAACCGCTCCCGTGACCTCAAGGCCTTCGTACGGGGTGTAGTCGCTGGTGTGGTGCAGGTCGGTGGCGCGAATCGCCCTTCGTGCGGCGGGGTCGAACACGACGATGTCGGCGTCACGGCCCACCTCGATCGCGCCCTTTCGGGCGAGTCCGAATCGGGCAGCCGGGGTCGTCGCGAGCAGGTCGACCAGGCGCTCGATCGTGATCCGCCCGCGAGCGACGCCCTCGCTGTAAACGAGCGTGAGCAGCGTTTCGATACCCGGCGCCCCGTTGCTGATGCGGTCGAACGACACGCCCGACGCTGCGTCGGCCTTCTCCAGATCCACTCGGTCGGGGACGTGGTCGGTGGCGATCAGGTCAAGCGAGCCGTCGGCGAGCCCCGCCCACAGTGCGTCGCGATCGGCCGCGGTACGCAGGGGAGGGGAGATGACGTAGCAGGCGCAGCGAACCGGGTCGGGATCGTCGTAGCACGCCTCGGTCAGGACCAGGTAGTGAGGGCACGTCTCGGCGGAGACTCGAACGCCGGCCGCCCGGGCCCGACGAACTTCATCGAGCGCTGCGGCGGACGACAGGTGCACCACGTGCACGGGGGAATCGGTCGCTCGCGCGAAGGCCAGGGCGCGCGCCGTCGCGACCGCCTCGACGTACGGTGGTCGTGTGCTAGCGTGGTAGCGTGGTAACACGTCACCACGTTGAAGCGCGGTGGCAACGGCGGAGTCCAGCAGCACAGGATCCTCGCAATGGACCTGGAGCATCCCGCCCCGGGTGCCCATGAGTCGCATCGCGTCAAACAACGCTTGGTCGCCGAGTCGGAAGTCGAAGACCATGAACGCCTTTGACGTCGCGACTCCCGCGTCGATCGTGGCCGCAAGTTCGGCGAGCGGGTCGTCAGCTCGGCCGGAGACGGTCAGCGAAAGACCGTAGTCGATCGCCGAATCGCCGTCGGTGGCCGCTCGCCATTCACGAAGTCCGACCAGTAACGACCGCTCGGCGGCCGGCGACGAACCCGTCCCGGGATTGTTGAACGACAGAAACGACGTCGTGCCCCCAAAAGCCGCCGCGACGGAATCCTGGAAGAAGCGATCGGGCGACGCGTCCGTGGCAACGCGGGTGTGGGTATGAACGTCGATGACGCCGGGGAGGACCAGCATCCCGGTCGCATCGATGAACCGGTCCGCCCCGACCGCGGGCCCGGAAAGATCAGCCTCGACCCCCTCGACCGCCTCGATCACCCCGCCGCGGACCGCGATATCGGCGAGCCGCGACCCCGCAGCGGTGACGACCGTGCCGCCACGGATGATGAGGTCGGTCAATCGTCGAGTTCGATGAGCCGGATCGGCTGAGCGCCCTCCCACAAGACGCGCCGGCCAACCTCACGCAGTCGATCCTGCCAGCCGTCATCGGCAAGGAGGGTGGCGAAGTGGTTGGCCGCCAGCTGGCCCACCTTGGACGACGTCGTGCACGCGCCGTACGGGAAGAAGATCTCGCACTCGCTGATCCCACCGGGATACATCGCCAGCATCCCGGGAGCCGGATGGGACGTGTGGTTCTCGTAGTCGAGACCCGGCCGGAAGTCGCCGTAGGGGATCCATGTGGACTCGCCCGACCAGCGACAGTGGATGAGCCGCGACTCGATCGGGAGCATCCGGCGGATGGCCTCGATCGTCCGGGGAGCGGCGGCCTCCCAGCGGGCGCTAAAGTGGAGGTCACCGACCTCGATACGCAAGGTACCCATAACGCGGAGGATAACGTGGCCGCCGACCGTGAACAGCCCCGCCACACGATCAGCACCCACGTCCTCGATACGGAACGGGGGGTGCCGGCATCCGGTGTCCGCGTCACGCTCTATCGACTCGACGTTGGTGGCGGCAAGCCGGTCCGCATGACCCAGGCCCTGACCGACGCCGACGGGCGCGTGAACGACCTCCTGGACCGCCCCCTCCAGAGTGGCGACTATCGCCTCGAGTTCGACCTCGGCCAGATGGACGGCGCGTTCTTCACGAAACTCGCCGTGGACCTCTCGATCGGCGATATCGGGCGCAGCTATCACGTGCCGCTGCTGCTCGCGCCGTACTCGATGACGACCTACCGCGGCTCCTAGCGCAGGATCGCGAAGGCATCGACCTCGACGCCCGGGTGGCCAGCTGTCCCGACCACGACCACCTTGACCGTGTGGGCCCCGGTCGTGGGCCACGAGGCATTGAACACGACGACCTTCGAGCGGCTGCTCCTGCGGAACAGGTCGATGGTCGTCCTGTATACCCCATCGACGTAGACCTTGGCTCGCCCATTCGTCGGACCCTGACGGCCAACGACGGCGATCGCCCGGGCCGTCTTGGTGAACGTGACAGCGGCACCACCCCGCGTGGATCGATGCAGCCGCCCGTTGCTCGCCACCGACGATGCCACGACGGACCAGCGGCCGGCGTATTTCGCACTCGCCGTGCCGTCCTGGAACAGTGTGGCCTTCACGATCGGACCATCGACCGGGGCGCTGTAGTGACCGGCATGGTCCTGGGCGCGTAGCCGGAATCGGTAGCCGGCACCGAACTCGAGGGCCCACTTGGCGGT
>JANOIS010000231.1:0-12258 GCA_031407755.1 Chloroflexota bacterium | reverse complement strand
ATCCTGCGCGAACTGGACCGCGGCGGGCAGGTGTTCTACGTCCACAACCGGGTCGAGACGATCGAGGCGCAGGCCGAACAGCTGCGCCGGATGCTGCCCGACGCGACGTTCGTGGTCGGCCATGGCCAGATGCCGGAGGGTGCCCTGGAGAAGGTGATGATCGCGTTCGCCGACGGCGCGGCGGATGTCCTTGTCTGTACCACGATCATCGAATCGGGGCTGGACATCCCCAACGCGAACACGATCATCATCGATCGCGCGGACACCCTTGGCCTCGCGCAGCTGTATCAGCTTCGTGGGCGGGTCGGTCGGTCGGCCCGGCGGGCGTACGCCTATCTGCTGTACCGGCGGCGCGAGCGGTTGTCGGACGAGGCTCGCAAGCGGCTGCAGGCGATATTCAATGCCTCTGAGCTCGGGGCGGGCTTCCAGATCGCCCTGTCCGACCTCGAGATCCGGGGCGCCGGCAACATCCTCGGCGGCCAGCAGTCGGGGCACATGGCCGCAGTCGGCTTCGACCTCTATTCGCGGATGCTGGCCGAGGCGGTCGAGGCGCAGAAGGCCAGGCATGAGGGCCGAGCGCCGATCGTCGAGGTGCCGCAGGCGGTCATCGATCTGCCCGTGGATGCTCACCTGCCGGACGAGTACGTGCCGGACACGGCCCAGAAGCTGGAGCTCTATCGACGGCTCGCGAAGGCACGAACGGCCACCGCGGTCGCGGCGTTCCGTCAGGAGGTCACCGATCGATTTGGCCCGATGCCGGCGGCCGTCACCCGGCTGGTCGAGGTGGCCGAATTGCGACTGGCCGCCGAGGCCGCCGGCGTCGGCTCGATCTCCCGCGAGGAAGGCTGGCTGGTGGTCCGGTTCGGGGCGTCGATGAGCCGGTCCGCGGCGATGCTGCTCCTGGGCGACGGCGGCCTGCCAGGCGTCAAGCCGTCGGATGTGACGTTCGCCACCAACCAGGTCCGGGTCAGGGCACCGGCCGGACCGGCCCGTGCCTGGCAGCTCACCCAGGCCGTCGTGACGAGATTGAGTGCCGGTCCCGAGGTCCGCGGCACGAGCTGAGCGGCCGTCGCCAGTCGCAGCAGATGCTTCGAAATCGAAGGATTCGTTCTGGGTGGGCCGGCCCACCCCCTCCGTACGACGCCCGGCCGGCGAGCTGAGCGGCCGTCGCGAGGTCCGCGACTGAGCTGCCGCGCGCCGGACTCACGTGTGGCGGGAATGGTGCCTGGGGCTGACATGTCACGCTCAGGCACCAGATTCGGACAGGTTCCTCGTGATCGATCGCTTCGTACGCCCGATTCGGCACGCTGGGCGATCGGTCGTGCACGGCTGTACGAAATTGGTGCCTGGGGCTGACATCGGTCAGTGACCCGTGCACGGCTGTACGGAAATGGTGCCTGGGGCTGACATCGGACGACGACAGGTGACCGGCGGGCAACCGGCCGAGCTCGTGCGACAGCGACGGCCAACAAGCCGCCGCCGTGTCCGAGTCGCCGTCAATGGCAGACTTGGACCATGTCCCTGACGCAACGCGATCGCGCACCGGGCCCCGCCGATGGCGGCGGCGGCCTGTGGTCAGCCGGGCGGCGGAATCTCACCGTCGGCCTGGTCCTCACGGTCACCCTTGTCGCGTTCGAGGCGCTGGCGGTGTCCACGATCCTGCCGTTGGTCGCCGACGAGCTTGGCAACTTGCAGCTGTACGGCTGGGTGTTCACGTCGTTCATGCTCGGTGCGTTGATCGGTATCGTCATCGTCGGCGGGCTCATCGATCGTCGCGGTCTCGGTGCGCCCTTCTCGGTGGGTATCGCCCTGTTCGCGATCGGCCTGGTCGTCGGCGGGCTCGCGTCCTCGATGGAGATGCTGGTCGCGGGACGCTTCGTCCAGGGTCTTGGAGCCGGGACCGTGCCGCCCATCGCGTACGTGGCGATCGGGCGGAGCATGCCGGAGCGGCTGCGGCCACAGATGTTCGCGACCCTGTCGACGGCATGGGTGCTGCCTGGCGTTCTCGGTCCGGCGATCGCCGGGGTGGTCGGTGAATCGATCGGGTGGCGCGTCGTGTTCCTCGGCCTGCTGCCGCTGATCGCCTTTTCCGCGGGCATCGCCTATCCGCAGGTTCGCCGCATCGGGCCGGATCCGGCCACCGCCGCGACGGCCGCGACCCTGCGCCAGCGCCTGCCGCTGGCCCTTGTCGTGGCCACCGGGACCGGGCTGCTGCTGGCCGGGATGACGAGCGGCCAGCCGGTGCTGCTGGTGGGCCTCGGTGCTGTCGGGTCCGTCATGGCGGTCATGGCCCTCCGACGCCTGACGCCGCCCGGCACGCTCCGTGCAGCGCGGGGCCTCCCGGCGGCCGTGCTCATCCGCGGGATCATCACGTTCGCGTTCTTTGCGGTCGATGCGTACATCGCCCTCGCGCTTATCGAGCTGCGTGGTCTGAGCGCCACGGAGGCTGGCCTCAGCCTGACCGCCGCCACTCTTTCCTGGACGGCTGGATCGTGGATCCAGGCCAGGCTGTCGTCGCGCTACCGGACGGACCTGTTCGTGCGTGTCGGCCTCGTGGTCATCATCGCGGGGCTGTCGAGCTTCATGCTGGTCCTGCTCCCCGAGGTCTCGCCGTGGTTGTCGATCCCGACGCTCGGCCTCGCGGGACTCGGGATGGGGCTCGCCTACTCACCGCTCGCCCTCATCGTGCTCCGCGAAGCTGCGCACGGCGAGCAGGGTCAGGCCACCTCGGCGCTGTCGCTGACGGACTCGGTCGGCACGGCGATCGGGATAGGGGTGACCGGCGCGGCCGTCGCCTTCTCCGTTCGGGCGGGAGAGGGTCCGGCACCTGGACTTGCCGCTGGATTTGCCGTGGCGGTGGTGGTGGCCGTGATCGGCCTGCTCATCGGCGGTCGGCTCCGGACCACTCGGGTGGCCGACGGAGCGGCTCCATCGGTCGCGAGGGAAGCATGACCCGCGCGGCCGCGTGCCGGCGCTCAGTTCGGCGACCGCCCGGGGCCCGTCCTCGCAACCTGTGGCCATGACATCCCTGCCTCCGTCACCACGGCCGCCTCTCCTTCACTACCGCCGGCAAGTGACATCACCTCCAAGTCACCGCACAGCACGGGGTGACACCACCTCCAAGTCGGCGCCGGTCGGGCGAGGGCGCGCTCAACGGCTCCTCGCGGAGGAGCGGCTGGTCCTCGGGATCGCGCCGGCGGAGGGCGAAGAATGCGTCTGGGCGCCCGATGTTCGGTGGTAGCATCCCAGCCATGCCCGTCGAGATAGTTGTGGACGACAGCACAAGCCTCACGTCGCGTCCTGGCCCCAACCTGGCCACGGGAGGTACGATCGAGCGGACGGAGCGCCCGCTGATCGAGGTCCGAGACGTGCACAAGTTCTTCGGATCGTTGCACGTCCTGAAAGGCGTCTCGATGTCGGTGAATCGCGCTGAGGTCGTCGTGGTGATCGGACCGTCGGGGTCGGGCAAGTCGACGCTCCTTCGTTGCGTGAACCGGCTCGAGTCCGTGGACCGGGGCGAGGTCATCGTCAATGGCCAGGCGCTCAGCGCGCCGGGTATCGATGTCAACAGCGTCCGAAAGGAGATCGGCGTCGTCTTCCAGTCGTTCAACCTGTTTCCCCACCTTACGGTCCTCCGAAACCTCACCATCGCCCCGATGTGGGTCCGCAAGCTCGACCGCGCGGCCGCCGAGGATCGCGCCCGAGCGCTGCTCGCGAAGGTCGGAATTCCGGACAAGGCAGACGCTCGTCCCACGCAGCTCTCGGGCGGCCAGCAGCAGCGCGTTGCAATTGCCAGGGCGCTCTGCATGGAGCCCAAGATCATGCTCTTCGACGAGCCGACCTCAGCCCTCGACCCGGAGATGATCAAGGAGGTCCTGGATGTGATGAAGGCGCTCGCCCACGAAGGGATGACGATGATGGTCGTCAGCCACGAGATGGGCTTCGCCAGAGAGGTCGCCGATCGGGTCCTGTTCATGGATCAGGGCGAGATCGTGGAGGAAGGCGCTCCAGAGCACTTCTTCGAAGCCCCCGAGCAGGAGCGCACCAAGCGCTTCCTCAACACCATCCTGCGGCACTAGTCCGACACCCGAGGAGGAGAGACATGCGGAAGACTCTTGCGTTCCTGATGGCGGCCGCGTTCGCCATCTCCGCCTGCGCCACCGGCGGCGGCACCACCGCGACCGGTGGGGCATCGAGCCCGTCTGTTGTCGCACCGGTGGCGCCAAGCTTCGCGGCGGATTCGACCATGGGCAAGATCAAGGCGGCGGGCAAGCTGGTCTGCGGCACCAAGTTCGACGTCATCGCGTTTGGCTTCAAGAACCCCACGACGAATGACGTCGAGGGCTTTGATGCTGACCTCTGCCGAGAGATCGCCACGGCGCTCGGGGTGGAGCCCGAGTTCGTCGAGGCCATCAGCGCGAACCGCCTGCCGTTCCTCAAGGAGGACAAGGTCGACATCGTCATCAGCACGATGACGAGGAACGAGGAGCGTCTCAAGGAGATTGACTTCAGCAAGATCTACTTTGTCGCCGGCCAGAAGATCCTGGTCAAGAGCGATAGTGCGCATCAGTCGGTCGACGACCTCGTCGCGGCCAAGGTCAAGGTCTGCTCGGGCGAGGGCTCGACGTCCGAGGGGAACCTCCAGGAAAATGGCGTCGCCCAATCCGATCTCGTGCTCTTCAAGACCTACGCCGAGGCGGCCCAGGCTCTCCTCGACGGACGCTGTGAGGCGGTGTCCACCGACGACTCGATCCTCTTCGGCCTGGCCTCCCAGAACGATGGACTCGAGGTCCGTGGGGAGGCGTTCACCAAGGAGCCACTCGGGATCGGTATCAAGAAGGACAAGGACGACCTCGTCCAGTTCATCAACGGTGTCCTCGACGCGATGGCCGCCGACGGTCGCTGGAAGGCCTTGTACGACAAGAACATCAAGCCGTACTCTGGTGCAGAGGCGCCCGAGCCGCCGCTCGACCAGTAGTCGCCGACTTCCAACCGTCGATCTAGCGGGCGGCCCGGACCTCCGGGCCGCCGCGCTCTACCTCGGACCCACGATGCTCGAGCTTTCGCCGGCACTGTCCGAGTACAGTGACTTCTTCTTCGGAGGCTTCCGGAACACGCTGATTCTTGCTGTAGGCGGGATGATCGGCGCCCTCGTCATCGGCCTTGGCGGGGCCAGCCTTCGAGTCTGGGGCGGTCCGTTCCTGTCCCCCCTCGGAGCGGCCTACGTCGAGTTCTTCCGGAACACACCGCTGCTCGTCCAGCTGAGCTTCTGCGCCGTGCTCTTCGCGCCGGGGAACCTCAACATCTCGTCGAACCCGATCATCGTCGGCATCCTCGGTCTGTCGATCTACACCGGGTCTTATGTGACGGAGGCGATCCGGTCGGGAATCCTGTCAGTTGACCCGCGCCAGATCGAAGCAGCGCGGTCCCTCGGGTTGAGCCAGATCGCCACACTGCGGCTCGTCGTGCTGCCGCAGGCGATCCGGACTGTCATCCCGCCGCTCGGCAACATCGCGATCGCCCTCACCAAGAACACAGCGATCGTCAGCGCCATAGCGGCGAACGAGCTCCTCAAGGTCGCCGGCGTCATCGAAACGCGGACAGCAAGCTTTGATGGCTACCTGGCCGCGCTCATCGCGTTCTGGTCTCTGACGCTCCCGCTAGCGTTCGTCGTCAGCCAGCTCGAACGACGCCTGAAGTTCGCCCGATGAGGACCATGGACATCCGCCGGTTCAGGCCCGGGCGAAGGGCTATCGGGTGGCTAGTCGTCGTCACCGTGGCCGTGGGGCTGATCATGGGCGGCGTCACGAGCGGGGCGCTCCCGGCGAGGCGCTGGGAGCCGTTCCTCCAGACTTCGACCTGGACGTTCCTTGGCGAGGGGCTGGTGGTCACGCTCGTCGTCGGAGGGATAGCGCTCGTCGCCAGTCTCGCGATCTCCGTGCCGCTCGGGATGGCCCGCACGGAGCTGCGTGGGCCTCTCGGCTGGCTGGTGACGGCGTGGATCGAGCTGGTCCGCGCGACGCCAATCCTGGCCATCCTCCTGGTCGTGTTCCTGGGCCTGCCCCGTATTGGCGTGCGGCTGGAGGCACTTCAGGCGGCGACGATCGGCCTGATCATCTACAACTCCGCCGTGCTTGCCGAGATCGTTCGGGCTGGGATCGCCTCGATCCCCAAGGGCGAGGTGGAGGCTGCCCGTTCCCTTGGCCTCGACTACCCCTCGACGATGCGGTTCGTAGTCCTGCCACAGGCCGTGGCCCGGATGACACCGGCCATCGTGTCTCAGCTCATCACGCTGATCAAGGACACTTCGCTTGCATTCATCCTCGGGGCGCAGGAGCTCGTGGGGTACGGCCGGGCGCTCTTCAACTTTTACGGGAACACCATGGAGACGTACGTCGTCATCGGGGTGATCTTCTTCCTCATCTTGTACCCCCTGTCGCGACTGTCGCGGCGCCTGGAAGCGCGCCAGCCGAGCGCCGAGCGGGTCGTCGTGACCGGCGAGGTCGACCAAATCGCCGCGGCGACACCTTAGCGTGATCGACGACCGTCCGGATAGCCTCGAAGGGCCGACGGAACGGTCCTTTGGAGGCAGCCCTGCCCTGACGATTCTCACGGGACAAGGGAGTAGGACTACTTCTCCAGCTCGCGGGCGGCAGGAGCGGCGGGCCGGCCGTCGTGGCTGCGGTAGACTTCCACCCGGCCCGTGCTCGGGCCGAGCGCAGCCATCCACCCGATACGCTGGAGGTCATGACCACGATGTCCGCCGAGGACCTGCGCGCCAGGATTCGCGAGATCCCGGACTTTCCGAAGCCCGGCATCCTCTTCTACGACATCACGACCCTGCTCAAGGATCCGGTCGCCTACAAGGAATCCATCGACCTCATGGTCGAGCCGTACAAGGATGAGCGCATCGATATCGTGGTCGGCATGGAGTCCCGCGGCTTCATCTTCAGTGCCCCGCTGGCCTACCTGCTGGGCGCCGGACTGGTCCCGGTTCGCAAGCTCGGCAAGCTCCCGGCCGAGACGATCACCGTGGAATACGCCCTCGAGTACGGATCGAACACGCTCGAGATCCACCGCGACTCGATCGGAGCCGGGCAGCGAGTCCTGATCGTCGATGACCTGCTTGCCACGGGCGGCACCGTCAAGGGGACGATCGAGCTCGTCGAACGGCTGAAGGGCGAGGTCGTCGGCCTCGGCTTCCTGGTCGAACTCGAATTCCTCAAGGGTCGTGATCGTCTGGAAGGACGCCGGGTCACCAGCGTCGTCCAGTACTGATCGGACCCGATTCTGAGGCCTTGCCATTGCCCGAGCCACAAGATCCCGCCGATCATCGTCCCGCCGATCAGCTGACGCCGGCTGTTGGTGCCGGCCCCCCGGGCCCCGCAGAGACCGCCGAACCCGCGCCCGCCGAAACCCTCACCCCGACCCCGGCCGATGGCGCGGACCTTGGCCGTCGACGCTTCTTCCGCCAGTTCGCCGGTGACCTGTTCAACGGCGCAGCCGGCGTGGTCGGGGCCGTCGGCGCGATCCAGCGGGTGTCGGCCGAGGCCGCCGGGGCGATCCTTGACCCAGGCTCGGTCGCCCGGCGCGATGTCGCGGCGCCAACGTCGGCTGCGGTTCCGTCGCCGCCCACCGGCTTTCGAACACCGTTCCGGGAGAGCCCGGGGCTGCTCCACATCGTGGACCAGCGCAAGCTCCCCGACGTCCTCGAGGAGTACGACGCGCGGTCCGCGGCCGAGGCCGCCCATGCCATCCGCGAGATGATCGTGCGCGGTGCCCCAGCCATCGGTTCCGTGGCGGCGATCGGTCTCGCCCTGACCGCGAGCAAGTGCCGGACGACCCGCCCGTATGCGCGCCGAGCGACGTTGCGCGGCGCCGCCAACGCGCTCATCAATGCGCGCCCCACGGCCGTCAACCTGCGCTGGGCGGTCGAGCGGATGATGGCGGTCTACACCGCCCTCGGCGACCTGAGCGAGGACGGCGACGCCATCGCCGACGCGATGCGGGCCGAGGCGGACACCATCGTGTTCGAGACGACCGAGGACCTCGGTCGACTGGCCGCGTTCGGTCTGGAGGCTCTGGTCTTCCCCGACGATCGACCCCTGCGGATCCTGACGCACTGCAACACGGGCCCCCTGGCCTGTGGCCAGTTCGGGACCGCGCTCGGGGTGGTGCAGGCCGCCCACCACGCGGGTCGCGATGTCCATGTCTGGGTCGGCGAAACGCGGCCGAATCTCCAGGGCGCGCGCCTGACGGCCTGGGAGCTGGCCCAGGCCGGCGTCCCGCACACGCTGATCGCGGATGTTGCGGCCGGCCACCTCATGGCCCTCGGTGAGGTCGATGTCGTGATCGTCGGGGCGGACCGGATCGCGGCCAATGGTGACACCGCCAACAAGACGGGCACGTATACGTTGGCGGTACTGGCGGCCCGGCACGGCATCCCGTTCTACCTCGCGGCACCGATCTCCTCGGTCGATCTCGCAACGACACACGGCGACGACATCCCGATCGAGGAGCGCCGGGCTATCGAGGTCCTGCTCGTGCGCGGCGTGCGTATCGCTCCGCCGGACACGAACGTGCGCAACCCGTCGTTCGATGTGACCCCGGCCGATCTCATCACCGGCATCGCGACCGATGAGGGGTTGATCGTGACGCCGTTCGAGGACGGTCTGGCGGAGGCCGTCGCCCGGCGCGAACGGCGTCGATCGGCCGCCCCGCGGTTCGGGGCCTGGACACCGCCGACGACGATCGCCGGCGGGTCCACGATCGGAGCCGTCGCAGCCACCGAACAGGAGACCCCCGCGGCCGCGGACCGAAACCCCGCCGCGGACCCGGACCCCGCCCCGGACCCGGACCTCGCGATGGACCCGGACCCCGCCGCGGACCCGGACCCCGCCCCGGTGGCTTCCTGATGGCGACGATCACACTCGGCCGACGGTCCGCCACGATCGCCCGTCAGACCACCGACCGAGCACAGATGCGCGAATTCCTCGTCCAGGACCGCCTGTACGCGGCCTACGCCATCTGCGACCTCGAGGAGCGCGAGTTCGGGCGCACCCGCTGGGGCGCGGCGTACGACGGTGATGACCTCGTCGCCGTCGGCCTGGAATACACCGGGCCCACGCCCCAGCCGCTGTTCGTCATGGGTCGCGCCGACGGGATCGAGGCCGTGCTGCGCGACGTGATCAAGCCAAGAGCCGCCTATATCGCCGCCCAGACCACCATGCTGCCCGCGGTCGAGGCCCACTACCGCGTCGATCCGGGCCCTCAGATGGTCCGGATGTGGGTCGATCGCACGCACTTTCGGCCATACCCGGCGACCGTCGGGCGGGTCCTCCCGGTCGAGATCGGGGAGCTCAACAAGCTCTACCAGCTTGGCTTCGCTTCGTGGCTGCCATCGAGCGCCATCACCGATGGCGTGTACTACGGGATGCGCGTCAACGGCCAGCTCATCGCCGCCGCCGGCACCCACGTGATGAGCCCGGCGGCGCGCCTGGCGGTCGTCGGCAACGTCCTGACCCACGTGGACTATCGTGGACGCGGTTTCGCCACGGCCGTGACCGGGGCCGTGACCACCGAGCTGTTGCGGACCTGCGACCAGGTCGTCCTCAACGTCCGGGCGGATAATCCACCGGCCATCAACGCCTACCGACGCCTGGGTTACGCCGAACACGCCCGCTTCGAGGAGCGGCTCATCCACCGTCTCGGCTCACCATGGCCGGACATCACGGCGCCCCTGCGACGCCTCTTCACCCGCAAGGAGATCGACCACCGATGACGACCACCGCCCTGCCTGCCCACGACGTGACAGACCTGGACCTGACCGGCGAGGGCGTTCGCCGCATCGAATGGGCGGAGCGCGAGATGCCCGTCCTGCGCCTCATCCGCGAGCGATTCGAGCGCGATCGCCCGCTCGCGGGTCTGCGCATCGCGGCGTGCCTGCACGTCACGACCGAGACAGCCAACCTCATGCGCACCCTCAAGGCCGGTGGCGCGGAGGTCATGCTGGCCGCCTCCAACCCTCTCTCGACCAAGGACGACGTCGCCGCGGCCCTCGTCGTCGAGTACGGGATCGCCACCTTCGCGCGGCGTGGCGAGGACCGCGATACGTACTACGCCCATCTCAACGCCGTGGCCGACGCGCATCCGCACATCACCATGGATGACGGCTGCGACCTCGTCTCGCTGCTCCACAGCGAGCGTCCCACGCAGGTCAAGGAGGTCCTGGCCGGCACGGAAGAGACCACGACCGGCGTCATCCGGCTCAAGGCGATGGCCGCGGACAAGGCCCTCGGCTTCCCGGTCGTGGCGGTCAACGAGGCCCAGACCAAACACCTCTTCGACAACCGTTACGGGACCGGCCAGTCCACGGTGGATGGCATCCTGCGTGCCACGAATATCCTGATCGCCGGTCGCAAGGTCGTGATCGCGGGCTATGGCTGGGTGGGTAAGGGCATCGCCTCGCGGATGGACGGTCATGGCGCCCACGTTGCGATCGTCGAGGTGGATCCGATCCGGGCCCTCGAGGCGCTGATGGACGGGTTTGCGGTGATGAGTCACGCGGACGCGGCCCGCTGGGGGGAGCTGTTCGTGACCGCGACCGGCAATCTCAACGTCTTCCGGCGCGAACATTTCGAGGCGATGCGCGATGGCGCGATCATGGCCAACTCAGGTCATTTCGACGCAGAGCTGGATCTGGCGGCCCTGCGCGCGCTGGCCGAGGGTCACGTCCGCGACGTTCGCGAGCACGTCCAGGAGTTTGATCTGGGCGGCAAGAAGCTCAACCTTATCGCCGAGGGCCGGCTCGTCAACCTCGCGGCGGCCGAAGGGCATCCGGCGGCCGTGATGGACATGAGCTTCGCCAACCAGGCCCTGTGCGCCGAGTATGTCGCCCAGCACCACGGCGAACTGGAGCCCATGGTCTACGTCGTTCCCGAGGCCATCGATGCCGAGGTTGCGCGCCTGAAGCTCGCTGCGCTCGGCATCGCGCTCGAGCCGATGACGGCCGAGCAGTCGGACTACGTCTCCTCCTGGCAGCACGGCACATGATCCACCGCGCATGACCGACCCGACCCTGGACCCCACTCCGCTCGAGCCACCCGCCGACGATCGCCCACGCCTGCCGTACGGCAGCTGGCCATCACCGATTCGCATCGAGGATCTCGTCGGCGACACCATCGGGCTGGGTGAGCCGTGGATGGATGGTGACGACGTCTACTGGATCGAGATCCGGCCGGCCGAGGAAGGCCGCTCTGTACTGGTCGGACGCGCGCTGGATGGCATCACGACGGACCTGACGCCCCCACCGTTCGATGTCCGGTCACAGGTCCACGAGTACGGCGGTGGGTCGTACACGGTCGCCGGGGGGACGGTCGTCTTCTCGAACCGCGCGGATGGGCGGCTGTACCGCCTGGACCCGGGTGCCCAGACGCCCGTGCCGATCACACCGGAGGGCGCCTGGCGCTACGCGGATCTGCGCTTCGATGCCGGCCGCCGTAGGTTCCTGGCGGTCCGCGAAGACCACACCGGCACGGGGCAGGCCGTGGCGGCCATCGTGGATGTGCCGCTCGATGGCGAGCGCGAACCGCGTGTCCTTGTGATCGGCCCGGACTTCCTGGCCGCTCCCCGACTCTCGCCGGATGGCGGTCGCCTGGCGTGGCTCGAATGGGACCACCCGGACATGCCCTGGGATTCGACGCGGCTGCGGATCGCGTCGGTCGGCGAGGACGGGTCGATCGGGGCGTCGGATCTGGCGGCGGGCGGTCTCGATGAATCGATCGTCCAGCCGGAGTGGTCGCCGGACGGCGTCCTGCATCTCGTCAGCGACCGAAGCGGCTGGTGGAACCTGTACCGCCTCATGGACGGACCGCGTCTCGAGTCGCTGGCTCCGATGGATGCTGAGTTCGCCGAGCCGTCCTGGCTGTTTGACCGCTCGTCATACAGTTTCCTGCCGGACGGATCCATCGCGGCCGTCGGCAGGGCGCGCGGGCGGGATCGATTGTTCCGCATCCAACCCGGCCGGTCGGTCGGCGAGGTCGACACGCCGTTTACGGAGATCGGTGGTTTGCGCAGCGTCGAGGCCGGGGTCGTCGCGACGGTCGGGTCGCCGACGGACGGCCCGATGGTCGTCGCTCTCGATCTCGCGACGCTCGAGCCTGCGGGTGTCCTGCGCCGGTCGAGCGCCGTCGCGATCGATGCGACCTGGATCTCCATCGCCGAATCGATCACGTTCCCGAGCGCCGGCGGGCGGATGGC
>JANOIS010000210.1:0-8033 GCA_031407755.1 Chloroflexota bacterium | reverse complement strand
CGCGCCGGCCTTAGGAGCCGGTGCTGCGTGAGCAGCGTGTCGGTTCGACCCCGACCTCGCCTACCAGATCGTGGCTCCACGGGCGGTACTGGGCGGGTGGCGACCCAGCGGGCGCATCGCGAACGACCCCGCGAACCACCGACCGCCTCAGACCCCGGTCCCACTCCGCGGTTGCGGTTCCTCCGAGCGGATCTCCGCGACCTTGTCCCGGGCCGAGTCGCGCACCTGGCCCAGGCCCTCGCCGGCCGCACCGCGCGCTCGGTCCACCCCATCGGCGGCGGCATCACGTGCCTGGTCCAGGCCCTCGCGCGCCTTTTCCGCCCCTTCACGAACCCGCCCTCGGACCTCCGCGAGCCGCGCCGAGAACCCATCCGGATCCGGCGTGAACAGCACATCACCGGCGGCCTTCGCTCCACGCTCGAGCAACG
Source organism: Chloroflexota bacterium (assembly GCA_031407755.1). Taxonomy (GTDB): domain Bacteria; phylum Chloroflexota; class Limnocylindria; order Limnocylindrales; family CSP1-4; genus SPCO01. The sequence goes on along the minus strand of JANOIS010000210.1, from coordinate 7,605 downwards.
GACGGGCGACGGCCAGCAGCAGGATGGACACGAGCCCCTTCCGGTCCTTCTGCGACTGCTTCGCGTACGCGGCGAAGTCGCGCTCCAGGGCGCCGCGCACCTTGTCACCGTCACGGCCGAGCTTGCGCAGCGCCTTCTCGATCTCGTCGGGCAGCATCCGGTCCGGCAGCTCGGCCGGCTTGCCGCGGCCGACGTTACGGGCCCCCCGGAAGAGTCGCTGCGGCCCCTTGAGCGCGAGGAATCCGAGCCCGCCGGCAAGGGCCGCGGCCTTCGCGGGACTGCGCTTCACCCGCGCCGGGATATCGATCGCCGCCCGACCCGACGCCTCGAGGACCTGGACCTCCTCGGCCAGCTCCGACCGAGCCTCTAGGACCCGGTCCCGGGCGGCATCCTGCTCTGTAGCCACGCGAGCGTCTCCTTGCTGGTATCGATCGTCTGGGTCGGATAGAAGCGCGCCTTGAGGGTGTCCATGTTCACACCGGCCTGCGCGATATCGATGCCCATCAGGGCGATCCAGGCCGTGTACGCGACGGTCAGCCCGATGGCGACCCCGACCTGCGGGCCGATATCGATGGCGCTGACCGCACCGATGAGCGCGCCACCGATGACACCGCCGATGATCGAGCCGGCCCGTCCTGCACCGCCGGGCGCACGAAGCGCCCCCGCGACACCGACCAGCAACCCGACCACCGCAAAGACCGCCACACCGACGACGAGGGGACGGACCCCAGGCTCGATCCCCGGCAGCGCGCTGTCCCCGATCGTGGTGTACAGCCGATTGGGCAGCGCGAACGCGAGCAGCAACGCCACCACGGCCCCCGCGAGCAAGGCGAGCACCAGCGCCTGGCCGATCCGTGCAGCGCTGATCCCGAGGGCCGCGACGACGCACGCCACCGCGATCCCGATCATCACGATGATCCCGTGGAGCACACCCCAGCCGATGGAGCCGAGCAGCCACTCCGAGAGGAACAGCCCCGTCCCGACGACCGCGAAGATCCCCGCGAACAGGACAGCCGTAAGCGCGATCCCGCCAAGGGCCGCTGCCCGCGCGAGTTCGCCGCCGATCGACTTTGCTTCCGCCTTGGCCAGATCGACATGGGCCATGACCAGCCGAATCCCGGCGTCCTTGGTCGAACCGACCTGGGCTCGGAGACCCGGCGGTGAGGTCGCATAGTTCGGGCTCGAACGGTCGTCCAGGGTCGTGCTCCGGTTCGGGGTGATGGGCCGCCGACGCGCACCGGCTGGGCCGGATGATACCAGCGCCCAGGTAACGGACACCGGGCCCTAGCCCCCGGCCGCCTCGCAGGACCGTTACGCTGACCGGCGTGCCGACACCGACCGCCGCCGATCCCCGCCGGATCCTGACCGCCGAGTTGCTGAGCATCGGGTCCGAGTTGACCGTCGGTGAGACGCGCGACACCAACGCCTCGGAGCTCGCCCGCTCGCTCACGGACGGAGGCGTGACCGTGGGGCGGATCACGGCCCTCCCGGACCGGCTCGAGATCGTCGTGGAGGCGGTCACGGCCGGTCTGGGTCGGGCGGACCTCGTGGTCAGCACTGGCGGCCTCGGACCAACGCCGGACGATCTGACCCGCGAAGCGATCGCGGCGGTCTGTGGCGAGATCCCGGCCGTGGACCCCGCTCTAGAAGCCTGGCTGCGCGACCTGTGGGCACGGCGCGACATGCCGTTTCCGGAGCTGAACCTGAAACAGGCTTGGTTGATCCCGTCTGCGGTCGTGCTGCCCAACCCGAACGGCACCGCTCCCGGCTGGTTCGTCAGCCGACCCGACGGCCGGATCGTCGTGGCCCTGCCCGGTCCGCCCCGGGAGATGCGCCCGATGTGGACGGACATTGCCCTCCCCCGCCTGCGGCAGCGCGGCCTCGGGACCGACGTGGCCAGCCGCACGTTCCGCCTGACCGGGATCGGTGAATCACAGGTGGCCGAGATCCTGGGCGAGGCGCTGCTCCGCGCTCGGAACCCGGAGGTCGCCACGTACGCGCGCGCGGAGGCCGTCGATGTCCGGGTCAGTGCCGTCGGGGAGCCGCCTCAGACCGCCGCTGCCCTCGTGGAAGACGCCTCCACGATCGTCCAGGAGCGCCTCGGGGCCTGGGTCTGGGCGGCCGGCGATACGACCTGGTCCGGCGCGATCGGCGCCCGACTCGCGGAACTGGGCTGGCGGCTGGCCGTGGTCGAGATCGGCACGCGCGGCCAGGTCGGGGCCCTGCTCGGCGACGTCGCGTGGCTCACCCTCGTCGAATCGATGGTCGACGAGGACACGACGGCCGCCGACGACGCCGATAGCCCCCTCATCGAGCATGCTCGTCGCGTCCGCGACCGCAGCGGCGCCGCGCTGGGGCTGGCGGTCCGGGCCCGTGAGCGCGGAACGGACACGGCCGTCTCGGTCGCGGTGGTCACCCCGACCGCCGAGCATCGCCAGACACGGATGGCATTCCTGGGCGGGAGTCACGGCCGGACTCGGGCAGCCCTGGTCGCCGCGGCGGTGCTCCTGGAATCGCTCCGCAACGAGCATCCCTGAGTCGTCCCGGACCCGTCAGCGGCGCGAGGCGGCGATCAGCCCGTCCAGGTCCGTGACGACGATCACGGCGCGCTCCATCCGGACCAGGCCGTCGTCCGTGAATTGCCCGAGCAGCTTGTTGACGCTCTGACGCGTGCAGCCGACCATCGCGGCGAGGTCACCCTGAGTAAGATTGGAGCGCAGCCGGATGGCGCCGTCTTCGATCGGCGTGCCACCGTCACGCGCGAGTCGGACGAGGTGAGCGGCCAGCCGGCCGGTGATGTCCAGGAAATGCAGCTCCTCGACATGGGTGGTCAGACGCCGCAGTTCACCGGCGATCGATGCCAGCAATGCGTCCCGAAATCCCTCTTCGGTCGCGATCAGCTCACGAAATCGATCGCGCGGCAGGACGACCGTCTCCGTCGGCCCAAGGGCGGTGGCGGTCGCCGAGCGAGGCGCCCCATCCAGCAGCGCGAGCTCCCCGAAGACATCGCCGGGCCGGAGGGTTGCCAGGATCGCCTCCTCGCCGGTGTCTGAAGGCAACGAGATCTTGACGTCGCCGCTGACGATGATGAACAGCGCTTCACCCGGGTCGCCGATATGAAAGATGACCTCGCCGCGCCGGAACCGCCGAGCACGCATCGCGCCGGCCAGACGCTCAAGGGCGGCGCCGTCAAGACCACCAAAGAACGCGATCGATGTGAGCGATTCCAGGATGGAGCGGGCGGCGAGCATGAGCGCATCCTAACGGGCCTGTCCGCCAACCGACACACGTCCGCGCGTCGAAACCCCTAGCATGCGTCCGATGATCGGCTCCCCTGGCGAACGCCTGCGACTGACCGTGCTCGGCTGCAGCACCGCGGCGCCGCACCCGGACACGCCGACGGCAGGGTTTCTGGTCGAGTGGGGAACGACGGCCCTGCTTCTGGACATCGGCCAGGGGGTGATCCGCAACCTTCAGGCCGTGCTCGATCCCCATGACCTGACCGGGATCATCATCGGTCACATGCATGCTGATCACTACCTCGACATCGTCGGTCTTCGATATCTCTACCCGTGGGGCGAGCCTTCGCCAGTGCCGCTGCCTGTCCATCTGCCACCGGGCGGTCGGGCCCGGCTCGATGCCCTGGCGAACGCGATCAGTGAACGGGCGGGCTTCTTTGATGCGGCCTTCACGGCGGTCGAATACGACCCAGCGGCGACCCTGACCGTGGGCGACCTGCAGGTCACCTTCGTGCGCGGGCGCCACTACGTACCGGCCTGGGGCGTCGTCATCGAAGCACCGGACGGGACACGTCTCGCGTACACCGGCGATACCGGTCCGTCGTCCGTGGTGGAGGACGCCGTCCGGGGCGCGGATCTGCTGCTCGTGGAGAGTGCCCTCGGGCTATCCGCGCACGACGATCCGGAACGCGGTCATCTGACGCCGGAGGAAGCCATCGAGATGGCTCGCAACGCCGAGGTGCGGTCGGCGATCCTGGTCCACTATGGCCCGACCCGGCGAGCCGAGATGGATGCGATGTGCGCGGCAGCCGGGCCGGGGGTCCGGACGGCGATCGATGGGCTCACGGTCACGGTTCGACGGCCCGTGGATCGTCGTGAGGTTCGCGCCTCAACGGGGTGAGCGGTGTCTCGGGGTCGGGCCCGGCCGAAGGGCGGACGGGCCGCCGAATGTCAGACGGCCGGATCGCGCCCGGCGCGGACGACCTCCAGTGCGTCCGCCGCCTGCGACCGGTCGGCGGCCGCTCCGGCGGGATCGTCGGTCGCGGACAGGTCGGCGGCCTGGAGCCAGAATGCGGCCGCCTCCTCCGCCGCGCCGAGTTGCAGGGCGAAACCGGCCGCCTCGCGCAGGAGCGGGAGCGCCTGACCGGCATCACCGGCGGCCACCCGATGCGACGCCAGCTGGCCTACGGGAATCGCCGGGTCGGACGCCTCGAGGTGATCGGCGAGCCGGGCGTGGAGCACCCGACGTCGACTGGCCAGCAACCCGGCGTAGGCGGCATCGTGGATCAGGGCGTGCGCGAACCTCCAGGTGCCGTCGTCGCTCTCCTGGATCAGCGCAGCCGCCGACAGGTGTTCAAGCGTCCCGGGCTCGAGCGCATGCCCGACGAGCTCGGCCACGAGACGCTCGTGGAACGAGATGCCGATCACGGACGCCACGCTCAGGGCTTCGCGAACGCCCGGCTCCAGGGCATCGATGCGGGCGCCCAGGACCGCTCGGAGGGTGAGCGGCATGCGCGGGGGCCCGACCCGTGCCAGCACGACCCGCCCGTCGCGCCGCTGGAGCGTGCCATCCTCCAGGAATGCGCGCACCGTCTCGCCCACGAACAGCGGATTGCCGGCGGTGCGCTCGTGGATGTTGCGGGCCCCCTCGGCATCGATCGCGGCCTCGGCCACGAGGGTGGAGAGGTGAGCCGTCTCCGGTTCGGCCAGCCCATGCAGATCGATGCGCAGGGTGCTCGGACGACCGGCCCAATCGGGCAGGTCGCCGGGTCGGGCTCCGGCCAGGACCAGCAGCGGGTAGGTCGCGGTCATGCCGATCAGGATGTCGACCATGCCGGAACTCGACGCATCGAGCCAGTGCAGGTCGTCGATGACCACGACGCGCGGACCTGCCGACTCCAGGAGGCTCGTCAGATAGAGCGTGGCGACCTCGCCCAGGGCCGCGCTCACCTCGGCCGGATCGGTCAGCAGATCGGACGCCTCGGCTTCCCAGCCGGAGAAGGCCACGTCCCGGGCGATGGCAGCGATCGCGCCCCCGTAACGGCGAACGGCGTCGGCCGGCACGGCGTCCGTGAACACGAGGCGTCGAACGAGCGTCCCCGAATCGATGCCCTGCTCATCCGCGATGGTCTGGGCGAACAGCCTCGCCCAGCGGTAGGGTTCGCCGCGGGCGTACGAGACGTTCTCCGTCCAGCTCCAGACAAACCCGGCGCTGAGCGCGTGCCCCTCGACGGCCGCCAGCAGGCGCGTCTTGCCCATCCCGGCCTCGCCCACGACGACCACGACACCTCCTCGGCCGGTCTCCTTGCAGCGTCGAATCGTTGCTTCGATCTCGGCGACCTCGCGCGCGCGTCCGACGAGCGGTCCCGGCGCGGAGGCACGAAACGGGATCAGGGCACTCATCCCGGCCTCGCCGCGCAGGGCATGGAGCTGCACCGCGTTGGACTGGCCGCGCAGCACGACCGAGCCACGATCGTCGGTCGCCAGCCGGCCCCGGGCCGCCGCGACGGTCGCCCCGTCGAGCACGATCTCGCCGGGTCGCGCCAGCGACTGGATCCGGGCTGCGGTCGTGATAGCCTCACCGGTCAGCCCCAGATCGCCGTCTGACCTTTCGCGCACGACGGCCACGACCTCACCGGTGGCGATACCCACCCGGATCTCCATCGGCTGTGCGCCTCGCCCGATCATCCGCAGTCCGTCCCTCATCGCTGCCGCCGCGAGCGCCGCCCGGACCGCGTCGTCATCGTGCGCCACCGGCCAGCCGAAGACCGCGAACACGGCGTCGCCGATGAACTTCTCGCGGGTGCCATCGAAACGCTCGATAGCCTGTGACATCGTGGCCAGCGCCGCGGTCACGCGGGCCCGGACGACCTCGGGATCATGCTCGGCCAGCATCCGGACGTAGTCGACCAGGTCCGCGAACAGCGCGGTGACGATCCGCCGGTCACCACCATCCCCGGCTTCACCGGCCTCGGTCGTAGCCTGGTGCGGCGCCGGATGCGTTGCCTGCCGATCCGGATCAACGACCCCGCCGGCCCGACCAGGCGGTCGTGTGGCCTCGGGCTGGTGCGAGACGGCGAGCGCCGCGCCACAGTGATCGCAGAACCTGGCACCGACCGCCCCCCGCGATCCGCACGAAGCACAGCGCACTGCCGGAGTTCCGACGACTCAGGAGATCGTGAGCAGTGGTCTGGTTTCGCCGGCGGCAGCCCGGACGCTCATCCGCGCCGCGACGGTCTTGGCCACGGTCGTGAGCGCGCGGGAGGCAGGTCCCGGCTCGCGCTGGGCGACCACCGGGACACCCACATCGCCACCCTGGCGGACCGTGATATCCAGTGGGACGCCGCCCAGGTACTCCAGCCCATGCTTGGCCGCAAAGCGTTCACCGCCACCGCGCCCAAAGATCTCGGTCAGCTCGCCGCAATGCGGGCAGGCGAAGGCCGTCATGTTCTCGACGATCCCGAGCACCGGTACGCTCAATCGCTGGAACATCGCAAGGGCCTTGCCGACATCCGTCAGCGAGACCTCCTGGGGGGTCGTGACGAGGACGGCGCCACTGATCGGGACGGCCTGGGCGAGCGTGAGCTGCGCGTCGGATGTGCCCGGCGGCAGATCGATGACGAGGTAGTCCAACTCGCCCCACTCCACGTCCCGCAGGAACTGCTGGATCGCCCCACCGATGAGCGGACCGCGCCACACGATGGGCTGGCCCTCCGGCACGAAGAACTGGATCGAGATGACCTTGACGCCGTAGCGCTCCAGGGGCGTGATCTTGTTGTTCGCACTCGCCTTGGGTTGACCTTCGAGGCCCATCATCAGCGGGATATTGGGGCCGGTGATGTCGCCGTCGAGGAGGCCGACGGTGGCGCCCGCCTGGGCGAGGGCCACGGCGAGGTTGACGCTGACCGTGCTCTTGCCGACACCGCCCTTGCCGGACGCCACGGCGATGATGTTCTTGACCCCGGGCACGAGCTGTTCGGCCTGGCGCGGCTGGGCGCGCCGGACCATGGCGCCCCACGTGATGGCGACGTCGTGGACGCCGATGCCGGCGAGAGCGGCCCGGGTATTGCCCTCGATCTCATCCTTCAGCGGACAGGCCGGTGTGGTCAACTCGATCGTGAATGCGACGGCGCCGCCATCGATGACGATCGACTTGACCATCTCGAGGGTCACGATGTCGCGACCCAGTTCCGGTTCCTGGACGGCACGCAGGGCGTCGAGGACGGCCCCTTCGGTGACAACGCTCATTGGGCTCACGGGACCTCGTTCTGACACGGATAACGTCGATATCGTAGCGCGCCCACGAAAACAGGCAGCATCCTTGCTCGCCGGGACCGTGGTGCCGACCAGGGCCCGGCGGTCCTGG
>JANOIS010000206.1:0-1953 GCA_031407755.1 Chloroflexota bacterium | reverse complement strand
CCGGCGATCCTCGCGTTCCGCTACGGCTATCACGGCCGGACCGCCCAGACCATGGCCCTGACGACCGCCAAGGACGTCTACCGCGGGGCGTTCGAGCCGCTCCCCGGATCCATCTACCACACGGCCTACCCGTACTGCTATCGCGCGCCCGGTGGGGCCCACTCCCCGGACGCCTGCACCTGCGACTGGGAAGCCCAGCTGTATCTCACCTTCCACCAGTTCATCTACCCGGACCGCGTGGCGGCGGTGATCATCGAGCCGGTCCTTGGCGAAGGCGGCTACATCGTTCCTCCGCCGGGCTTCCTGCCACGGCTCCGCGCGATCACCCGCCAGCACGGGATCCTGCTGATCGCCGATGAGGTCCAGACCGGCTTCGGGCGAACCGGCGAGCTGTTCGCGGTGCAGCACTGGGACGTCGAGCCGGACATCCTCGTCCTGGCCAAGGGCATCGCCTCCGGGCTGCCACTCTCCGGGATCCTGGCACGGGCCGAGCTGATGGCCGCGTGGAAGCCGGGTACCCACGGCGGAACCTACGGCGGCAACGTCGTCTCCTGTGCCGCCGCCAACGCCACCCTGGATGTCATCGAGGACGAGGGCCTGGTCGCCAACGCCCGGGAGCGCGGTGCGCAGTTCCTGTCCGGGTTGCGGACGCTGGCCGCGAGGCACGCCTCCGTCGGCGATGTGCGCGGCCTGGGGTTGATGCTCGCGCTCGAGCTGGTCAAGCCCGGCGTCGGCGATGGCCGGGTCCCCGATCCCGACCTGACCAAACGCATTCAGGCCGAGGCGCTCGCGCGCCGCCTGATCGTCCTGACCGCCGGAACCTACGTGAACGTGATCCGGATCATCCCGCCGCTCGTAACCACCGGCGATGAGGTCGTCCTGGCGCTGTCGATCCTCGACGACAGCCTGGCCGCCGCCGGGGCGTGAGCCTGCCATCGTGATGCCCGAACCGGCCCACCGGCACCTGGCCGAGGCCCGCCTCCGCGTCGAGCGGTTCCTGGCCGACCTGGATCACGTCGGCGTCGAGGACGTCGGGCTGGTCTCGCTGCCGGCGCTCGATCTGGCCACGCGAGCACCGGCTCGATCAGCCGCGGTTACGGCCGCGGAAGAGGCCGGTCTCGGTCCCTACCTGGCCAGGACCCGCGAGGAGGCACGGGCGCGCGTCGTCCGGATGTACGACCGCAACAGCTATCAGCCGACCTGGGCCGGCCTCAACTGGGGCCGTTCGCTGGGCACGATCGAGGATCGCGTCGCGGTCGCGGCGGCAGTCGAGGACGCGGCCATCGGGACCGTGGCGACGGACGTCGCCGATGACGCGATCGTCGAGGAGCTGCTTGAGCCGATGCGACTCCTGATCTCGATGCACCCGAGCGAGGCGCCGCGCAGCCCGTTCGCGGGCGCCGGCTGGACGCCGCGACTCGGGGCGGTGTTGTTCATGGGGTTCACCGCGACGACCGTAGTCGTCCTGGGCTTGTACTTCGGACCGCTCGGCTGGGCCGCGGTGATCGCGATCCTTGTCGCGGTCGGCGTCCTGCTCCTTCGCGGGCGATCGGCGACCTGAGCGGGATCGTCGTCCTCCCGGAGACAGCCTGAGTCCTCGGTCGTCAACGGACGGCATTGAAACCCTGCGCGCAACGGGAGAGCGGTCGTCCAATGAAGCATGAGCTCAATCGTCGGTGATCCAGACGACATACGAGCGCACGGTCAGGTACGGCGACTGTGGGACGAACGACGGGGACGGTGGCGATATCAACGCGCGCTGAAGCCACCATCGATGACGAGGCAGGTCCCCTGGACGAAGTCCGCCTCGGGGGAGGCGAGGTAGAGAACCGCGCGGGCGATCTCCTCGGGCCGCCCGAGGCGTCCGAGCGGCTGGCGCTCGACCATCTTCTCGCGCGCCGCGACCGGGTCCGGCTGGCCGTCGACGATCCGTCCGATCCAGGGCGAATCGAC
>JANOIS010000165.1:0-12473 GCA_031407755.1 Chloroflexota bacterium | reverse complement strand
CTGGCCCGGAACGGTGTCTGCCGAAGCCCGGAAGCCGTCGTCGTCGCCGCGGTAGTGGAGGTACTCGGGCAGGGCGACGAGCCTGGCCCCGGCGGCCGCAGCCTGGTCCGCGAAGGCCACGGCACGGTCGATGTTCGCGGCGACATCCCCGGTCGCATCGAGCTGAACGAGGGCAACAGGCAGACGCATCACCGGCATCGTACCCCGGGCGGCGGCGGCCGCGGTCGTGTCTGCACGGCTGGCCGACCGATGTCAGCCCCAGACACCATTTCCGCGCAGCCGTGCAGGACTCGGGATCCGATGTCAGCCCCAGACACCATTTCCGTACAGCCGTGCACGACCGATCGCTCAGGATGCAGATTCGGGCGTACGAAGCGGTCGATCACGAGGAACCTGTGCCAGATGTGTGCCTGGCGCTGACATGTCACGCTCGGCTGTGCCAAGACCGTGGGTCATCGGGCGGGGACGGAGGGCGGCAGGGACGCCTGAGCGGGCCCCGACCTTCAGCCTGGAGCGCGGATCCCGGTGTCGAAGATGAAGGCGACCAAGGTGCGGCCGCCAGACACGACGGTCGCGGTCTGGCGCTCGGGCGCACCCATGAGACCATCGACCGACACCGCTTCGATGACGTAGGAGCCGGCCGGCAACTCGATGAAGGCCGTGCCGTTGTCGTCCAGATCTACCTTGACGACGCCGTTTCCCTGGCCGTCAGAGACGACGATCACGGCCCCACCCACGGGCCGGGGTGCGCACGTCGGATCGTCCGGCGTCTCCACCGGGCAGGTCGGCCCGGCGACAGCCGTGATGAACAGACCGGTGCCGGGACCGTCGCGGCCTCCACCGCCGGAAGCCGCCGGGCCAGCGCCGGGCGACGGCCACTCACCGTCGGGGACGGCCGCACCACCCTCGGACATGAGGGTCACCTCACCATTGGGACCAACGGCGTACACCCACGAGTGTTCGCTGATGCATCCGGCCGGGCAGTCGCCCCAGCCAACCCGCACGGCCACGACGAACACGCCCACACCAGACGCGGGGGTCACCTCGAACCAGTGCGCCTGGCCGATCAGGTTCGAGTCGCGCTGGGTGATGCCGGCCAGACGCGGCTCGTGGTCGATGATCCGAGCGATGGCTTCAGCGGGTGTCGTCACGGGCGCGGCGCCCGGACTTGGTGACGGTGCAGCGGAACCGCCGGCAGAACCGCAACCCGCCACGAACGCGGCCAGGATCATGACGAGCAGGAGCGGCCAGCGGTGAGTATTCATCGGACGGTCTGTCATGCGATGCTTCCCCATGTAGTGAACACCGATTTCCGACTGGACTATGCCTCGTTCGACGCCCTGACGTTCGACTGCTACGGCACGTTGATCGATTGGGAGACCGGCCTCGTCGATGCCTTCCGGCCGATCCTTCTCGCTCACGCGATCGATTCGACCGCCGACGACCTGCTCGCGCGCTACGCCCGACACGAGGCCGCGGCCGAGGCCGGGCCATATCGATCCTACCGGGATGTCCTGGCCTCGGGACTGCGCGGCGTCGCCTCGGAGCTCGGCTTCGAGCCATCGACGGCGGAGGTGGACGCGTTCGGGGGCTCCGTGATCGATTGGCCGGCCTTCCCCGATTCGACGGTGGCGCTGACGCGGCTCAAGGAGCGGTTCCGCCTGGGCGTCATCACGAACTGCGACGACGACCTGTTCGCGGGCTCCAACCGGCGCCTGGGAGTCGAGTTCGATGTGATCGTGACCGCCCAACAGGTCCGCGCCTACAAGCCGGCCGAGGCCGGATTCCACGTGGCTTTCGAACGGCTTGGCCTGCCGCGCGAGCGGATCCTGCACGTCGCCCAGAGCCTGTACCACGACCACGCCACGGCTCAGCGGTTGGGCCTCTCGACCGTCTGGATCGATCGTCGGCAAGGCCGTTCAGGCGCTGGAGCGACGCCTCGCGCCGAAACCACGCCGGACGCGACCTTCCCGGATATGGCCTCGTTCGCAGCCGCGGCCCTCGTCTCGGCGCCGTAGAACCGTCCGCGCGACATTCGCCCGGCGACTATTTACCCCATGAATGTCTATCTACGGGGCCGTAGGGAAGGCGACCCGACTCAGCCGCCGAGGATGTCGATGCCGGCGTCAGTCGAGATGCCCAGCGCGATGTGGCCGACGAGGCCGCGGGCGTGGGTCTCGATCGGGTACGCGCCGGGTGATGCCGCGAGACCAAGGCGGGTGTTCAGCCACTCGTCATTGATGAGCCACAGGGCCAACCCGTAGACAACGCCGCGACCGGCTCCGATCAGCCGGCAGCCGCCGAAGCACCGCGTACAGCGCCCCGGGCGCGATCCCCAGGCCGAAATGAACGGCGGAGGCGGCACTGCCTTTGGCAGCCTTGGTCAGGCCAAGGTCCAGATCCGTATCGAGCCGATCCACCAGGTTCGCGACCGCCGACTGGCCGTTCGGGCTGGCGGCCGTCTCCTGCGCCGTGATCGCCTTCGACTGGCCTGCGGCCATACCGGTCGTGACCAGATCCATCAGCCATGTCGCCGCCCCGCCGGCGATGGCGCCGCGGACCATGTCACCCATCAGAGAACCCATGCCGGCCATCGTGGAGCGCGCGCCCGCCCGTGCATGTTGCGGGCTCCGGACAGCCCGTTGCAGCCACGTTCCAGCGGGGGGTCCGGGTCGCCGTCAGGCGCTGCCCGTGTCACCCAGCACGACGACCACCACCAGGGCCAGATACGCGAGATAGAACACCCCGCCGATCAGCAGGTGCCGGCCGGTCATGCCGCCGCGCCGCGCCATCGGGATGAAGATCGCCGCCGACGCCAGAAACGCGATCCCTGCTGACGCGAAGGCCGTGTACGACCCCTCGCGGATGGACCACGCCTCGGACGCGAGGACAAGGCCGACGACGGTCGGGATCGTCGACTGGAACACCATCGCGCCGGTGATATTGCCCATCGCCAGGGTGTCCTTGTTCTGGCGGACCCACAGGATCGAGTTGAACTTCTCCGGCAGCTCCGTCGCGATCGGGGCGATGACCAGGGCGAGCAGGACCTCGCTCACGCCGAGGGTGCTGGCCAGATTTTCCACCGCATCAACGAAAACGACGGCACCAGCGATGATCAAGCCGAGGGCCACGAGAACTTGCAGGTTGATGACACGCAACCGTGGGGTCGCCGGATCCGCTCGTCGCGCCCGGCTGTCCAGGCGATGGAACCGGAGGGCCGTGAGTTCGTCGTCCGCATCCTCCGACTCGGCCTGCAGGTGGCCCTTGACATACCAGACGTAGATTCCGATCAGGACAGCAGCCACGATCCAGCGAAAGAACGGCGGCTCGATCGGCAGGAACGCCGACCCGATGGCGATGCCGTACGCGATCGCGAAATAGCGCATGTCATGGGCCAGGACCGCGACGTTGATCTTGAGCGCCTCACCGGTGGCTCGCCGACGGCGGAACGCCACGATGGCGATACCCGTCACGAACATCGCCAGCGTCGCGAGCGTGAACGGCGCGCCAAGGATCGCGCCGACCCCGACCTCGTCCGACGCCTCGCCCGTGGCAAACACGATCGCGATGATCGGGATGAGCGTCTCCGGCAGGGCCGTCCCGACCGCCGCGAGGACGGACCCCACGGCCCCCTCGGCGAGGTCCAGCTTGCGCCCGAACCACTCGATCCCGTTGGTGAACAACTCGGCCCCGATGAGGATGATGACGAGCGCGATCAGCAGGGCGAGCAGGTCCAAGGGTCAGAGTCTCCTGGCGGCCTCGGCAGCGCGAAGCCCGGGGGCGGTGGCGGTGGGTTCGCCCATGATACCGGCGACACGCTGACCGGCCGCGATGGCGGAGTTGCTCTCGCACACTTGTCAGAACTTCTACTACACCAGTAGTATTAGTGCGTAATGAGCTGGCGCCCTCCGGTAGCATGTGTCGACGCGGCGCCATCCCCCGCTTGGTTCTACCAACCGTCCTCATCCCAAGGAGGTCCGATCCGTGACTGTCACCGCGACCCATGCGCCGGAGACCGAGCGCGCTCTCGCCGAGAATGCCCGATACGCGGCCACCTTCGATCGGCCCAACCTTGAGCTGCCGCCGTCGCGCAAGCTGGCCGTGCTCGCCTGTATGGATGCGCGGCTGACTGTCGAGGCGGTGCTTGGCCTCCGCACGGGCGAGGCCCACATCATCCGCAATGCGGGCGGTCTCGCCACCGATGACGCGATCCGTTCATTGGTCATCAGCCAGCACTTGCTCGGCACGGAGGAGATCCTCGTCATCGAGCACACCGGTTGCGGCATGCTCACCTTCGAAGACGGTCCCGTCCAGGCATCGATCGCGGCGGCGACCGGCGTGAAGGTCGATCTGCCCTTGAACGCGTTTCCCGATCTCGAGGCGAATCTCGTCACCCAGGTCGAGCGGATCCGCTCACATCCATGGATTAAGGCCGTGCCGGTCACGGGCGTCGTCTACGAGGTCGAGACAGGCCGTCTGCGGCGGGTCGTCTGAGCCAGCTAGGACGATGGTGCTCGCACGCTCGAGGGCATGCGGGCCGCCAACGGGTTTGCAGTGTCGCGTGCAGCTCGATCCCGCCAGATCTCGTAGTTCGCTGCGGACCGCTCGCGTCCAAACCGACCCCTGAGAGGACTCGAATCGTCTCACAAAACGGTCGGGTCAAAGGCCTAGATGCAGGCGGAGGGCCTCATAGATGTCGAGCATGATCACGTTGGGGACGACGCCAAGCCGGTCACCCACCCGCTCGACGGCGATCGAGCGGACCTGTTCAGCCTGCGCCTTGCAGTCACGGTCGAGCCCCGTCGCGGCGGCTGGAAGCAGGACCTGGAAGGGATAGACGCGCTCGACGTTCGAGGTCACGGGAACTACCGTGATGACGCCGCGACCCAGGCGCCCGGCCGTCAGGTTGGCCGCATCGTTGCTGACGATGACGGCTGGCCGGCGCTTGTTAGCCTCGGAGCCGCGGGCGGGATCGAGATCGACGGAATGGATGTCGCCGCGCCGCATCACGACCCGAGCCCATCACCTGTAGTCGACTCCCACAGGGAGCCATCGTCGCCAGTGGCCCATTCCTGCCACGCAGCTTCGTACGTCCCGGCCAACTCGGAAGTGCGCAGCAGCCGAACAGCTCGATGGAGTGCCGCCGATCGAGATTCAAGCCCCTGCTCTCTGGCGTATTCGTCGAGGAATTGGACGTCCTCGCCGGGTAGGCTGACACTGACCTTCATACTGTGATGCTACCACGGGTAGGGCACGGGTAGCAAGGCTGTTCCGCCATAGCCGCGAGCCGACCAAGCGATGAAGTCATGACAACGGGAGGCGCCCGATCGATTCGGACGCTCAGACGGTATGGGCGTCGGCGGTGTCGTGGCGACTCAATCTTTTCGTGTGAGGTGCACGGGATCGCGCCGCGCGGCGTTCTCGGCGCACCGATATCGAACGATTGCCGCACCGCCCACACTCATGCTCGTTGACGGCGCCATCTGGCATCGAAAACCTGGAGGCCGCGGGTGTTGCGATCGATCGTGGACCAGGCGAGACAGGGCGACGAGGAGGCCTTCGCCGCCCTGGTTCGTGAGGTCGGCGACCGCTGCATCTTCGTCGCGCATCGGATCCTCCGCGACGCCAACCTCGCCGAGGACGCGGTCCAGGTGGCCCTCGTCCAGGTGTGGCGAGAGCTGCCAGCGCTGCGCGATCTCGATCGATTCGAGGCGTGGCTCCATCGGATCCTGGTCAATGCCTGTTACGCCGAGGCGCGACGTGGCCGGCACTTCGCGGCTGATGTCGTCCTGCTCGAGACGGACACACCGGCCGACACCGACGAATTCCTGACGGTCCACGACCGTGACCAGTTGGACCGCGGCTTCCGGCGACTTCCGCCGGAGCAGCGCGCCGTCCTCGTCTTCCATCACGCCCTCGGGCTGACCGTGCCCGAGGTCGCAGATCACCTCGGCATCCCACTCGGGACAGCGAAGTCCCGACTCTCCTACGCAACCGCGGCGATCCGGGCGGCTCTCGAAGCCGATGCCCGAACGCCCATCCTCGACCAGGAGCAACTGGCATGACCAAGGCTCGCGATCCCGAAGCACTCCTCTCCGCCTACCTCGCGGACGGGATGGAGATCCTGCCGGATCGGGTCGTCGACGCCGTCCTGGCCGAGGCCCATCGAACCCGTCAGCGGGCCGTGTTCGGCCCCTGGAGGACCCGGTCCATGCTCAGAACCACACTCGCGGCGGCGGCGGTCGTCGCCGTGGTCGCAGTCGGTGGTGCGTTCTTCGTGATCCAGCGCGACCTGCCCGTGGTCGCCGGTCCGAGCCCGACGCCGATCGCGGATCCCAGCCTTCCGGGCGTCGTGGCTCCGAGCTCGAGCCCCAGCGGCACAGCGCCGAACCCGTCCCCCGTGCCGAGTTCGGCAGGCGTCTGGATCGCCACCGGGACGATGGGTACGCCTCGCTCTGGCCACACCGCGGTGCGGCTCCTCGATGGCCGGGTGCTCGTTGCGGGCGGTGGCGATGAGACCTCCGCGGAGTTGTATGACCCGGTCACCGGGACCTGGTCCGCCACGGGGAACATGCTCAAGCCCCACGTAGGCCTAGCGGCCACCTTGCTCCGCGACGGCAGGGTGCTCGTGTTCGGTGAAGACGCCAACCCCGAGGTGTACGACCCGGCAAGCGGGACCTGGACCGCGACGGTAAGGATGGTTTGGGGTGATGGCGAGACGGGCACGATGCTACGCGACGGCAAGGTGCTCGTGAGGGGCGACGGCGGCTCCGAGCTGTACGACCCCGACACTGGGACCTGGACCGCTACACGATCCAAGGGCGCGCAGCGCCACAGCCACGCGGCCATCCTGCTGCCCGACGGCAAGGTGCTCGTCGCAGGCGGCCACGTCGCCATCGACAACCCGACAGACTCGGCCGAGCTGTACGACCCGGACACCGGTTCGTGGACCGCGATCGCGAACATGCACGCCAAGCGCGAGATCATCGAGGCCTTCCTGCAGCCCGATGGCAAGGTTCTCGTGGTGGGCGGATCCAATCGGGGCGACCCGCAGTCCGCTGAGTTGTACGACCCCGCCACCAGGGCCTGGACCGCCACCGGGGGCGTGTCCTTGGGCGGCGCCGGGGAAACACTCACGTTGCTGGCTGATGGCAGGGTGCTGATGGCGGGCGCCGGGAACGGACATGACGCTGCCGAGCTATACGACCCGAGCACTGGGGCCTGGACCACCGCGGCGCCCATGCTCCGGTCGCCCGGAACTCCGGCCATCCTGCTGCTCGATGGCACGGTCCTCGTGGCAGGTGGCAATGACTGTTTGGACGGTGTGTGTGTTGCAACGGGCTCGGCGGAGCTGTACGTCCCTGCCGGCGTGTCGCCGCCACCGTTGCCAGCTTTCCCGAGTCCGCCCCCGACAGTCTTCCCGAGCCCGACCCCGCGTCCGACCCCGGTACCGCCCGGGGCCGGTCCCCTCCCGCCGAACGCGCGGCCTTGGAAGGTCACGGTCGTCAACCATAGTGCCGACCCCGCGACGCTGTTCGCGGCCGAGGAGGGCGAGAGCGGCGTGGCGCGGCTGTGCGGGTCCGTGACTCCGAACGTCGTGCCAGCCGGCGTCACCATGAAGGTGACCTTCCAGCTTCCGACGAAGAGTGTGACGAGCTGTTGGATCTGGTTGAACCCGGTTCCAGGCGAGGGGGGATCGATGTTCCAGACGTCCGACGCACCTATGCCGGGCAACTTCGTGATCACGGCGCACGGGCAGGTGGCCTGGTTGGGCCAGTAGGCGGCCGGTGCAGCCGTGACATGACGACGATCGCAGTGGGTCGCGGCCCTCACGGAGACGCCTGGCGCCCTGGTCATGGGCAGTAGCCACGAGTAGCCCGATCACCTGAAGGAGTGAGATGAAGCACATGTTCGCAACCGTCGTCGTCGTGTTCGCCATCGTCGGTTGTGCGACCGGGCAAGGCGTCGCCACCGGGCCGCCAGCCTCGGTGAGTCTGGCTCCGACGCCGACGACGAGCCCACCAGGGCCGACCCCGTCGCTATCGAAGTCGCCGGCGCCATCTCCGGCGTTGTTTCCGAACGGCCCACTACCGGCAGGCAGCTACACGATCCAGCCATTTGTGGGCCCCGGGGGTCTGTGCGTGGGGCAGCCTGGCTGCACGGAAGCGGGCGCGAAGGACGACTCGATCCGTATCACGCTCACCGTTCCGGATGGCTGGGCAGGGCTCGAAGTCGCTATCGTTCCCTCCGCCGAGAGCTACTCGCCACCCGGCGGAGCGGGTTTGCTCTTCGGTCGTGGCGGCTGGTTGTACACCGTCTCGCAGGTCTGTGGGGGATCCGGACCGGGCGCGACCGGACCGGACATCCCGACCGGCACGACCGTCGACGAGTTCGTGACGGCGCTCGTGGATCACCCTGACCTCGACGTGACCAGTCCCGTCGACGTCACCCTGGGCGGGTACTCCGGGCAGTACCTGGAGCTCCGGGCGCCGGCGAACACCACCACCGACGAACTGGGACCGGATCCCAGCGGGTGCAACTACTACTTCGTGTGGGAACCCGGGATCTACGCCCAAGGCCCGAACGCCCTGTGGCGCATCTGGGTCCTTGATGTGGACGGGGTCCGGGTGGTGGTCCGGAGCGACAGCTTCCCCGGCACGACCCCACAGGTCCAGGCCCAACTCGCCGCGATCGTGGACTCCATCCAGATCGAACCCTGATCCCATAACCCGCAACGGCCTTGGGTACGACCCTTGATTCGCGCGGACAAGGTCGCTCGGCTGAGGGTCACGTGGTGTTCGGTCCCGCCGTGACAACGGCAGAGTCGACACCCTAGTCCCCGCGCCGCACCATCGCTCTGACATCGCCGCGCGTGAATCACCCCGGCGGTCTCGTGCATCTATGGGGCGATGGTGACCATGACCGGAAGCACGACGGAGACCTCGGCGGGGTTGATGCGCCTCGCTGCGGACGGCGACGAGCTCGCCTTCGCGGGCCTCGTGGACGCCTACCACGCGGACATGAGCAGCGTCTGCTTCGTCGTCACGGGCGGTGATGCCGAGCTCACCGAGGAAGCGGTCCAGTCCGCCTGGCCGATCGCCTGGCAGAAGCTGCACACGATCCGCGATGCCGAGCGCCTTCGACCGTGGCTCATCTCGATCGCCGTCAATGAAGCCCGACAGCTGGGGCGTCGTCGGCGTCGGGGTCGTGTGCTCGAGATCTCGGTTGCCCGCGATCGTTCGGCAACCACTCCTGAGGATCCGGGCTCCCATGTCGGCGACATCGACCTCCGCAATGCCCTCGCCGGTATGAGCCCGGAGGACCGCGCGCTGATCGCGCTGCGCTACGTCGCGGGTTTCGATTCCACGGAGTTGGCAGGCGCTCTGCACATGAGCCCGTCCGGAACACGCGCTCGACTGGCCCGATTACTTGGCCGCCTTCGATCGGAGCTTGGGGATGGATGACATGACACGATTCGAAGACCGGTTCGAGGCGCGTCTCCGTGCGTTCGCCAGGACCGGCGTGCAGTCGGTGGACTCGGCGGCGGTGGCCCGCGCCGTGGCGGCCAGCCATCCCAAGAGCGCCGCCAACCGGCCGGCTCGGCTCCGGCCTCTGGATGAGATCCATCGAACGCGTCGGCAGGCCGTGTCCAGAGCCACATTCGCCGCGGCGGCAATCGTTGCGGTGATCGCTCTCGGTGCTGCGTTCGCGATCGGCCGTCCGAGTCCGACACCGAGCACCGATCCAAGCCCCAGCCTTCCGGGCGTCGTGGCTCCAAGTTCGATACCCAGCGCCACAGCGCCGACCCCATCCGCCATCACGAATCCAGCAGGCGTCTGGATCTTCACCGGCTCGATGGGCACGCCACGCAGTGACCACAGCTACGTGCGGCTCCTCGATGGCCGGGTGTTGGTCTACGGTGGCGCCAACCGCGATGAGAACGACACCTCCGCGGAGTTGTACGACCCGGTCACGGCGACCTGGTCTGCCACCGAGAACATGATCAGGCCTCCTGCTGGCTTCCCGGCCACGTTGCTGCGCGACGGCAGGGTGCTCGTGGGGGATGGCGACGACCCGAACGCGGACGACGAAGCCCGCTGGAATCTCGGTGCAGAGGTGTACGACCCGGCAAGCGGCACCTGGACCGCCACGGGGAAGATGATCTCTCCCACCAAGGGTGCAAGAGCCACGTTGCTTCGCGACGGCACGGTGCTCGTGACGGGCAGCCACGGCGCCCAGCTGTACGACCCCGACAATGGGACCTGGACTGCCACCGGGAGGATGCCCCAGCGGCACGCCGGCCACGCCGCCGTCCTGCTATCGGATGGCAGGGTGCTCGTGGCCGGCGGTTACGTTTTTGACCGATTCGGTTACGCCATCGACGGCATTCAGGAATCGGCCGAACTCTACGATCCGGCCACGGGGACCTGGGCCGCGATCGCGAAGATGAGCAACCGGCGCGCCCCCATCACCCTCACGTTGCTGCCCGACGGCAAGGTGCTCGTGACCGGCGGGTTCATCGGCCTTGGTGGGACGATCCCCGAGCTGTTCGACCCGGCCACTGGCACCTGGACCGCCGTTGGAGAGAGCGTCCTCCCGGCCCACGCATCGGCGACGCTGCTGTCGGATGGCACGTTGCTGATGAGCGGCAACTCCGGCATATGGCCATCGAGCGCGCTGTACGACCCGGACACGGGGGCCTGGACCCCCATCGCACCGCCCATGCGCGGGTCGCACGGAACGCCGAGGATCCTGCTGCTCGACGGCACCTTCCTCGAGGCAGGAGGCGAGGACTGTCTGGAGGGGGTTTGTGTCGTAACCGGCGCGACGGAGCTGTACGTCCCTCGCGGCGTGTCGCCGCCTCCGCTGCCGGCGTTCCCGCGCCCACCGCCGCCAGTCATCCCGAGCCCGACGCCGGTCCCGACACCGTACCCGCCCGAGGCCGGTCCGGTCCCGACGAACGCGCGGCCCTGGCAGGTGAAGGTCGTCAACAGGAGCTCCAAACCCGCCACGTTGTTCGTGGCCGACGAGGACGAGCGTGGGACGATGGCGCGGCTGGCCGGCAACGTGACCCCGCACGTCGTGCCACCCGGCGCCACGGTGCAGGTGACCCTCCTCCTTCCCGCGAAAGGGGTGGATGGTTGGTCGATCTGGGTGAACCCGGGTCCGGACCTTGGCGGGTTGGTCGGGTGGACCGACCTGTCCACAGGGGGCGAGATCCACATCGGTCCGGAGGGGCAGGTGGGCTGGTTGCCGGAAGATCAGCTGCCCCGTCCGTGAGGTTGCCCCACGCGACAGCGCCGTCGCATTGGCCCGTAGGCGAGTCGGTCCGACCCGGCGAGGCCTTCCACCTACAGTCGTGAAAGAGGTCCACATGAACGCCAGGTTCGTAGCCGCCGTCGTCGTCGCCGCCTTGCTCGCCAGCACCGGTTGTACGACCGGGCAACCGTCGGGGGGCGGGTCGGCATCGCCCAGCTTGACGACTCCCAGTGTGGCTAAGCCAAGCGTGGCTCCGACACCAACGACGAGCCCGCCCAGCCCGGCAGCCAGTCCCGCGGAGGCCTGGATCCACGACGGCCCGCTCGCTGCCGGCACCTACAGGATGCCGCTGTGGGACACGAACTGCTCAGAGCGCCAGCCAGGCTGTAGCCCATCGCCCGCACACGACGCCATGCGCATCATGTTCACGGTGCCCGATGGCTGGGCGGGGGGCACCGGCGCCACGTCATCGATCGTGTTGGCCGACAAGGGGAATGACGCGGGCGTCGGCGCTAGCCTGCTCTTCGGCAGGGGTGCCTGGCTGGTGAGCGATCCGTGCACGAAGGCCAATCACTTCATCCCCCCGGACGTCGCGGTCGGACCGAGCGTCGACGACTTTGCCAACGCCCTCGCGGATCATCCGCTGCTCGACGTGACGGATCCCGTCGACGTCACGCTTGCCGGGCATTCCGGCAAGTACGTCGACCTGACGGTGCCGGCTGACATCTCCAATTGCGAGGTTTACCGTCCCTTCGACCCCGGGATCTTCGCCCAGGGGCCGGGCCACCTGTGGCACCTCTGGGTCCTCGACGTGGATGGCCTCCGCTTCGTAATCCAGAGCACGGACTACGCAGGAACGTCGAAGAAGCACCGCGCGGAGCTCCAGGCGATCGTGGACTCGATCACGATCGAGCCCTGATGCGCCGCCGGGTCGAGTGGACCTCCTCCTCTCGGCCGGGGTTGATCTGGATCGCGTCACTTCGCCGCGGGCGCGTCGAGCGGCAGGAGGCGGAAAGCGGCGCCACCGCCGAGCGGGCGGACGACGCGGAAGTGCCGCTCGTCGAACGTAGCGATGTCCTCCGACCCGACGCGCGCAGCCAGGACGACGAGTGAAGCATCCGTGAGGCCGATCCCCAGGTCGGCGTACCGATCGGCCAACTCGGCTGCTTCCCGGGCGGCACTCGGCCACCACTCGATCAGGTAGGCGCCGGCGC
>JANOIS010000163.1:0-7453 GCA_031407755.1 Chloroflexota bacterium | reverse complement strand
CATCGCCTCCTCCTGATCATGGGTCACGAACACGGTCGTGGTTCCTAGCGCCAGATGGAGGTGCTTGACCTCCGTGCGCATCCGGGTCCGAAGCGCCGCATCGAGGTTGCTGAACGGCTCGTCCAGGAGGAACACCAGGGGCTGCTTGACCAGGGCTCGGCCCAGCGCGACACGCTGCTGCTGGCCTCCGGACAGTTGCCCGGGCTTGCGCTCCAGCAAGTGGGCGATATCCATCATCTCGGCGACCGCGGTGACGCGAGCCGTGATCTCCGCCGCAGGACGCCCGCGAAGCTTGAGCGAGAACCCGATGTTGTCGAATACGGTCATCGCCGGATACAGGGCGTAGCTCTGGAAGACCATGGCCATCCGTCGTTCGTTCGGCGGCACCCGGGTGATGTCGCGATCGCCCAGGTGGATCGTCCCGGTGTCGGGTCGATCGAGGCCGGCGATGAGGTTGAGGGTGGTGCTCTTGCCGCAACCGGACGGCCCGAGCAGCGTGACGAAGGCCCCATCGGGGACCTCCAGGTCTAGGTCGTCCACCGCCCGAACCTTGCCGTAGTGGCGCGCCAGGTGCCGCAGGCTGAGCGAGGCTACGGCCATCTGGCCCTCCTGGATGGTGGTCTTGACGTTGGCGTATATTGTCGACAATCTACGAGGAGCGAGCCCTGGCCGTCAACTGGACCCGCGATGCCGACTGGGCAGGTAGGAGCGCTGTGAGCGGACCCGTCACCCGAACGCGCCGAGACATGACCGTTATCGCCATCGGTTTCGCCGCGCTCGCCGGGGCGTTGGCGACGATGGTGGTGAGTGGGCCACGGGTCCGGATCGAGGTCCGCGTCCCAGGGGCCGCATTCGAGTCAGGATGTATTCGGACGCGGATGTTATGTTGACAGTCTATTGTCGACAACGCCATCATGGCCAAGCTCGAACGCTGGTTGGGAGCGGCTCGAAGGAGGACTACCTGAGATGGCCATAGCGGGTGCAGCGCTGAGCCGCGGCGCCGGCCGGGTGTCGCGCCGCCTCGACCGCCTGAGCGAGCGAACGTTCGCCCTGCTCGTGTCCGTGCCCGGCCTGCTCCTGGTCGGCCTGATCGTCCTCCCGCCGACGCTTGCCGTATTCGGCCTGAGTCTGTTCCGCATCGAGCTGGCCAAGGATGACCTGACCCCGTTCGTGGGGCTACGCAACTACGTGGAGCGCTTGCCCAAGGACGGTGAGGTTCTGGCCGCCATCCCCCGGACGATCTTTTTCGCGGCGATGTCGACGGCCATCACGTTGCCGCTCGCCCTGGTGACGGCTCTTGCGCTCAATCGCGGGTTCCGGGGGGTGTCCATCTTCTTCATGGCCCTCCTGATGCCGTGGGCGGTCGCATCGATCGTGGCCGGCATCTTCTGGCGCTTCATCTTCGACACCAACTTCGGGGTTATCAACGGCGTGCTCATCGGCGCCGGCCTGATCGAGGAGCCGATCAACTGGCTGGCCAATACCGTGCAGGCCGTGACCATCGCCCTCATCGCCCAGGCATGGCGGTCCGTGCCGCTCCTGGCGGTGCTCCTGCTGGCGGCCCTCAAGACCATCCCCGAGGCCCTGTATCGAGCGGCGCGGATGGACGGCGCGACCACCTGGGAGTGTTTCCGCTACATCACCCTGCCGGCGATCAAGAACACGCTCATCGTCGTGGGCGTACTTCAGGTCATCATCGGCCTCCAGGTGTTCGACCTGCTGTACAGCCTGACCAGCGGCGGTCCCGGTCGCGACACCTACGTGCTGATCTACGCCATCTACACCATCTCGTTCGAGCAGATCAGCCTGGGCTATGGCGCGGCCATCACGGTCGTCCTGTTCGCCATCATCGTCGCGGCCAGCTTTCTGATCCTGATGGTCCAGCTACGCCGCAGACGACCGGTCGGTCCATCGGCGGACGAGGACTTCGACCGGGCCTCGGCGTCCGCCCGAACCTCGCTCCGATTTGATGCGCCCGCGACGGCCGGCCTCGCGGCTGCCACGCCACCTCCCGAAGAGTTGGGCCGGCGCAATCGGTTCAGGCTGCCGGCGGCGGTCAGTCGTGTGGCGTTCGGCCTGGGTGTCTCGGCGCTCCTGTTCTTCTTCGCCGCACCGATCGTGTGGATGCTGATCGCGAGCCTCCAGCCGTTCCAGGCCCTCGCCCAGCAGCCGCCGGCCCTGACCACGGACCTGTGGCTGGACGGCTATCAGATCATCGCCGCCGACCCGCGCTGGCTTGGATCCCTGGCGGTCAGCCTGCAGACGGCGCTCCTGACGACCGTGTTGGTCATCGCCCTGGCCGCCCCGCCCGCCTATGCCCTGGCGCGCTTCGAGCTGCCCGGCAAGTCCACGGTCCTGGCCCTTCTGATCCTCATCCAGATGGTCCCGGCCATCGTCATGGCCATCCCTGTCCTGCGCATCTTCCAGATCCTGGGCCTGACCGATACGATCGCCGCGCTGGTCATCGTCAACGTGGCGTTCTGGCTCCCGCTGGCCATCTGGCTCCTGCGCAACTTCTTCATGGAGGTCCCGGTGTCCCTCGAGAAGGCGGCCCGGATCGACGGTTGCTCCCGATTGGGAACGCTATTCCGGGTGACCATCCCGGCGGCCCGACCGGGCATCGCGGCGGCCGCCCTGCTGGTGCTGATCGGCACCTGGAACGAGTTCCTGTTCGCGGTCATCCTGGGCAATCGCAACGCGGTCACGATCACCCGGTTGATCACGGGTATCCAGAACTTCCCAGGGCCACTCAACCAGCAGCCCCCACCCAACCTGCTGGCAGCGGCGGCCATCGTCGCCGTCATCCCCTGCCTTATCCTCGTCCTGCTGTTCCACCGCCGGATCATCTCCGGCCTATCAGGAGGGTTTGTGAAGGGATGATGGAAGTATCGTGATGCCAGTGTGGTCTAGCCCCATCCACCGATTAGCGAGGACACAATGACGGACGACAAGCACACGACCAATCCCCGGCTGAACGCGGCGATCAGCCGTCGCGACGTGCTCAAGGGCGGCTTGATCGCGGGTTCCGCGGCGTTCGTCGCGGCGTGCGGCGTCTCCCAGCCCAGCGTCGCGCCGGCCAGCGTCGCGCCGGCCAGCGTGGCGCCCGCGACCGTCGCGCCGGCAAGCGTGGCGCCCGCGACCGTCGCGCCCGTGAGCTATGCGGGCATCACCCTCAACAACAGCACCGGCGGGTACTCGATCCCGGCGTTCCAGCTGGGACTCGACGCCTGGAAGGCCGAGACCGGCGGTAATGCGACGTTCACCAACATCCCGTTCGACGAGAAGTCGATCAAGTACGCGAGCTTCATCGCGACCCAGGATGCGTCGTGGGATCTCCACTACACCTACGACGTCTTCATGCAGCGCTTCGGGTCGCGGCTGCTGCTGCCCCTCGAGAACAATTACACGGGGGACTTGAGCGACTTCATCCAGACCGCCCTGCCGAGCTTCACGACGCAATCGGACCAGGTCCTGCGCGGCCTGCCGATCCATTTCAGCGCCTGGCTGTGGACGTGGAACCCGGAGCTGTTCACAGCCATCGGCGAGGACGGTGCCAACCCGCCGGACAGCTATGAAGCGCTGTTCGCCCTGACCCCCAAGTTCGTCGAGAAGAAGATCATCCCGTGCGCTCAACCCTGGCAGGGAGCCGGTGGCACTTTCGCCAAGCTGTACTGGACCCACATCTACAACTCGACCCAGCATCCGATGTTCAGTGAGGACCGGACCCAGGTGAAGTTCGATGGCCCCGAGGGGCTGTCCGCCTTCCAGACGATCGAGGCCGGCCTCAAGAGCGGGTTCTGGGACCCCAAGTATCTCAACATCACCAACGAGCACGAGGCGTATGTCGAATTCGCCAAGGGCAACATGGCGACGGTCATGCACAGCGAATCCGCCATCGAGCCCACGGAGATCGAGCTGGTTGCCGCCGGCAAGCTGGCGGTTCGCCAGTTCCCGGGTATCGAGTCCGGCAAGACGGGCTCCGCGCAGGGAGCGGATGGCACGGGCGTCAACAAGTGGACCAAGCAGCCTGAGGCCGCCTGGAGCTACTTCAACCGACTGTTCACCCCGGACGTCGCGCTGAAGATCAGCCTGGCCAAGCCCGAGCTGTTCCCGCCGACGCGCAACTCCATCCTGGCGGATCCGGCGGTCATCGCTGCCCAGCCGTTACTCCCGGCCCATGCCGCCCAGGCCAAGGGCGTGACCAACCTGTGGTCCACACCGTACAACTACGAGCCGGTCTTCGACGATGTCGTCAACAAGATCATCAAGGGCGAGTACTCCGCCCAGCAGGCCCATGATGCCGCCGTTACCGGCGTCCAGGACCTGATCATCAAGTACCTGAGCGCGTAGGCGCACCAACGGGCCGACGTCCATCGGTCATCCGATCCGCACGACACAGGGCGAACGACCTTCGCCCTGTGTTCATGTTCCGGGAGCCGCCGCATGTTCGCCTGCCTGGCCGCCGATTATCCCCGCGAGCCCCGGGCCGGGGAGCCGGACCTGCTCGGTCAGGCCGATGGCCGGCTGGCCACCGGGGAGATCAGCCCCGCCGAGCATCGTGACATCACGCGCGAGGTCATCGGGGTCGTCCTCGCCGAACAGGAATTGGCCGGTCTGGCCATGCTCTGCGACGGCGGCGTCGCCCACGATGATCGCCTCGCGCTCCAGATCGCGGGTCTGGGCGGGACACCCACGGAGCGCGTCGTCAGCCTGCCGGACGGCGCCTCTGCCCGCGTCCCGCGGTTTGACCGGACGGTCGGCTGGCGTGGCCCGCTGACCGTCGAGGACTGGCGCTGGGCGGACCATGCGACGGACATGCTGGTCAAGCAGGTCCTCATCGGGCCGTACACCCTTGCGCATCTGGCCCTGCCGGCCGGTTCGGCCCGAGAGCGACTCGCCCTTGCCCTCGCGGAAGCGCTCAACCAGGAGCTGCACGCCCTGGCGGAGGCCGGCTGCCCGGTGATCCAGATCGATGAGGGCGCGCTCACCACGATCGGTGACGACGCCGCCGAGTGGCGACGGTACGCCGCGACGCAGGAGCGCCTGACCGCGGGACTGGCGGACTACCACCTGAGCCTCGGGCTGTATCGGGGCGCAGTCCATCCGGCCGGACATGCCACCATCCTGGACGGGTCGCACCGAAGCTATCTCGTGGATGCACTGGGCGGTCCCGACGCCTGGCGTTTCGTCTTCGCCGTGCCACCGGAGCGTGGCATCGTCATCGGCGCCCTCGACGCCGCCGATCCGACCCGTGACGAGACGGAGGTGATGGTCTGGGCGCTGGCCTGGGCGGCACACGCCGGGCGGACGGTGGAGCGCGTCGGTATCGCCGCCAACGGCAGCCTGCGCGCCATCGGCCGGCACGCCGCGCGGCGCAAGATCGAGCGCATGGGCGAGGCGGTCCAGATCGCCTCGATGGGGCCGCTTCACGAAGTGGCCGAGGCCCTCGATCCGGCGCCGCTCATCAGCCGGATGGCGCCTCTGCGGACGATGGCGGAGTCCGTCGAGGCGGCGCGAGGGACGGGTTGACGCGGTGGCGAGCGTGGACGGCGCGGTCAGACGCGGTCAGCCGCGGTCCCGAGTGTGGACGACCCGACCGCCCTGAACGACCAGCCGCGGGTCGGACAGTCGGCGCAGGTCCGCCAACGGGTCACCATCGACCAGGATCAGGTCGGCCCGTCGGCCGACGGCCACGGCACCGGCCTCGAGCTCGACGCCCAGCAACCTGGCCGCCCCACTCGTGGCCGCCTTGATCGCGGCCATCGGCGAGAGCCCGTGGTCGTACAGGTTGAAGATCTCGCGCCAGACCATGTCCGGCATGACCCCGCGCACGCCGCAGTCCGTGCCGGCCGCCATCGGGATGCCCAACCGGATCGCCATCTCGCACGATGCCCGGTGCAGCCCGGTCAACTCGGCCTGACGCTGCCGGACCGCCTCGCTGACACCCGGGATATCGCGATACACATCGGTCACGGTCAGGGTCGGCACGAGGGTCGTACCGCACTCGACCATGACCTCGAAGGCCTCGCGATCGGCGAGGAAGGCGTGCTCCACGCTATCCACTCCGCCGCGCACAGAGGCGATGACGGCGCCAGAGCTCTGGGCGTGGCTCATGACCCTGCGGCGCAGTCGACGCGCCTCGGCCACGATGGCGCGCACCTCGTCTTCGGTCATCTCCTCAACGCCGGCGACGGCCGTGGTGATCTGCGCCGCTTCGCTGGCCACGATCTTGAGGTGGTCCACGCCGT
This sequence comes from Chloroflexota bacterium, assembly GCA_031407755.1. GTDB lineage: Bacteria > Chloroflexota > Limnocylindria > Limnocylindrales > CSP1-4 > SPCO01. The sequence goes on along the minus strand of JANOIS010000163.1, from coordinate 1,205 downwards.
CACGGACCTGAGCCCGGGCGAGTTTGACCAGCTCGTGGACACCGTCCGCCTGGTGCCCGAACTGCCAGCCGTGCCCCCCGGTGATGGTCAGCGCACCCCCGGCGGCCAGGAGCCTGGGACCCGGCACGTGCCCGGCGGTGATCGCGTCGCGCAGGGCAAGGTCGCGACCGTGTGCCGCGCCGCCGCTGCGCGCGGTGGTCACCCCGGAGCGCAGCGCCAGGGCCGTATTCCTGGCCCCGATGAAGGCGGCATCGGCCGGTCCGGCCCTGTGCGCGTCCAGGATCCCGTCGGCAACCTCCAGCCGGGCGTCGATGGTGTAGTGGGCGTGACAGTCGATGAGGCCCGGCAGCAGGGTCGATCCGGCGCCCGGCCAGACCGTTCCCTCATGCGCGGCGTGCAGCCCGGGTCGGTGGTCGTCGACGGCCGCGATACGCCCATCGTTATCGATCAGGACATCGACGTGCTCGCGCGCCTGGTCGGCGATCCCATCGATCAGCCGGACGTCCGTGATGATCAACCGGGGGTCCGCCGTGCGTCTGGGTTGATGAGGTGCCGTGGTCGCTCGCCGGAGAGATAGCGGTACGCCTCCTCCGCTGCATAGAGGGCGAGGTCCCGGCGCGACTCCAGCGAATACCAGGCCAGGTGCGGCGTGAGGACGACCTCCGGCCGTCGGAACAGCGGATTCGTGAGATCGGGGGCAGGTTCGCCTTCCACGACATCCAGGGCGAGCGCCCCCAGGCGGCCGACGTCGAGCGCAGGGCCAACGGCAGACAGGTCGACCAGGCCGCCCCGACTCGTATTGACGAGAACCAGGCCGGGTCGGACACGGCTCAGTCGGTCGGCATCCACGAGATGCTCGGTCGCCGGGGTCAGCGGGCAATGCAGGGTCACTGCGTCGCTCGTCGCAAACAGTTCGTCGAGGCTGGCAGGAGACGCGTCCGACGCACGGATGTCCCCGGCGGCGACCAGCGGATCGTGGACGATCACCTCCCAGCCGAAGGCGAGCGCCCGACGGGCGACCGCCTGACCGATGCGTCCGAACCCGACCACCCCGAGTTGTCGGCCGCGGATGCGCTGGACCGGCGGGACGCGCGCCGGATCCACCCAGCGACCGGCCTGCCAGATCGCCTGCATCTGCGCGATCCGGCGCCAGGCCGACAGGAGCAGCACCAGCGTGTGATCGGCCACTTCGTCCACGCAATAGT
>JANOIS010000161.1:0-17808 GCA_031407755.1 Chloroflexota bacterium | reverse complement strand
ACGGCATCGGTCGGGGAGCCGTCCACGGAGTAGGCCATCGATCCGTCGGCCAGGATCCGTTCCCGGACGCGAAGCGGCCGCATCAGGGTCTTCTGATGCCCGACCGCGCTCTGGTTGGTGTCCGGGGCCACGACCGTGACGTCACCGATGGATTCCAGCGCCTGCTTGAGCGCGAGCAGACCGCGCGACTCGACGCCGTCGTCGTTGGTGACCAGGATCCGCGGCCGGGTCGCGTACTCGGGGACCGGTCGCTTCGGCGTGCGCAGCGCCCGAGGGCCGCCGCGTGACGCACTACCCGCCAGCGGTTCGCCACGTTCCTTGTCCACGTCGCGGCGCTCCCCGCGCGCCCGTTCGCGGGTCATGTCCGGGACCTCGTGCCGGCGCGGGGGGTCCTCAGCGCTCATGGTCATCCACCTCATCGAGATCCATGGCCTGACCCGGGCCCGGTTCACGGGGCACCCGGATCGGCCGACCCTCGCGCTCACCCACCCGTCTGGCGGCTCGGTCCGCGACGGATCGGTCGCCCGACGAGAGCCGCAGGAAGTGAAAGAAGAACGAGGACACGACGGCGGCCACGGGGATGCCGAAGATGGCACCGGGGATGCCGGCGATGCGCGACCCGATCAGCACGGATCCGAGCACGACGATGGGATGGATGCCGACCGCGTCCTGCATGATCCGTGGCTGCATGACGTTCATCACGAACATCCAGCCCCCGCCCATCAGCAGCGCGGCCGGCAGCAGGCCGTCCGACTGGGTGACGATGGCGACGAGGATCGGTGGGGCCCAGGCCAGGAACGGCCCGAAGAACGGGATGGCCATGAGCACCCCGGCGGCGACCGAGGTCAGCGGGGCGAGCTCCAGGCCGAGGCCGAGACTCGTGAGCAGCGCGATGGCGAAATAGACGATGCCCATGACGGCCTGGCCGCGAAGGAAGCCGCCGAACGAGCGGGCCACAGACGTCTGGAGCAGGCGCGCTTCCGTGGCGTAGGTCGGTGGGACTAGGCGAAACATGAAGGCCATGATCTGGTCGCGATCGATGACCATGTAGATGGACAGGATAAATACGATGAGCATCGTGCCGATGGCCCCGACGCTGGCCACGGCGATCGATTGCAAGGGCACGATGAGCTGGGCCGCGACGTCGTCGAGATTGTCGAGGATGGCCAGCGCCTGCGTCGACAGGTCCACCTGGGGGAGACCGATCGAATCGAGCCAGCCCTGCCATGGCGCCACGATGGAATCGATGTTGGCGCGGATCTCCGGAAGGTCTGCGACGAACTGGCTGATCGAGGTGGACAGGGCCTGCGTGACGATGAGGATGATGAATACGAGGGCGGCGACGATGGCGCTGTACACAAGGACCGTCGCGAGCACGCGCGGCAGGCGCGGGATGACGCTCACGATGCGTGTGACGATCGGGCTGATGATGAATGCCAGCAGCCAGGCCAGGAAGAACGACAGCAGGATGTCGGCGAATAGCCCGATCCCCTGGACGACGAACCCGACAACCACAAAGCCGACGGCGATCGTCGAGAGGATCAGGAGCGTATCCAGCCAACGCCGCTGGCGCGAGGTCAGTTCCACGGGTTCAATCAGTGGCTCATGCGTAGCCGAGGACCGGGACGCCCTGGACCTCGAAGTCGCGCGGGTTGCGGGTCACGACGGTGGCATCGTGGAACCAGGCGACCCCGGCGATGAGCGCATCCCCGAGCCGCCGCGGGCTGGTCTGCTGGAGTCGACGACGCGAGGCTCCGGCCCAGCGTGCTGAGTCCGGGTGGGTGGCAACGTATTCCAGGGCCTCGATCATCGCCGACATCGCGGCGATCTCCCAGTCTGGTCCGCTCGATAGCGCTTCGGCGACGACGGCATCGCACACGAGGAGATCATTCGGCTCGCTGAATAGCCTTCGCACGAGTTCGGTCGCGCCCGCCTGGCCGCGGCTGTGATCGATCAGCACCGTCGTGTCCAGCAGGTAGCGCATCCTTGTCCTCGGTTTCGTAGGGCCCCCAGATCTTCCGCTCTCGCTCCGTGTCGTCGCGCAGTTCGCGGAGGGTTTCGAGGACCTCTTCGTCCGTGCGTCCCCACGTCGTTGAGTCCTTCATCGAACCGGCGTATTTCTCGAACACCATCCGGGCGTTGTCTCGGCGGACCTGCTTCATGACGACATCGGCGATGTATCGACTGCGGCCGCGCGGCCCGGCGACCGCGTCCACGAGCGCCAGGGTCTCCTCCGGCAGGGTGATGTTGGTACGGGTGAGTGCCATGATGTGGCTCCGAGTGTGAATCTGATGCACACATCGTAGCACACGCTCGCCCCTGCGGGCTAGCGGAGACCCATCTTTTCGCGCACCTCGGCCATCGTGGCCGCGGCGATCGGGCGGATGCGCTCGGCGCCGTCGTCGAGGATGCGGTCGATCCGGGCGGGGTCCGCCATGAGCTCGCGGTAGCGCTCGCGCGCGCCGGCGTAATGGGCGACGACCCGCTCCACGAGAAGCTTCTTGGTGTCCACGCAGCCGGTCCGGGCCGTCCGCTCGCCGTCCCAGATCTCCTCGTAGTCATCCCCGAAATGCCGGTGGAGCTGGCACACGTTGCAGACCTCCGGGCGTCCCGGATCCGTGCGCTTGATCCGCCTGGTATCCGTGACCATGCTCATGATCTGGCCGCGGATGACATCCGGCTCGGCCAGGATCTCGATGGTGTTGCCGATCGATTTGCTCATCTTCTTGACGCCGTCCGTGCCAAGCACGATGGGGGCGTCCGTGTGGGCGGCCTGGGGTTCCGGGAAGGTGTCGCCATACAGGGTGTTGAAACGGCGGACGATCTCGCGCGACAGTTCCAGGTGGGCGGCCTGATCCTTGCCGACCGGCACCAGCGACGCCTTGTAGATGACGATGTCCGCGGCTTGGAGCACGGGGTAGGTGAGCAGGCCGTGGTTCACGTCGTCGGGCTGGTTGAGCTTCTTTTCCTTGTAGGTCGGTGTGCGTTCCAGCCAGCTGACCGGGGTGACCGTGGTCAGCAGCCAGGCGAGCTCCGTGTGCTCCGGCCGATGGCTCTGGACGAACAGCGTGCATCGTTCGGGGTCCAGGCCCAGAGCGAGGAGCGTGGCCGCCATCTCGCGGGTGCGGGTCCTCAGAGCGACCGGGTCATGCAGGCTCGTGAGGGCGTGGTAGTCGACGATGCAGTAGATCGCCTCGTACTCCCACTGGAGCTTCACGTAGTTGCGGATGGCACCCAGATCGTTGCCCAGGTGGGGCGCGCCGGACGGCTGGATCCCGGAAAAGATCCGCGGCCTCGGCGTGGGCGCGGCGACCGGCGCCGGGGCAGAAGCGATCTCGGTCGTCATCGAGGCCCGAGTGTAGCGGACGGCCCTTATCCGGGACTCACCGGGCGTGGCGCGGGCGGGGGATGCAGGCGGGGGTAGCGCCGGGCGGACGGGGATGGCGGCGGGCGCGGGTTGGCCACCGGCCCGGCGCGGGCGGGCCCAAGCGCCGCGGGATTCCAATGCCACGATACCGCTGAGCGCACCGCCCTGGTTCACGGCGACACCGCCCTCGATTCGGCCGGCAGGATCGCCGGGCCACGCACGAATGCGCGGCCAGTTCGGCTCTGGGAGGGCTCGATGTCGTCGTTAAGCGCCCCGGAGTTCCCATCCGTCTACTGGAAGTAGAATCTGCCGTGACACGACGCGTCAGGGCAGAGGGCGGAGGCTTTAGGCCTCGCAAAGCATCAACACCTACTCGGGTCCCATTGACCCCAGTCAGGCCTCGCTCAATGGCTATACCGCCGACAACGGCCTCCCCCTTGCCCCGACCTGCTGACCCATGCGACAACAGACAAACAGGAGAAACGTCATGTTGCGACGCACGTTGTGGGTGTTGGCCCTGACGCTAGTCGGGTGTACGAGCGCCCTGCCTACGGGCGGGGGCGCGCTCACGGCACCCGCGCCCACCGCGCCCGCACCAACAGCACCCGAATCGACGGGACCGTCCCCCGCCGAACCAGGGCTGCTCGCACCCGAGACGGTCGTGGACGAATACAAGGTCGCAGGCCAGATCGAGTGCCCGTTCGATCCTTCCCGTCCTCACGATTACCAGGTAACGGAGGCCGTGATCAAGGCGACCAACGCTCAATGTGATGAAGTCGTGCAGATCGCCAGGGATGCCGTGATCAAGAGACACGCACTGGACTCGAAGACGATCGGCATCTTTCGTGTTTACTCTCCCTACCTCAAGCCCGGCCACGTGTTGTCCGCGCCGGACTACGTCATCGTGTTTGACCTTGCCGACGGTACGCAAGTAGCTGCTAGGGTGGCCTGCCCGATCGGTCGATGCCTGTACTCGAAACCAAGTGACCTGGATGCTCCGGAGCCGGTCGACCACAGTGGTTCGGAGGGGGAAACACCGCCCACGCCATGATCCGGACCTCACCGGGCGTGGCGCGGGTCGGTCGGGCGTTGCGAGGCCAGACGGGCGGGGTCGTGCGGGCGGCACGGGGCCGGCGGCGGGCGCGATTGGCCACCGGCCCGGCGCGGGCGGGCCCAAGCGCCGCGAGATTCCAATGCCACGATACCGCTGAGCGTACCGCCCTGGTTTACGGCGAGACCGCCCTCGATTCGGCCGGCGGGATTGCCGGGTCACGCACGAATGCGCGGCCAGATCGGCTCTGGGAGGGCTCGATGGCGTCGTTGAGCGCCCCGGAGTCGCCATCCGTCTACTGGGAGTGGAATCTGCCCGCTCTTCGTTGGTCGGACGGTCGATGTCGCGGATCAATCTGCTGGAACGGTCGCTGGAGGAACCCCGGCGGCGGACCAAGGTCATCGGGCGCTTTCCCGGCGAGACCTCGTGCCTGACGATGGCCTGGGCGGTCATGGACCTCGTCATCGTCGGCGGTCGTGGCCTCGGTCTGACTCTCCCCGAGGGCCACCAGATCGCCGTCCTCGTCGCCGCCCGTTCGACCCCGCAAATGGAGGAGCAGATCGCCTAACCTACCCATGCCGAGGAGCCTCTGCCGTCAGAACTTTTACAGCAGATCCGGGACGCGACCGCCAGTACGTCCTGTCCACCATGTTGCTCACGCTGGTCGGCTCGCACACTGCCCAGATCTTCAGCCGCGAACAGCCTGCCGCCTCCACGAGCGTGGACTGGCTGGATGGAGCCCGAGCCCGCCTGGTGGCTCAACCTCCAGGCCAAGCCGGACGCGACCGTCGAACTCAAGACCGGCACCCGCACCGTGCGCGGCCGCACCGCCGTCGGCGAGGAGCGCGATCGACTGTGGAAGCGCTGATACGACTTCGGCGATGACGTCGATGGCTACGCCACGCGGCGCCCGACCGAGACCGCGGTCGTCATCCTGGAGCCGCGCGACTGAGTCTCGCGTCATCCGGATGGCCTCCCATGGGGTACGATCGACGCGTGGCTCGCACCTTCTGGAACGAAGAGCTCGAGACCATCTCGCTGACGGCAAGACGCCGCCTCGAGGACGACCGCCTCATCGGGCAGATCACCTATGACGCGGCGACGAGCGACTTCTTCCGCTCCAAGCTCGACGCCGGCGGGGTGCGGCCCAGGGACATCCGCAACGTCGAGGACCTCGCCCGCATCCCGTTCATGGAGAAGACCGAGGTCGCGGCGTCCCAGGCGGACGGCACCCTCATCGGCGTCAACCAGTGCGCACCGCTTGACCGGATCGTCCGCATCCAGGCGACCGGCGGCACGACCGGCCAGCCGATCCGGATCGGCCTGACCCGGCGCGACATCGCGGACTACGGCGAGGTCGGCGCGATGGCGCTGTGGACGATGGGCTGCCGGCCGGGCGACATCGTCTTCGAGTGCATGAACTACAACCTGTACTCGGGCGGCCTGAGCGACCACCTGACCTTCGAGACGCTCGGGGCTGCGACGATCCCGTTCGGCGTCGGCCACACCGAGCGCTTGCTGACGATGATGGCCGGCCTCAAGGAGCCGGTCGGGGTCTGGGCCACGCCGTCCTACGCCATCCGCCTGGCCGAGGTCGCCCGTGACCTTGGGATGGAGCCGCGCTCGGTCGGCCTGCGGAGGGGCTACTTCTCGGGCGAGGCCGGCCTCCAGGTGCCCGGCTACCGCGAGCGGATCGAGGATACATTCGGCATGGTCGCTCGCGACCAGTACGGGACCGGCGAGCTGGGGCTCCATTCCGGCGAGTGCGACGAGCTCGATGGCGTGCACTTCGGCGGGACGGGCATCGCCATCGCCGAGCTCATCGACCCCGACACCGGCGACGTCCTGCCGTTCGTCGATGGGCAGCAGGGCGAGGTCGTCTACACCTCGATCCATCGCGAGGCGAGCCCGCTGCTGCGGATGCGTTCGCACGACCTGATGCAGCTCTTCACGGAACCGTGTCGGTGCGGGCGCACGAGTTTCCGCTTCCGGATCCTCGGTCGGTCGGACGACATGTTCATCGTCAAGGGGGTCAACGTCTTCCCGCTCGCGATCCACGCGGCGCTCCTGCGCTTGGCGCCACGGGTGACCGGCGAGTTCCGGGTCGACCTCGACCGGCCGCCGCCGATCGACTACCCCGTGCCGCTGACCGTCGAGGTGGCCGGCGACGTGCCGGTCGAGCGGCGGGAGGAGCTCGCGCGCGAGATCGTCGAGCGGCTCCAGACCGACGTGAACTTCACCGCTGACGTGCGGCTCGTCGAGCCTGGCTCGATGGCGACCGAGGGCAAGACGCGCCGCGTCATCCGCAGCTATCGAGGAGAGGTCGCGCCATGACCGTGATCGCGGTCGAGAACCGGGGCGACGTCGCCGTCATCACGCTGGCGCGGCCCGAGAAGCTCAACGCCATCACGGCGGAGATGCTCGACGGACTGCTGCAGGCGATCGAGTCGATCGCGGGATCCGAGTCGATCGGCGCGGCGGTGCTGACCGGGCGCGGCCGGGCGTTCTCGGCGGGCGGCGACATCACCGCGATGTCCGGCATGGACGAGACCGAGTTCGCCGACACCATCGCGCGCTACATGCGCGTCGCGGCCGCCTTCCGCGCGTGCCCGAAACCGATCATCGCGGCCGTGTACGGCTACGCGCTGGCCGGCGGCTTCGAGCTCGCGCTGCTGTGCGACGTGCGGTTCGCCGCGCGCGGCACCAAGTTCGGGCTGCCGGACACGCCCCTGGGCCTCAGCCCGACGAGCGGTATGACCTGGCTGCTGCCGCGGATCGTCGGCCTCGGCCGCGCGATGTACCTGACGCTCGACGCCGAGCCCATCGATGCCGACGAGGCCGAGCGGATCGGCCTAATCTCCCGGGTCGTGGAGCCCGACGCGCTCCTCGAGGAGGCGGAGGCGTTCGCCCACAAGCTTGCCGCCTTCCCGCGCGTCGGGGTCGAGTGGACGAAGCTCGGCTTCCACCGCGCGCTCGAGAGCTCGTTCGCCGAGGCGACCCAGAGCGAGCTCGACGCCGAGGTCGCGTGCTTCCGGTCGCCGGACACCCAGGCTCGCCTGCGAGCCTTCGCGGAGCGGAAGCGGGGCCACTAGGGGCCACCGTAGGCGAATGACGACGCGGCCAGTTCAGACGACCAGCTCCATGCCCACGATGCCCGGCACGTCCGTGTAGTCCTTCGCGGCCATCTCCCGGAAGCCGAGCGCCTTGTACAGGCGCACCGCGGCGGGCATCAGCGTCGCGGACGTATCGAGGTGGACGTGCGTGGCCGATCGCGACCGAGCGTGGTCGATCACCGCCGGGACAGCCGTCGACCCAGCCCGGTGCCCCGCGCGATCGGTCGCACGTACAGCCGCCGTAGCTCGACCGTCGCCGGATCGAGCCGGTAGGCGGCCCACGCGTCCTCGGCTAGGATGCGTCTCGACCGCGCAAAAACCCGAGTCGGCGGTCCACGAGGAGAGCACGCCATGGCCCAGCCCCCGCCGGTACATCCAGACGGGACCCACCCCCTGGCGCGGATGCGCGCGGCGGCCAGTGCGGACCCGGAGCGGTTCTGGGGCGAGGTCGCGGACGAGTTTGTGCCGTGGTTCCGCCGGCCGGACCGGACGTTCATCCATGAGCCACCCACCTTCCGCTGGTTCGTGGGTGGCCGGACGAACATGGCCTGGACGGCGCTCGATCACCAGATCGCGCAGGGGAGGGGCGACCAGACGGCCCTGATCGGTGCCGACGAACGTGGTGGCCGCCGCGCCCTCACGTACGGTGAACTACTGGAGGAGGTCCGCCGGATCGCGGCCGCACTCAGGGCGCTCGGAGTCGGGCGTGGGGACCGGGTGACGATCTACATGCCGACGACGATCGAGGCCATCGCGACGATGCTGGCCGTGCTCCGCATCGGGGCCATCCATGCCGTCGTATTCGCAGGCTTTGGGGGCGGGGCGCTCGGTGATCGGATCCGCGCCTGCGGCTCGCGGGTGGTCGTGGCCTCGGACCTGACCTACCGCAAGGGCAAGGACGTGCCGCTCGAGGGAATCGTGGACGCGGCGCTTCGCGACGACCCGGGTGCCGTCGAGCACATCGTGATGCTCCGCCGCGGCGGCGACCCAACCAACGCCCCCGCCGGCCCGCCAAAGATCGATTGGGATGCGTTCCTCGCCGGTGGCGCCGGGCACCCTGACCACCACGAAGAGATGGAGGCGAACGATCCGGCCTACATCCTGGCGACCTCGGGCACGACGGCCAAGCCCAAACTGTCCGTCCATACCCACGGCGGCAACCAGGTCCAGATCGCGGCGATGGGCCGCTGGCTGATGGGTCTGCGGGCCGGCGAGGTCTGGTGGTCCATGTCCGACATCGGCTGGATCGTGGGCCACAGCTACATCGTGTACGCGCCGCTGATGGCGGGCTGCACGACGGTTGCCTACGAAGGAGCCCTGGACCATCCCGGCGCGGACGCGACATGGGCGCTCATCGAGGAACTGCGGGTCCAGGGGGTCTTCACGTCCCCGACCGGCGTGCGTCTGCTGATGCGCAGTGGCGTCGAACCAGCCCGGGCGCACGACCTGTCCAGCCTGGAACGGGTCGTGTGTGCCGGTGAGGTACTCAATGCGCCCGCCTGGCGCTGGCTCCAGGAGGAGGTGTTCGAGAACCGCGTGCCGGTCATCGATCACATGTGGCAGACCGAGACGGGTGGCCCCATCTTCGGCAATCCCTACGGGTTGGGGCTGCTCCCGATCAAGCCCGGGTCGGCGGGTCTGCCGCTGCCCGGGACGGAGCCAGCCGTCGTCGCGCTCGATGGCGTGGAGTTGCCGGTGGGCGAGAAGGGGATCATGGTCCTGCGTCGGCCGTTCCCGGGATTGATCGCGAGCCTGTGGGGAGAAGAAGAGCGCTACGGCATCGATTACTGGACCCGCATCCCGGGCTCCTACTACGTCGGCGATGCGGCGCACATCGATGAGGATGGCTACGTCTGGTTCGCCGGCCGCGCCGACGAGATCATCAAGATCGCCTCCCATCGATTGGGCACGATCGAGGTCGAGACGGCATTCCTGGGCCACCCCGCCGTGGCCGAGGCGGGCGTGACCGGTCGACCGGACGAGCTGCGGGGCGAGGTGATCGCCGCGTTCATCGTCCTCAAACATGGGTTCGAGGCGTCCGATACGCTGCGGGCCGAGCTTCTGGCGACGGTTCGAGCCGATCTGGGGCCGATCGCGGTCATCGGTGAGCTGTCGTTCGTGGATCTGCTACCCAAGACGCGGTCCGGCAAGATCATGCGCCGGGTGCTGAAAGCCGTCGTGGCGGGACTGGATCCGGGCGACATCACCACCATCGAGGACGAGGGCTCGGTCGAGGAGGCGCGCGAGGCGCTGGCCGAGTTGCGCGCCGCCGTCGGATGAGACGTGACCTGGGCCGGGTCGGGGCCGTCTATTTCGACCTGTATGGCACGCTGCTGGACCTCGGTCCGCTCGATGCGGCATGTGAGGCGGTCGCGCCGGGCCGCGGCGCCGAATTTGCGCGAGCCTGGCGGGCGGAACAGCTGCGCCTGACCTGGCTACGCACGATCATGGGCCGCTGGGCCGACTTTGAGGTGGTCACGGCGGCGGCGCTGCGGGCGATGGGGGCCCGGTTCGATATCGGTGGGGTGGAGGCGCTCGAGGGAGCGTTAGATCGATTGCCGGTGCGGGCGGAGGCGCCGCCCGTGATCGAAACGCTGCGCGCGGCCGGGCTGCGGCTCGGGGTGCTCTCGAACGGGAGCCGCGCGATGCTCGATCGGGCGCTTGGCGACTCGGAGCTCGGCGATACCTTCGACGATGTCCTGTCCGTTGACGCGGTGCGTCGGTACAAGCCGGATCCTCGCGTGTACGCCATGGCGGTGCGGGCCTCTGGTCTGCCGCCGCCCGAGATCGGGTTCGTGACCGCCAACGACTGGGACGCGGCCGGAGCGGCGGCGTTCGGATTCCGCGTTGCGTGGCTCCGCGGGCCGGGTGGCTCCGCGGCTCCGGAGGTCGGCGGGCCGGAGGTGGGCGGGATGTCATGGGCGGACGTCTCGCCGTTCCTTATGGGCACTGGGGGCGGGGGTAGTTCCGCGACCCCTAGCGGAACATTCACCCGGTGACTACGGCGGCGGCCACGCGGTCAGGGCCCTCAAGGGCGCCCCTGCAGCGGGCCGGGGTGGCCGTTTCCCTACGGCCATACCGATCCGGGCCCTCACGGGCGGGCCGTAGTCGCCCGGTGAATGTCCATCTAGGGCCGGAGGGTTCGGCTCCCGGCTGGAGGTCGGGCTGAGGTCCGGCGAACGCGGGGCGGGCAACGGCGCGGAGGCGGCGCGGCGACGGGGCGGCGCGGTCGGGTTCCGCTACCATTCCGGGCAATGCTCGTTCCCCGTCCCGAGCCCCGTTAGTGAGCCGTCCGCCGCTGCGTGTCGCCGTGCTCGGTGCCGGGACCGTCGGTGGGGCCGTCGTTGAGGCCCTGCTGGCATACCCGGAGCGTCTCGCGACGGGCGATGGTCGATCCATCGCCCTGGTCGCCGTGGCCGTGCGGGACATGGCCAAAGCCGCGGCAAACGGCACCATCCCCGGGGACCTCCTGACGGACGCTCCGGCCCACCTCGTGGCGGACCCTGAGAATGACGTGATCGTGGAGGTCATGGGTGGCGAGGAGCCCGCCAGGACCCTCATCGCGGCCGCGCTCGGTGCCGGCAAGCCGGTCGTCACCGCGAACAAGCATGTCCTCGCGCTCCACGGCCCGGATCTTGAGGCGGTCGCTCGCCGGACCGGCGCGGCGCTCCGTTTCGAGGCCGCCGTCGCGGGCGGGATCCCGGTCCTGGGCCCGCTCGCGGCGGACCTCGCCGGCAACCGGGTCATGAGGGTTCGCGGGATCGTGAATGGCACGACCAACTACATCCTGAGCGCCATGACGGAGGACGGCCGGCCATACGACGAGGTCCTGATCGACGCGCAGGAGCTGGGCTACGCCGAACGCGACCCGACCAGCGATGTCGAAGGCGACGATGCCGTCCACAAGCTCGTGATCCTCGCCCGCCTGGCGTTCGGCCTGTGGCTCGACCCGGCGACGGTCGGCCGCCGTCCCCCGACAGCGCGAGGCGATGGTCGGCCGGGGATAACCGGCGTCACGGACCTGGAGATCGAGGGCGCGGCGGCCCTCGGACTGTCCATCAAGCTGCTCGCCACGGCCACCCGGCGCGGCGACGGTATCGAAGCCGCCGTGATCCCGACCGCGGTCCCGTCAGACAGCCCGTTCGGCTGGACGGACGGCGTCACCAACCGGGTCGAGATCGATGCCGAGCCCCTTGGCACGGTCGGACTGTCCGGTCCGGGGGCCGGGGGTGCCGCTACCAGCAGTGCCGTCCTCGGTGACCTCGTGGCGATCGCCCGCGGTCAGGGCTCCACATGGGCCGGCCTCACGCCCGCGACGGCAGCGGCGACACCGGCGGTCGACCCGCTGGACGGCCGTCGCCACTGGTACGCATTCGTGCCGGCCGTTCGCGAGGGCGAGCTGCCGACCGCGTTGGACGAAGCCGCCGCGGTCGAGTTCGAGGATGGCACGGCGATCCGGAGCGAGGTCGTGACGCTTGCCGAGGCCAAGGCTGCCTTCCGCGCGATCCTGCCCGACGGCGTCGATGTGACGCTCTACCCGGTCGATGACTGACGTGCCGGCACGGCCCCGCTTGATGGAGCGCTACCGGCGGTTCCTGCCGATCACGGACCAGACCCCAGCGCTCACCCTTGGCGAAGGCGCAACGCCCCTGGTTCGGGCCGGTCGCCTGGGAGCCGCGATCGGGGCCCCCAACCTGTACCTCAAGGTCGAGGGCCAGAACCCGACCGGTTCGTTCAAGGACCGCGGCATGGTCGTGGCCGTGGCCAAGGCCGTCGAGTCCGGAGCGAGGGCCATCGTGTGTGCCTCGACCGGGAACACGTCGGCCAGCGCGGCGGCGTACGGCGCTGCCGCCGGTCTCGAGGTCATCGTCATCCTGCCAAAGGGCCAGATCGCACTCGGCAAGCTGTTGCAGGCGCTCGTGGCTGGCGCCCGGGTCGTGGCCATCGATGGCAACTTCGACCAGGCGTTGTCGATCGTGCGCGCACTTGCCGAACAGGACGACCACCCCGTGACCCTGGTCAACTCGGTCAATCCGTTCCGCCTCGATGGTCAGAAGACCGGCGCTTTCGAGATCTGTGACGACCTGGGCCGGGCGCCGGACATCCTGGCCATCCCGGTCGGTAACGCCGGCAACATCAGCGCCTACTGGGCCGGGTTCCGTGATTACGCCGAGGCCGGGCTGACCGCCACCACTCCGGCGCTGTGGGGCTTTCAGGCCGCCGGCGCGGCACCCATCGTCCACGGCCGGCGCGTGGACCGTCCGGAGACGATCGCCACCGCGATCCGCATCGGTGACCCGGCCTCGTGGGAAAAGGCCGTTGCGGCGCGCGACGAGAGTGGCGGCCGGATCGATGCCGTCACCGATGACGAGATCCTCGCCGCGTACCGCGATCTTGCCCGGACCGAGGGTGTGTTCTGTGAGCCCGCGTCGGCGGCCAGCGTCGCGGGCGTGCGCAAGATGGCCGAGGCGGGCCTCGTGGATCCGGACGCGCTCATCGTGGCCGTTCTGACCGGTCACGGATTGAAGGACCCGCACACGGCCGAGCGCCAGGTGGCGTCCGTGATCGAGGCGCAGCCGACCCTCGGCTCGGTCGCCGTGGCGTTGGGCTGGGGCTGACGAACATGGTGGCCCATTGGCTCGCGGAGCTCGATGGTCGGCGGGTCGCAGTCGACGTGCCGGCGTCGTCCGCCAATCTCGGAGCGGGCTATGACTGCCTGGGCGTCGCCCTGGCGTTTGCCAACCGAATCGAGGTCGAGGTCCGCAGCTGGAGCCGCGGCGGGATCGAGCTGACGATCGAGGGTGAGGGTCGCAACGAGCTGACGGAGGACCGCGACAACCGATTCGTGCGCGGTCTCGAGGCGGCCCTGATCGAGGTTCGTGGGCCGATCCCGGACGGCGTCGGCTGGCGCATCGACATGCGCAATCAGATCCCGCTGGCTCGAGGTCTCGGGTCCTCGGCGGCCGCCACGGTGGCGGGGATCGTGGCCGCCAACGTGCTCATGGGTGGTGCCCTGGACATGGCCGCGATGATGCGCCTCGCCACGGCCGTGGAGGGGCACCCGGACAACGCAGCCGCGGCGTTGCTGGGCGGGTTCGTCGTCGCGACCGGTGATGCAACGCACGTCGAGGCCCTGCGTTTCGATGCGCCGCGTGACCTGCGGGCGGTCCTGTTCATCCCGGAGCTGCGGCTCTCGACCCGGGAGATGCGGCAGGCCTTGCCGGCGACCGTGCCGCTGGCCGACGCCGTGGCCAACCTCGGGGCCGTTGCGGTCGGTGTCGCCGGCCTCGCCGCGGGCCGGACGGACCTGTTGCGGCACATGACGGTGGACCGCATCCATGAGCCGTATCGAGCGACCGTCTACCCGCAGCTGCCACGACTGGTGCAGGCGGCTCGCGACGCCGGGGCGCTCGGGGCGTGTCTGTCGGGCGCCGGGTCCACCGTCCTCGCCTTCACCGATTCGATGGCCGACATCGCCCGGATCGAGGCGGCGTTCATGGCCGTCGCCGCCGACACGGACCTGCCCGGTCGCGTCGCGGTGGTCGAACCGCGCAATCACGGCGCGCGCGTGGTCGAGACGGGCTGATCGCCGGGCTGGGGCCAAGATCCAGGCCCGCGCCGCCGATGATCGGTGCCATTGATCGATCTGGGGTCTGTCACGAGGAGCTGCATTGCCAGATCGTCGCCGGATCGTCGATTTCGAGCCGGAGCTCCTCGCGCACCGGCTGCGATCGATCAAGCACAGCGATCAGGCTCACCCTTGGCCGGCCGCAGCCGCCCCACCGACGCGAGCCGGAGCCGGTGCCCGTCGACGGCGGTTCGGTGGGGTGCGTCGGCGTCAGGGCCTGTTGACGACCAACGGACACTGGATGGCATGGACGGACTCGGGACGTCGGTCGGGAACGGCGTCACCTCGCTGGTTGGCGGCGCATTCGATGCGATCGGGGCGGCGCTGCGCGGCATCGTCAACGCCGGCGAACGGGCCCTGCCGGGAGGCCTGCTGTGGGCCGTCGTCTTCGTCGCACTGGTCGCCACGGCCTGGACCCTCGCCAAGCGCTGACGGCGGGCACGCTTACGGCCGCATGGAACGCTCCCGATGGTGGTGCGCGTGAGCACCAATCTGTGGTAGCCACGTTCGCGTAGCCTGGCAACGGAGATTGACCCAGCGCCACTATCCAAGTAGGGTGCGGTGACGTTCAGACCGCGCACGACCTTGCAAGGCTGTTGTCCTCACCAACCGAGGGCATGCCAGTGGGCATCGCGCGGCATCGATAGGTCATTGCCGACCGCCGGGGGTCGCGGATCGGCGTAGGAGGAGGATCATGAGGCACCGTTTCGGCACTTTCGCTGTATTACCCCTGGCACTATTGCTTGGATTCTCGAGCGTAGTCGCCGCACACGATGGAGCGGTCGACAAAGATGCCGCCCCGGTCAAGGGGCTCCATGGCCCCACGGATGGCCACCTCACCGGCCCAGGAGCCTGGGGAGACCTGGATCTGCTCAGCGACCTCAAGCTGAGTGGCGCCCACAACGACCTCGTGGCGGACGTGGCGGTCAGTCCGGACGGCGAGACGGCTTACCTCGCGAACTGGGGAGAGGACGACTGCGCGGGTCCGGAGACCGGCGGTCAGAACAGCCCCGATGCAGGGGCCTGGATCGTCGACATCAGGGACCTCGAAAACCCCGTCGAGATCGGCTTCATCCCGTCCCACCAGGACACGCGGCCGGGTGAGGGCATGCACGTCGCCAATATCACCACGAAGTTCTTCAACGGCGACATGCTCGTAATGAACAACGAGCAGTGCGGCAAGAACGGCAAGGGCGGCGTGTCGCTCTGGGACGTCACAGATCCGACGAACCCGAAGCGGCTCTCGGAAAACTTCGGCGATCGCAGCGGTGTTCGCGGCGATACCAACAGCACGCATAGTGCCTTCGCCTGGGACGCCGGGGCCAAGGCATACATCGTGATGCAGGACAGCTCCGAGTTCCCGGATGTCGACATCCTCGACATCACCAACCCGATGCGGCCTCGGCTCATCGCTGAATACGACCTCAACGACTATGACGTCAGCCAACCCTCGATCGGCTTGACCGACTCTGATCTTCACGACATGACCGTGAAGAGGATCAACGGCGTTTGGACCCTGCTGGCATCCTACTGGGATGGCGGCTACGTGCTGCTCGACGTCAATAACCCCGTGAACCCGGTCTTGATCGGCGACACCGACTTCACGAATCCCGACCCCGAACTGCTCGAATCGACTGGGGCAAGTCTCACGCCGGAGGGCAACGGCCACCAGGCCGAGTTCACGCTCGACAACGAGTTCTTCATCGCGACCGACGAGGACTTCGGACCGTACCGCGTCGGTGACTTCGAGATCACCACAGGCGATCACCTCGGCACCTACCCGTCGACCATCGTCCCGGGCGCACAGGCGCCGGCGGTCCTGGACGATCTGACCCTCAACGGTCCGACCGTCTACGGAGGTTACGGGTGCCCGGCGTCGGCCCCGATCTCGACACCCGAGAACATCCCGGGCTACGTCGAGTCGCTTGCACCCGGCGAGGAGAGGATCATCGTCCTGCAGCGAGGGCCGTCGGGCGATCCGAGCGCCACGGAAGAAGCCTGCTTCCCGGGGGAGAAGGCGCATGAAGCCGTCCTCGCCGGATGGGACGCTGTCGTCTTCGTGAACCGTCATGTCGCGACAACGGGCGAAACGTTCTGCGGATCCGGAGCGTTCGTCGACTCGGTCGTCGGCATCTGCGTCAGCCACGAGACCTTCCACAAGCTGTTCAGCACGCCGCCATACGCGGCTCCCTTCACCTATCCGGACGGTCCCGCGATCGGCGCGATCGGCGCCGATATCGAGGTCGCCTCCGAATTCGATGGGTGGGGTTACGTCCACCTCTACGACCGGCAGTCGCTCGTCGAGATCGACACCTTCGCGATCCCCGAGGCCCACGACTCGACGAAGGCGTTTGGCTTTGGCAACCTGACGGTCCACGAGGTGGCGACCGACCCGCTCGATGCCAGCCTCGCCTACCTGTCGTACTACTCCGGTGGCGTCCGGATGATCGAAATCCAGTGCTCGAACCCCGCCGATGAGAGCACCTGCGAGCTGGTCGAGGTCGGCGGCTATCTGGGCGCAACCGGCAACGACATCTGGGGGGTCGAGGCCTTCGCCCGCGGTGGCGAGACATACGTTCTCGCCAGCGACCGCGACTACGGGCTCCTCGTCTTCCAGACGACCGAGCCATAGAGACCCGGGGTGGCGCCCGCCGGCGTCACCTCGCTCAACGAACTAACCCGACAAGGCCGGTGGAGCGATCCACCGGCCTCTCCCCGATCTACACGGGCCTGTACTTGCAGGTCACGACGCCCCAAGCGGCGAGATAGGCATAACCGTTGAAGACGCCGACATCGGTGATCTTCTCCGGCTCCGCATCCATTCGTCCATGACCTATTGGTGCGCGCTGTCACCACGAACGATGCCTGGATTCTGGGTCGCGATTGCAGCCCGCATCACGGACGAGCCTGCGTTCCCGGACCGCTCGAGCCCGCGAGGATACAGAGCGATCCGCTGGTCTCGCTGTTCCCATCCGGCCGGGAACCGGACTCCCCGCGCCTCGTCCTGACGGTGCACGAACGCACCAGCGAGGCGGGATGGATTTGATTCGCGCGGTCTGTCCGGGTAAGGTTCGACGCCAACGTCGAACCTTGCCACGGGCAACGTCGTCACTGCCCCCAGCATTTGGCCCCGTGAGTGTGCACGTTGCGCACATGAGGTTCGCCCGATAGAACGGAGGATGGCCATGCGGAGGATTCTTGCCGCGCTCGCCATGGTGGCGATGCTCGTATCGAGCGCGATACCCGTTGTCGCACACGAAGGCGACCCAGGGCACCTTGCGCACCGCGTCGGTGACGGTGTCGACGATACCCCGCTCGAGATGGAACAGGCCTTGGAGAGGATCGACGACGAACAGCACGGCGCGCCCGGCGGGCACCTGCCAGGTTCGAGTCTGAACGTCGATCTCGTCGGGCAGGTCACGGTCAGCGGCGCGGTCGCGGCGGACAAGCCCGGTCACATCGCGGACGTCGCGTCGTTCGGCAACTACGCTTACCTGGCGGCACGGCGGCTGAACACCAACCCGTGCGGCGCCGGCGGCTTCTACACGGTCGACATCAGCGATCCCGCCAACCCGACGGAGGTCGGCTTCACAGCCTTTCCGCCGCAGTCCTACCCGGGCGAGGGGATGCACGTCATCAAGCTGAACAC
>JANOIS010000135.1:0-2315 GCA_031407755.1 Chloroflexota bacterium | reverse complement strand
GAGGCGTTCGAGGTAGTGCTCGATCGTGTACTGGCGGCCCATCCGGCGCAGGACGGGATCGGAACCGGACTGGACCGGCAGGTGCAGGTGTTCGCAGACCGACTCGCAGTCGGCGAGGGCCGCGATCAGCCGGTCGGACAGGTCCCAGGGATGCGAGGTGACGAAGCGAAGGCGGCCGATGGCGGCGCGACCGTCGCTCGTCCGCAGGCCGTCGATCGCGCGGATCAGCTCGGCGAGATCCGGGCGCCCGGCCAGATCGAGCTGATGGCCGGCCCAGCGAGCGCCGCCGACGTGCGCGAACCGTGGCTCCGGAGCCAGGTCGTGCCCGTACGAATTCACGTTCTGGCCGAGCAGGGTGACCTCGCGGTAGCCGCCGGCAGCCAGGCTGCGTGCCTCGTCCAGGATGTCGTCGAACGGCCGACTCCGCTCCGGGCCCCGGCTGAACGGCACGATGCAGTAGGTGCAGGTCTTGTCGCAGCCGTAAATGATTGGCAGCCAGGCCGAGATCGCCGAGCCGCGGGCGACCGAACCCGAGCCGACGGCCACGGCGCGCGTCCCGGCCAGGTGGTCGGCGACACCCACCACCGCCCGACCGACGGTCGTCGTCGCCCCGACCGCCCCGATCGGCGCCTGCGCGGACGCCAGCCCGAGCCGATCCACCAGCTCGGGTTCTTCGTCCGGGCGCAGGAAGAGATCCACCGCCGGATAGCGCCGGCGCAGGCCGGCACGATCGGGTTCGCGCACCGAGCAGCCGGTCAGGACGATCCGCAGGCCCGGGTTGGCGGCCTTGAGCGTGGCGAGCTGGCCCTGCCGGCCGATCACCTTCTGTTCCGCCCCCTCGCGAATGGCGCAGCTGTTGATTACGATCAGCTCGGCCGCATCGAGGCTCGGCGCTTCCTCGCAGCCCGCCGCCAGCAGGCGCCCGGCCATTTCCTCCGAATCGCTCCGGTTCATCTGGCAGCCGAGCGTCCAGACGTGGAAGCGCGGCAAAGCGCGGACCTCGGGCAGGTACTCGGCGAGTCGGTCGTCGGCGGGTCGGGCGAGTGCGCGCGGCGCCCCTACGAGATTCGGCCTGCTGGTTCCGACCATCTCCAGGACGGGCAGGGCGCGTCTGGTGGGGGCTGAATCGGTCATGGCGCTGTCATGGTACGCGCAAGATCTCGTACTCCGGTTACGCTTGGGTCGTGGAACTGCTGACCAACCCCGAGACATGGGTCGCCCTGGCAACGCTGACCGTGCTGGAGATCGTCCTCGGCATCGACAACGTCATCTTCATCTCCATCCTCGTCCAGCGACTGCCGGCGGACCAGCGGGAACGAGCGCGACTGGTTGGCCTTGGGCTCGCGATGGGCATGCGCGTCCTGCTGCTGCTGGCGATCTCGTGGATCGTCGGGCTCACCCAACCCCTCTTCGAGATCGTCGGTCGGCCGCTGTCGGTTCGCGACCTGATCCTCATCGGTGGCGGACTGTTCCTCCTGTGGAAGGCCACGACCGAGATCCACGAATCGCTCGAGGGCGAGGAGGCGCACGCAGCGACCTCCACGGGCGGCGGCGCGACCCTCACCGGCGTCCTGATCCAGATCGTGCTGCTCGACATCGTCTTCTCGCTCGACTCCGTCCTGACCGCCGTGGGCATGGTCGACGAGGTCCCGATCATGATCGCGGCGGTGATCATCGCCGTCGGGGTGATGCTCTTCGCGTCCGGGCCACTCTCGAAGTTCGTGCATGCCCATCCGACGGTCAAGATGCTCGCCCTCGCGTTCCTGTTGCTGATCGGCGTGACCCTGATCGCGGACGGCCTGGGGTTCAAAATCCCGAAGGAATTCATCTACGTGGCGATGGGCTTCTCGGTCTTCGTTGAGGCCCTCAACCTGCGCGCCCGTAACCGCCGACGGTTGCCGGTCGAACTCCGGCCGACCTTTGTCAAGGACGAGGCGGATCCTGCCGCAACGGGCGATTCAACCTAGACGGTTGAGCTGCGCCACCAGGGCGTCGCCGGCGGACCGCGGGACCCACAGACCGGCGTGCGCCTCGGCGTAGGTGCCGGTATCGCCGTGATAGTCGGAGCCGCCGGTTGCGATCAGACCCAGCGCTGCCGCCACCTCGCCGACGGCCTGCACCGCCGGGACGTCGAACGAGCGGTAGTAGACCTCCAGGCCGCCCAGACCCGCTTCGACCAGCTCGCGCACCACGTCGGTCCGGGCGGGAGCCTCGCTGAAGTGGGCCAGCGCCGCCAGCCCGCCGGCCGCCCGGATGGCCCGTATCGCCTCGACGGGACCCAGCCCGAGCCGCGGCACGTAGGCCGGGCAACCGTG
>JANOIS010000112.1:0-5023 GCA_031407755.1 Chloroflexota bacterium | reverse complement strand
CGGCATCAAGGTTGGGTTGGCTCGGGCGACGGCACCGTATCCGGTCGCGGCCCCTGCGGCCGCCCCAGCCGCCGCCCCAGCCGCCGCGGCCCCGGCGGCACCGGCTCCCGCGGCGCGGGCGGTCTCGAGCGCATCGGCCATCGCCCCGGCCGAGACGAAGCGATCCGACGGGACCGGCGCGAGAGCCTTGCGCGTGATCGCCGCGATGTCCGGCGGAAGGGACGGTCGCACCCCCGCCGGGTCCGGCACGGGACCGGTCAATCGAGCAAGTGCGACGGATGCGGCGCTGTCACCCTCCCACGGCCGACGACCGGTGAGCATCTCGAACAGCACGATACCGAGGGCAAAGATGTCCGATCCGGTCGTGGCCGTCTCACCGCGCGCCTGCTCCGGGCTGAAATAATGGACCGAACCAAGGGTCGTCCCAGGCAATGTCACCTGGGCCTCGGCGACCGCCCGCGCGATCCCGAAGTCGACGACCTTTACCTGCCCATCGCGGCCGATCAGGATGTTGCCGGGCTTGACATCGCGATGGACGATGCCGCGGGCGTGTGCGGCGGCCAGCGCACGACCGACGGCCGCGGCGATCCGGGCGGCCTGACTTGGCGGCAGCGAGCCGTTGCGTCGAAGGATGGTCGCGAGGTCCTCGCCGTCGACCACTTCCATGACGATGTACGGGCCGGACGGATCCTCGCCATAGTCGTATACGGTGACGACGTTCGGGTGGCTGAGCGACGCGGCGTTCTGCGCCTCCTGGCGAAATCGCGAAGAGAAGTCGGGGTCGCGCAGATACTCCGACCGCAGCAGCTTGACGGCCACGTCGCGCCCGAGCTGCGTATCGACGGCTCGGAATATCGTCGCCATGCCGCCCTGGCCGAGCGGCTCAACGAGCCGGTAGCGGCCGCCAACGCTGGTTCCGATCTCCGCCAAACGTGCCCCTCAGGATTCATGTCGACGCCGACAACCGGCGGCGCGTCTTGGCGGCATCGTACCGCAGCCAGCCTCGATCAGCCGCCGGTCAAGCGCTGACGGACCAGCTCGAGGAACTCGATGGAGCTGATGCCATCGAATAATCGCGCACCGTGGAGGGCCCATTCCTGGACCTCCTTGATCGCTGTCAACGAGACGAGCGCGAGGAGCAGCCGACCGACCGACCACGCGCCGACCCGGGTCGGCCCGAGCGCGGCAACGACAAGGAACCACAGCTCGAAGACGTTTGGAAAGATGAGGAGCACCGCCCGCTCTCCGGTCAGCTCGAAGATCACGAAGCCGACCAGTCGGTACGCAAAGAGGACGATGGCGATCGATCGCGCCCGCCCGTCCCAGCGCAGTGCGACGATCAGGAACGCCCCGAGGTAGACCTGGTCGAGCCACTTGTCGAGGGCCTGGTAATCACCGGCGCCCCCGAGGTCGAGGGTGTCACGCAGCAGCAGGTCGGACAGATCAACGAGGATCGCCAGCACACCACCGGCCAGCGGCCAACGCAGGACCGGCAGGGACCCGGCGATCCGGATCGCAGCGATGACGAGGATCTCGACGGTCACCGCTGCAGTCTGCGGCCTCCGGGTCCTTCCCCGAGCCAGGGCCTCGGTAC
This sequence comes from Chloroflexota bacterium, assembly GCA_031407755.1. Classification (GTDB taxonomy): domain Bacteria; phylum Chloroflexota; class Limnocylindria; order Limnocylindrales; family CSP1-4; genus SPCO01. Next base: position 3,429 of record JANOIS010000112.1, on the reverse strand, counting down.
TGCCAGTACCCGATTCTGGATGAAACCCTCCTGGACGCCCGCCGATTTGACAGATCGATGTCGGTTCTGCGCCCGACCGAGCGTGGCTGTGCGGATTTCGGTACTGGCAGTACCGCGGGGGTCGGCGGCGGCATCCGCTACGACGCGGCCCACCGTTTGGGTACCTAGAGCTTGAGCCCCTGCAGGTACGCCCGAAATTCAGGTCCGAGCTCGGGTCTCTGGAGGGCGAGCTCCACCGAGGCCTTCAGCCAGCCCATCGTCGTGCCCGCGTCGTAGCGGATGCCCTCGAACTCGTAGCCGAAGACCTCCTGCTCCTCCATCAGCGCCTGGATCGCATCGGTCAGCTGGATCTCGCCGCCGGCGCCGCGTTGCGTCTGCTCGAGCTTGTCGAAGATCTTGGGCGTGAGGACGTATCGACCGATGATTCCGAGATCGGACGGCGCATCCTCCGGCGACGGCTTCTCGACCAGCCTCGACACCTTGTGTAGCCGACCGTGGTCAAGCGGGTCGTCCGTCGGCTTCGACGCGATGATGCCGTAGCGGCTGGTCTCATCGTGCGGCACCTCCATGACCGCCACGACCGAGCTGTGGGTCTTGTGGTAGGCGTGGATGAGCTGACCGATGACCGGGCGCTCGCCGACACATACGTCGTCGGGCAGGATGACCGCAAACGGCTCGTGACCGATGAGGTCCTTGGCCATGAGCACGGCGTGCCCGAGGCCCAGCTGCTCCTTCTGGCGGACGTACGCGACCTGGGCGAGGTCGCTGATGGCCCGGACCTGGCGGAGCATCTCGATATCGCCCTTTTCCTCGAGCAGGTGCTCGAGTTCGTAGGACAGGTCGAAGTGGTCCTCGATGGCGCGCTTCTGGCTGGAGGTGACGATGATGACCTGCTCGATGCCGGCGGCGACCGCCTCTTCCACCGCGTACTGGATGATCGGCTTGTCAACGAGCGGGAGCATCTCCTTGGGCTGCGCCTTGGTGGCGGGCAGGAAACGGGTGCCCCAGCCGGCAGCAGGAAAGACGGCTTTTCGAACGCGCATCGAACCTCGAAGATGATCGGTCCTGGTCGGGAAAAGTGCGCGGCCAGTCTACACCGGCACCGCCCGAAGCCCTGTCGAAGGACCTCCGGGGCCTACGCGTCTATCGACCCCGCGAAGCGCCGGACCGCGCTGCTGAATGCGGCCGGCCGATCGAGATTGGCGAGGTGCGTTGCGCCACCGAGACGCACGCGACGAGCATCCCGAGCGGCCCGCGCGAAGGACGGCGCGAAGAGGCGGAACAGAACGTCGTAGTGCCCGTTGAGGATGAGCGTCGGGCCTGCGTACCGGGCCAGCCGTGGAGCGAACCGCTGGCCGACGACGGCGCGCAGGGCGACCGCGCCGCCGGCCGACCAGAACCCGCCGGCGATGATCGGTCGCGTGATCGACGGCGCGAAGCGGGTGCGGAAGAACCATCGATTCAGGGCGTCGAGGCATGGCCCATCGAGCCGCTCCATGGCCCAGGCGAGGGCCACGAACGGCGTCGCCCTGAGACCGATCGGCTCCGCGGTCGACCCGGACAGCACAAGCCCACGAACTAGCTCCGGGCGGCGCGCCGCAAGATCCATCGCGACGTACCCGCCCAGTGACAGGCCGACGACCACGGCCCGACCACCGGCCGCCTCCTCGATGACCCGGGCGACCTCGTCAGCCGCGGCGACCACGCTGAATGGCTGATCGGCGAGCGCGCCATGACCCGGCAGGTCCAGGGCGATCACTCGGTAGGCATCGCGCAGATCGTCGAGCTGAGCCCGCCACATCGAGCGGGTCAGCCGCGTGCCGTGGACAAAGATGATGGCCGGTGCATCCAGCGGGCCATCCGTGTCATACGAGCGGGTCACCCCAGGCGGTCTCAGGGACCGGCGTGGACCGCGGTCGGCTCGGCCGCATCCGAGCTCGCCGACCGCTGGAGCACAAGCGCGGCGGCCAGGATAGCCATGGCGCCGACCAGCTGGACCGGTACCAGCGACTCGCCCAGCAGCCAGGCCGCGAGGGCCACCCCGACGACCGGCTCGAACAGCATCAGGATGCCGGCCCGCGTGCCGCCGATCGCCCGGATGCCGGTCAGAAACCCGATCGATGGGATCGCCGCGGCGAAGATGCCGGTGAAGGCCAGCAGCGGGAGCACGTCGGGGGCCTGGAGCGGATAGATCAGCGAGGCCGCGGAGCCGCCGAGGACGGCCACCACGATCGCCCCCACGGCCGCGGCCCCGAGGACGACCGTCATCGCCTGCTCGGTCGGGACCTCGCGATAGCCGTCCCGCCCGATGACCACGAAGACCGTCTGGCTGAGCGCGGCGACCAGGGCCAGCGCAACACCGATGACATCGATCCGGAGGCCGCCAGCCGGATCGAGCTGCGAGGCAACCACCGCGATCAACCCGATGATGGCGAGACCCAGAGCGACGACGCGGGTGGTGTCGAGTCGCTCACGCCCGAGTACGACGTTGACGACCGCGACCATCGCCGGGTACGTGTAAAAGCCGAGCAGCGCCAGGGCCACGGTGATTCGGTCGAACGCGATGAACATCGACAGATTCAGCGTGAATCCCATGGTGGCCGCGATGGCCAGGAGCACCCGCGGTCGAGTCGGGAGGTCGGCGAAACGCACCAGGCGGATCCCGCGGCGCCGGACGCGCCAGGCGACGTAGGCCATCGATGCCACCAGCGCCACGGCACCGCGCCAGGCCACGAATGCGGTCGGCTCCATGCCCGCGTCGTACGCGAACCGGGCGAGCGGCCCGAGCATCCCGAACAGTGCCGCGGCGCCCAGGACGATGCCGAACCCGACCAGCGGGCTGGCCGTCGTCGAAGCGGGGTTCATGGTCTGGCTGGACACCGCCCCATGGTAGGCGGGACAGCCGGGCGGGGCCGTGACGGCCGGGCGGGGCGGGCCGCGTCGCGCGTCGGGCCGCGCGGCGCGTCGCGCGCTGGGCCGCGTCGACATGATCGCTCTCATTGATCATCACGGGCCTGAGCGTGCTGGGCTGGTTCCCCGGATCGCCGTTTTCGGGCACCAGTCTCTCGCGGCCAGGTCCGATTCGATCAACCACAGCGATCAGGGGCGCAGAAACGCGGGACGGCCGGGCACGACCGGGTGGCGGCCTCAGCGCGCGCCGGCGCCCTCGGTCGATCGATCCGTGGCGTCGTCGACGCGGGCCAGCGCGCCTGCCACCGGTGACTCGCGGCGGATCACGGACAGGCGGATGCCCGTGAACGGGATGCGGATCTGGCGGAAGGCCTCGATCGAAACGAGGAAGCCGGCAAACAGGAACAGCACGCCGAGAAACTTGCCGAGCTGGAACAGGTCCGTCGACCCGAACCGATTGAGCGAATCGGTGATGCCCGGGATGAATCCGCCGATGGCGATGAGGATGGTCGCCGGCAC
>JANOIS010000099.1:0-2927 GCA_031407755.1 Chloroflexota bacterium | reverse complement strand
ATCGTCGAATTCGCCGCGGGCGGTCGCTACCGGATCGAAGGCACGCTCCGGATCATCCGTCGTCAAGGGCTCGTGCTGGACGGCCGGGGGGCCACCTTCTTCGCGACGCGCCAGACCAGCGATGCTGAGCGAGCGCACTGGTCGGTGGAGTCCTCAACGAAGATCTGGATCCACAGCATGACCGTGCGGGGAGCCCACCCGGAACCGGGGACGTACGTGGAAGGCTTCGAGTGGCAGCACGCCATCCAGATCCGCGGCGGCTCGGACATTGAGATCGGCCCCAACGTCGCGATGACCGGAAACCAGGGTGACGGGGTGTATGTCGCGGGCTGGGCGGACGGGGTCTACATCCACGACTGCACGATCACCTGGAACGGCCGCATGGGCGTCGCGGTCGTGGCCGGTCGGAACGTGCTGGTTGAGCGTTGCACCTTGAACAACATCGCGTTCAGCGTCTTCGACATCGAGCCGAACCCCGGGAATACGCCCGCCGAAGGCGCGCAGGGGATCACCTTCCGAGGCAATCTCATCAACGGCGCTGTCTTCTCCAAGTTCTTCGCGATGGGAGGGTACGGTGCGATCACTGACGTCGTCGTATCTCAGAACGTCGTCGACGGCGCGAGCAATGGGATCGCGGTGGACGGCCGACCCCTACCGGGGACTCCGCGGCGTTCGAACGTCTCGATCACCGACAACATCGGCGAGGGCGTCCTGCGCGACGTCGATGCCGTGATGCATTTCTCGAGGATCGATGGCCTGACCGTGTCCGGCAACCGCCAGGAAGTGGCGCCGGGGGGCATCGTGTTCGCGACGGGTGACGATTGGAACGACGTGGTCATAACGGACAACGACTGCCCTGGGTGCGCCGGCTAGCGACGCGTCGGCATTCGACATCCACAACTCAACCTCAACACGCCCAGACGTTGGGGGCTATCCAACCCGGTGAGATACTCAGGCTATGAATGTCGACGCTGCGGCTCCAACGCCCACGGACGTCCCGGCGCGGCGACGGCGCGATCCCTTCGTCGTCCTACTCGTCATCGCGATCGGGTTCGCGACGATGGCGGCAGGTGCGTGGTCCTTCGGCGCGTTCGCGGCAGATGACGCCCCCGGCCTTCTTGTGACCCGACGCGATCCGCTCCTTCCAGACCTCGCCATGGGGCCGATCGAGGACATCGCGGTCGGGACGACCGAAAACGGCGACCAACGTTTGCGATTCTCGGCAACCATCGTCAACGTTGGCGACGGCCCGCTGATCGTGCTCGCCAGACGCGCGTGGCTCGGCAACGAGGACTGGAGCGTCGATCAATGGATGCAGGAGCGTACCGGTGGCTACTCGATGACCGCCACCGGGGCGTCACTCACCTATGGCGGCGACGGGCATGGTCACTGGCACGTGAAGCAGGTAGAGATCCACCAGCTTGAGTCGATGGACGGGAAGGTGCTTGGGCGCCTGGTCAAGCAGGGTTTCTGCTTCTTCGACACCGATGTGTACAGGCCCGGTATAGCCGGAGCGCCCGAGGGAGCCCACTGGGGGTCGCGCGGCTGTGCGTCGACCCTGGATACGCGCGTGCGGATGGGGCTGTCCGTGGGCTGGGGTGACAAATACCCTTGGAGCCTCCTCGACGAGCGAATCGACGTGTCAGGGCTCCCCGACGGGCGATTTCGGATCCGCCAGATAGCCGACCCGAATGACGAGTTCGAAGAGGCCGACGAGACCAACAATGAAATCTGGGTCGATGTTGCACTCGCGACCCTCCCCGATGGATTGCGCGAAGTGAAGGTTGTCGAGGCTGGACCCGCGCCGTGAGACCATGACAGCAGAGTCGAGTGGGTGGTGCTTCCTGTCAACGATTACGGTACAAAAGAACTAGCCAACTGGGTCGAGGTTGTGGATACTTTGCCGCGTGGGAATTGCCTACACCAGCAATTTTCGGGGGGGAGGTTCGTAGCGTATGAAACGACGAATTATCGGTATTCTGGCGGCCCTCGCTCTGGTCGCGGGTCTCGGCGCTTCGGCCGTGACGGCCGCGCCAACATCGGTTGAAACGTTCGCTGGCAACTATGCGTGCCCGGCTGGCTCCACCGGGATCGACCCAGTCGCATCGGGAACGTACGACTTGGTCGGCGGCGGCTCCATCACCATCACCGTGCGCAGTACCGCCGCGGGGCCCGTGTTCGACTTCGATACAAGCGGCGCCACCGTCGGGTCGATCGTCGTCAAAGGTGGGCCTAACTACAACCTGTACACGTATGCCGGGGGCACGACCGACGACGAAGGGCTTCATGCCCCGCTCAACCTCAAGAATGGTAAGTGGTACGGACTTAGTCACCTTTGCATCGGGAGCGCCAAGAAGGACGACCCCGATCCCAAGAAGTAGTCCGCAGAAACGACGAGAGAGGGCGACCACGATGGTCGCCCTCTTTCATGTCCGATCGGAACATGGTGCCGCACGCCATCAACTGCTTTTCTTGGGCGGGGCGGCCGTGATCGGCTAGTCGCTCCGTCAGCAATCCGGTGGTGCATCGGGGCACCGGACAGGAGACGGCGCGACACCCATCTTCGAGTTGACGTTGTTGTCCTGGTTGCACTGCCATCCGGAGGTGATCGGCAGGGTGTCTTTGAAGCCCGTCGCGAAGGTCTTGTCGTCCGACGTTACGAAGGTCGTCCCGGGGGAGATCGACCCCGGTCCGCGGATCGGTTGCGATGTCCATGCTGCCGGCACCATCAGATTCGGAGCTTCTGTCGGGCTCATCCGCGTCGCGCTCCTCGGCCGCCGCCGGTTTCCAATCCTTATGGCCGATCCGGTGGGTTGATGACGGTGGGAGCAGCACAAAAGACCGAACAGGGCGGACTGGACAGCGTCACGCTCGGCTGGGGCCCGGCAGGCCCCAGATCTGCTGGTGCCGACAGAATCCGGCCTTGT
>JANOIS010000062.1:0-7212 GCA_031407755.1 Chloroflexota bacterium | reverse complement strand
CCACCTACACGATCGGCACAGACGAGCGTGATCGATCGCTCCGTGGGCTCGCTATGACGATCTGAGCGATCGATCGTGCACGGCTGTGCCGAAATGGTGGGTGGGGCCGACATCGGCCGTCGGGAAGGCGGCCAGGGCTAGTCCGCCAACGACCGTCAGTCCGGGCGGACCGTTCGGAAGCAGTCCGAGCAGTAGACCGGACGATCCATGCGTGGCTGGAACGGCACCTGCGCCTGATTGCCACACAAGGAACAGAGCACCGCGAAGTACTCGCGATCGGGGCGGTCGTCACCGCGCTCGTAGCCACGTGGCCCGCCGATGTCGCGGACATCGGATTCGCCGTCACGGGAGGCTCGCCGGCTGGCCCGGCAGCTGGTGCAGCGCTTCGGTTCGCTGGAGAACCCCTTCTGCACGTAGAACTCCTGATCGGCCGCGGAATGGATGAATTCCACGGCGCAGTCGACGCAGCTCAGGGATCGATCGACGTAGGTCACAGGTGCTCCTCCGGAACGCGCGGTCGGCGGGTGCGCCAGCGGCGGGCGGCCGCATCGACGGAGGGAAACGCGAGGGCTGGCGAAGAAGCCGCGCCCCGTGACCCAGGTGCCGATGTGGAGTCCCTGTCTGCGGGCGCACCGGTATTCGTGCGGCGCAGGATACATCGGCTCCCGGAATCTGGCCGTTGATGACGCGGACCGGCAGCCGTGACAACGTACCTGTCACAATGGCCGGCGAGGATCCGGGCAGCGAGCGGGGAGTCATGGGGGCGCCTCGCTCGCACCAGTACCAGACGGCGCCGGATCGTGATCGAGCTCATCGCCGACCACGGAGGCAGAGCCTAAGCGGATGCTACGGATCATCCATACCGCAGATATTCACCTCGGCGCTCGCCATGACGATCTCGGGGATCAGGCGAGCGCCCAGCGCGAGCGGCAGTTCGCGGCGTTCACCTCCGCGGTGGATCTTGCCATTGCCGAGAAGGTCGATCTGTTCCTGATCGCCGGCGACCTGTTCGATAGCAACGTCCAGCCTCGTCGCTCGGTCGACAGGGTGACAGCCCAGCTTAAACGGATGGCGCACGTCAAGGTGCGCACGATCGTGATCCCAGGGACCCACGACTGCTACGACCGCTCGTCGATCTATCGATCCTATGACATCAAGACCCTCGCCGGCAGCACCGTGGACGACGACCTTGTCACCGTCCTCACGCCGGACACCCCGAGTGTCCATCTCGCCGCATGCGACGCGGTGGTCCACGGTCCGGTCTTCGCCACCAAGCGCGCCCCGCACAGCCCGTTGCGTGATCTCGACGCCGGGGCCGCCGCGGCCGCCGGTGGCAGCGCGACGTGGCAGATCGGCATGGTCCACGGATCCATCGCGATCCCCGGCAAGACGGACCGCGACGAGGTGGTCATCACGACGGACGAGATCGCGGCCAGCGGTCTCGACTATCTCGCCCTTGGGCACTGGCATTCCATGCAGCAGGGCAAGGCGGGTGGCGTCACGTACGCCTATGCCGGCGCACCGGAGGCCGTTGCCCTGGACCAGGATCGTGCCGGCAAGGTTCTGCTGGTCGAGCTCGAGCAGGTCGCAGACCGCAAGGTGGTCACGGTCCATGAGCGCCAGGTCGGCAAGACCCGATTCGAGAAGGTGGAGCTGGATGCCGCGTCGATCGCGTCGCAGCCGGAGCTGATCGATGCGCTTCGGCGCAAGGCGGATCCGGATCTCGTGCTGGACGCGCGGGTCGTCGGTGTGCGGCCGGACGAGCTGGATCTCGATCCGGACGAGCTGGAGGCTGCCCTTGCGCCGTCGTTTCTCAAGGTCCGCGTCCGGGACGCCAGCATGGCCGCCCTGACGGAGGGGGCGATCCCGCCGCCGGACACCGTTGCCGGGGCCTTCATACGTGACCTCGAGGCGCGCATCGCGGACCTCGAGGCCGCCCCGCAGCGAGCCGTTGGCGCCGGGGGTGTGGATGAGGCGGCCGAGCTGCGCGACGCGCTCCGATTGGGCCGTCTGCTCCTCGCCGGGCATGAGGTCTCGCTATGAGGATCCGCCGCCTCCAGGTTCGCGACTTCCGGCGGTACCGGGAACTGGATATCGACCTGGCGCCCGGCGTCACCGTGATCCGCGGACCCAACGAAGCGGGCAAGACGACGATCCAGCGAGCGATCGAACTGGCCATCACCCGTCGGGTCACCAGCGCCGCCGCGGACCTCGAGTCGCTTCGGCCGTGGGACGCCGATCCTGACGCCCGGCCCTGGATCGCCATCGAGTTCGACCAGGACGAGGAAGATGGCCGGACCGCCACCGGCACGCTCGAAAAGACCTTCGCGGGCGCGAAGGGCACGGTCCTCCTGGCCTACGACGGTGGAACGGCCATCACGGACCCCACCCTCGCGGACCAGGTCCTGGCTGAGCTTTCGGGCGTACCGACCGAGCCGTTCTTTCGCTCCACGGCGTCCGTCCGACATCACGAACTCAGCGATCTGGCGCGCGACGAGAGTGCCTTGCGCGACAGGCTTCAGGCGAGTATCAGTGGCGCGGATCGAGGGACCGGTCGGGCCAAGAAGAAGCTCGAGCGTGCGCTCCACGGCTTGACCACCAGGGGCGACAAGAACCCGGGGCGGCTCAAGGTCGCCGAGGAGGCCGTGGCCGATGGAACGGCCGCCGTCGAGCAGGGTGAATTGGCGCTCGCTCAACTCGAGCGCGATCGGGACGTGATGTCCGGGGCCCGGGAACGACGGGCCGATGCCGAGGCGAGTCTCGCCGAGCGACGAGGCCTTCTCGAAAAGGCCCGCCAGGCCGAGCGCCTGGAGACCGAGCGCACCGCCGCCCGCGAACGTTACGATCGATTCCGCGAAGCGGTCGAGGTCGCGACGGAGCTCGACTCGCTCGCCCAGACGCACCCATCGCCCAACCCGCTCGTGGTGATCCGCCAGAGCGTGGAGCGCCTGCGTGGCCTGGACGTCAAGATGCGTGAGCTGCGGGCGGCCCTCGCTGGCGAGATCGAGGTCCAGTTCGAGGTGGCCCCGGAGCCCACCTGGCAACCGTTGACGCGGTGGGGGAGCCTGCTCGTCCTGGCCGGGCTCGTCGTCGCTGGTGGTGCGTACGCGGCGCGAACGTTCGGGGTTCTCGATCTTGGATCGTTGCCCCTGTACCTCGGTGCGGCCGCGGCCGGCATCGGGTTGATCCTTACATTCGTCGCCGTCTGGCTTCGGCGCAGCACCCAGATGCAGGAGCAGCTTCGCGACGTCGAGATCGACCGACGGCTGCGCGGCCGGTCGGAGATGGAGGCGGAACTTCGCCAGGCGGAGGCGGACACCGAGGCGCAGCTCGGATTGCTCGGTCTGGATGACCTGCCAGCGGCCGAGGATCTGCTCGCTCGCGAAGAGGCGCACGTCGGTCGAATGGACCAGCTCGGCGCACATCTGGACGGGCTCGTCGGCAAGGCGCCGCGCGAAACGCTGCCGACCCAGCGAAATGCGGCCGCCCTCGAGTTCGAACAGAAGACCAGTGCGCTGGACGGACTCGGGCCGATCGCGAAGGAGCCGCGGGCGCGCGAGCGCCTGGAGGTCGAGGTCCGCGATCAGGAGGCCGCACTGGAGCGCGGCCGCGACGATGAGGCGAATGCCCGGGCCCGGGTGGAGGCCAATACCGTCGATGCCGAACAGGTTGCGGCGGAAGCCGAGCGACTCGCGGTGTGGCGCGAGCAGCTTGGTGCCATCCAGCGCCGACAGCGCGTACTGGACACGACCCTGCGCTCCATCGAGGCGGCCGAGGTCGCGACCATGAAGACCGCCACCCGTTACCTCGAGGGCCACATGGACCGGGACGTCGCGGCGGTCACCAGCGGACGATACCGACGCGTTCGGGTTGACGACAAGACGCTCGATATCGACGTCCACGCCCCCGAGCTCGACGACTGGGTCCCGGTCGGCAGCCTGAGCCAGGGCACACTCGACCTGGTCTACCTCACGGCTCGCCTGGGTCTTGTTCGGCTGGTGACCGGCGATCGCCGTCCGCCGTTGGTGTTCGATGACCCGTTTGTCACGCTCGACGACACGCGTGCTGCGCGTGCGCTCGCGCTCCTCAAACAAGTCGCCCGTGATTTCCAGATCATCTACCTGACCACCTCTGATCGATACGACAGCGCGGCGGATGCGGTCGTCGAGCTGCCCGGGCCCACGGCGGTCGACGATGGGGTCGATGATCCGTCGCTTGCGCCGCCTTCGGTGCCCACCGGAGTCGAGGCCTGATCGGGGCGATCCCGCCCGAGACCGTGACGATCCTGTTCGGCCTCGCGGCCGCGGTTGCGTGGGGCGGTGGCGATTTCGGTGGCGGGCTGATGAGCCGTCGTGCCCCGGTCCTCGGCGTCGTGCTGTTGTCCCAGCTGGTCGGGCTGGTGTTCATCTTCGGGATCGCCGTCGTGCGGTCCGATGTGTTTCCGAGCGGCCAGGACGTGATCGTCTGCCTGCTGGCGGGGGTCTTCGGCGGGGTGGGCGTCACGACCCTGTATCGGGCACTGGCGATCGGCCGGATGGGGGTCGTGGCCCCGGTGACTGGGGTGCTCGCAGCAGTCATCCCGGTCGTCGGTGGGATCGTCCTCCAGGGCATGCCCCCGCCCCTGGTCCTCGCCGGGATCGGTGCCGCGATCGTCGCGGTCCTGCTCGTATCGCGGGTGGCGGACGAGGGCGGCGGCCGGGCCGGCCTGCGAGAGGCGCTCGTGGCCGGTGTCTGTATCGGGCTCTTTGGCATCGCTATCTCCGGCCTGAGCGAGGGCAACGTATTTGCGGCATTGACGCTGATCCGGTCGGTCCAGATCGTGCTCGTCGTCGCGGCGATCCTCGTCATGCGCGCCGCCTGGCGGCCCGGGCGCGGCGTGCTGCCGGCCATCGCCGTCATCGGTGTCCTCGATATGGCCGGGAACGGCCTGTACCTGCTGTCCGTGCAGAGCGGTGCGCTGGCCGTGGCATCCGTGCTGTCGGCGCTGTACCCGGTCGTGACCGTGATCCTCGCGGCGCTCGTCCTGCGTGAGCGTGTCACCCGCGATCACACGATCGGGATCGTGCTGGCCGGTGCGGCCATCGCCCTCATCGGCCTGGGGTCCGCGTAGACTCCACTGACATGACGACCTTGCCACCAGCTGTCACGATCGAGCCAGTCTGGCTCGTCGAGGCCACCTATGGGCCGGATGCGGTCGAGATTCGCCAACCATTTCGCGCCGAGCACCTGGCGCGGGCCCGCGTGTTGAAGGACACCGGCGTGTTCGTGGAGGTCGGCGCATTCGCCGATGTGTCCGCATCGATCCTGATCGTGCGCGCCGCGACGGCCGAGGCGGCCATCGCCCTCGTCAGCGACGATGTCTACCTGCGCAATGGGGTGTGGGTGGAGGTGCGTGCGCGCGCGTTCGGGCGGGTCGCGGATCGGGTCGTGCCCGCGGGCTGAGCCCGGCGCTCGACGCGAAGTGCGGCGGCCTCGCTGGCGGTGCGCAGGAGCACGACATGGTCGAAGCCTTCCATCGTGAGCTGGCCGGAGTCGACGGTGCGGCGTACGGCCGCGAGGTGACGCTCAATGACCTCGCGGTCCACGATCCTCGCGGTCCGACGTGCGTTTTGCGCATGGACGGTGGCGGGAGGCAGGTCGAGGACCACGGCGACCGTCGGAACGCCGGCCGCCTGGGCTCGGGCCAAGATCGGTCGCCGGTGCGCAGGGACCGTGTTGGTCGCATCGATGACCGTGGATCGGCCTTCCGTCATCCGGCGGTCCAGGGTTCGGAACAGGATCCGGAAGGCGACCGCGGAGGCTCGCTGGTCCGCCTCATCACCGGCGACGGCAAGGCGCAGGACGTCCGAGGACAGGATCTCGTCGGGTTCGAAGCAGCGAGCGGCCATCGTCGACTTGCCCGACCCTGCCGCGCCGACCAGCACGACGAGGCACGGGTCGGGCAGGACCAGGGTCGACATCGGGTCGGGGTCGGAATGCCGCTTAGCGGTTGACCCGCCGAACTTCGTAGCCGGCCCCGCCTTCGGCCGGTCTGATCTCGTAGGACGGCTGGTCGTACACGGTGGGACCGCGTCGGGCCAGGCCATCGGTCAGGCGGAAGCGTGAACCGTGCCACGGACACTCGATGCAGCCCTCGACGACGGTTCCCTCGGCGAGCGGACCCCCGGCGTGGGCGCACACGTTGTGCATGGCGTGGATGGTGTCGCCGATCCGCACGACGACGAGATCGTTGATGCCGGCCTTCATCCGGGTAGGTGTCGACTCCGGGAGGGATGCGAGATCGGCATGCTCGCCTGTGTCCAGCCGGATCCACTTGGTGCCGGCCCCACGAAATGCGTGGCGGTTGACCATATTGCCGAACACGTACACGACGTCGCCACCGATGTAGGCACCCGCCGTGACGATCAGGAACCCGAGGATCAGGAGGATGGTCTGAGGCAGGCCATCCACCGTGCCGCCCTGGCGAAGAACGAGCGATATCGCGGTAAGCCCGCCGCCGACGACCATGACGGTCCCATGGATCGTCGCACGGGTCCGAGCGGATGCGTCGGTGTCCGTGTAGTCGGCGAGCCCGGTGACTACCGACGCGGCGAACGTGACCTGGCCAACGACGAGGGCCCAGAACGCGGCCTGGCCCTGGCTCGTGAGATCCAGGACGAGCGCCACGAGAAACGCACCGATCGGGAGGTCCGTCGCGGCGGGGTGCAGGGGATGACCAAGCCACGTCCCATTGAGGAAGTCCTTCACCGGTCGGATCGGTCGAAACAGCGCCGACAGCCATCGATGATTGAACTCACCGAATGGTTTTGCCCATCGATCGTTGCGGGCCATGAGCCGCGCGAGGAATCGCGCCATGCGTCCACCTCCTTGGTGGGGACTCTACACGGCCAGCGCGCGCCTGGCTGTTGTCCACAGGTTGTCCACAGCGGTGGAAATCTCGGGGATAACATCTTGCAGATTCGTGCCAGGTTCGTGGATAAGGCCGTTGCGCCGACGATGGCCCAGGGGCTACATTTCGTCTTGCCCGAAGGGGCAGGTGCGAACCGCCAGAACCGCGCCGGGGAGTGATCCTCGGAACGGTCTCGGGAGCCAGGTTCGAGGGCCGCAAGGCCAGCGAATGAGGTTCTCGGGCGGCACCCGGAGACTCCGGACTTGTTCGGAGTCAAAGGGATGCTGACCGGCCGGTCCTCCCACCAGTTCCTTCGGGCGCTT
>JANOIS010000057.1:0-33286 GCA_031407755.1 Chloroflexota bacterium | reverse complement strand
CGTCGCTTCCTGCGGGTCTCTCGGCGGGACCGCACCGGGGCAGTAGTCCGGGACGCTGCCCATTGGTGGCGTAACGACGGAGCCCGAGACGACCTCCTTCATCGCAACGGCAAGCAGCGGCTTGACCGGCGCTGGGAGGTCGCTGAGCGGATCAGGCAGGGCAAAGGAGTACGGGGCGGGCGTGCAGGTCATCGTCCCGCTGCCCTGGTCCTGGATGGCGCCGGCACTACGGCACACGGCGTCCGGTGCCGTGACGTTGAGAACGCCGGCACCGGTCCGGCTCAAGCCGATGTTGCTGCCGTCACCGCAACCGGCGCCTGTTGAGTTCGACTGCACGTTCGAGAACGCGTTAACGGTACCGGTGCCCGAGATATGGATGGCCTTGCACTCGTCGGGGGAAAGGGCCAACATCCCGAATGAGTAACTGATTCCGGGCTGATCTGCCGCAACAGCGCGCGCGCCGACCGGCCAAGCCGTACGGCCGATCACGCCGGCGAAGATCGATGACCTGGTCGACTCAATTCGGACCTCCACGAACCCCGGGAAGCCGCGGTACGGGCCGTTCTGGGCCGGGATGTTGACGTAGACGTTCTCGTCCGCCGCGGCGTTGTCGAAGTCGTTAGCGAGCGCGATCTCACACGCGGCCGTCACCGCGGCATTGCCGAGACCACCAGCACACGTGCCGCTGAAGTTCGCGGAAACCCTCACGTACCGGGCGCCCGCGAGAGCCGCAGCATCCGAGGCATTCTGCTGGTCTCGTCGCTCGAGAAGCGTCATCCCGACGTCGAAGGCGAGAGCGGCTATGAGGAGCATCAGCACGATACCGCCCGCGAACAAGACTAGGACTTGCCCACGCTCGGTGGCGCGGTCAGTTGTTGATGACAAGTCTCGACTCCGCTGTGATGGTGATGGGTGGTAGGGGAACGAGCGGAAGGAACGTGCTGTACGTGTAGGTAGCTCGGACCGTGACGTCGGCGTCGCGGCCGTTGCCCAACCCAGGCGGGTCCGGCCACTCTGGCGTGACGATGACGGCAGACCCAAGTACGCCGAACGCTGTGTCCTTGACCTGCTGCACAACCTTGGCGCCCGAAGGGTCGTAGCAGCCACCGGGCGCACTCTCGCTGGGCGGCATCGGACCACTTGGGCAGTTCGAGTTGGAGCCATGGACGATCGCATAGCGCGCTCCCTCCCGAGTCGCGTTGTTCAGCGTCTGGTAGTAAAGGATGAACCGTCCCCCCTCGATGATCCCGAACAGGAGCAGGAAGAAGATCGGCGCAACGAGCGCGAACTCGACAAGCGCCTGACCGGCCGACGCAGGCCGTCGGCTCGCGCCGGCTGCCGGTGCGGGACTCGTCACGGGCGGCTCAAATCGGTCATGGGAAAGATGCTTGATCGCGCGAACGTCAACGTATTCGGTACCCCATACGAGGTGCCGAGCATCTCGAAATTGAATGGGGCGAGCAATCGGAAGTCGTACTCGAGCGTCACCTTGAGCCAGCAGGGTGGTTCCCGGATAGGGTTGTCACAAGCAAGCCCTGCGCTGTATGGCTCCCAGGTCACGCCTCGATTACCGGACAACTGGTAGCTGAACCTGGGATTGGTGCAACTGTCATCAGGCCCGACGTAGTCAGGCAGGGTGCTGGAGGCAACGCATGCCCGGCGCTTCATCTTCGCCTCGGTCCGGTCCTGCGGGTCAACGGCGAACACGGCCCCAGGCCCCCACTTCTGGGACCCGAATGTCCCGAAGTCCGCAGCTTCGCGCGCGGCCGACTCGACGGTGAGCATGGTCGTGTAGATCCGCGCCAGATCAATGATGGCAAACATAAGCACGATCATGATCGGGGCGATAAGGGCGAATTCGACTACGGACTGGCCGTTTTGGCGAATCCTTGAAGGCGGCCGTGAGGCTGCGACGTCTTGAAGCGACGCTGTCCGCATGAACTCAGATCCCCGATAAACGTTGGTACTTTCGACCCCGGACGTAAGTACCAGAACCGACAGGGTTGCAGCCTGCCCTTGCAGGGGACCTTTCGTCTAGTGGCGAACGACCCCTCGAACACGGTATCGGTGCATATTGTCACCGATGAGCTGCTTGCGGCGAGGGGCGTGCCGACCGAGGCGTCAGTCGCCGTCGTCGCTGCCCGATCCGGAGCCGGATGGGTCCGTGCCTTCCGGTTCCGGGGTTTCGTTGGCGCTGCCGGAGCCTGGACCGGACGAGTCGTCGGTGGCATCCGGGGTCTCGGTGGCTTCCGGGGTCTCGCGGGGTTCCGGGGTTTCGTGGTCATTCGTCGGTCTGGCCGTTGCGCCGGCCCCGCTCGTTTCGGTGGCATCCGGCGACGACGACGACGACGACGTCGGTGACGCCGTCGGGCTTGGGCTGGGCGCCGTACTCGGGCTGGGCGACGCGCTCTCCGTTGGCTCCGCGCTCGGGCTGGGACTCGGAACCGGCTCGATCGTGGGCGTGGGCGTGGGTGACGCGTCGGGACTGAGCAATTGCAGGACGCCGACCGTGGCCAGCGACCCGAGGGAGCCGATGCTCACGGCAACCACGAGGACCAGCGCGAAGGCCTGGGCCCGGACCGCGAGCGGGCGCCCGCCGCTCCAGGTGATCCGCCAGGCGTCGCGAACCGCCGCGACGGCCCCGGCGATGCCACCACCGACCACCACGACCCTCGGTGGCGGCCCAGTGGCGATGGCCGCCATCACCCGATCCTCGAAGCCGCTCCGTGGCGTGACCGGCTCGCTTCGCGCGAATGACTCGAGATCGCGGGCCGTGGCCAGCAAGCCGGCCGCTTCGGCGTCGCTCACGCCGCGCCCGTCGTCAACGAGTTCCGCCGGGTCGAATCGACGTCCGAAATCGTTCATCGGTCGGCACCCTCCATCGAGGCCCGCAAACGCGTGAGCCCTCGATGCAGATGGGTCTTGATGGTGTTCAGCGGTCGGCCGGTCTGGCGCGCGATCTCCTCGAGCGACGCCTCGCCGAAGAAGCGCAGCGCCACCACCTCGCGATACGGCTCCGGCAGCTTCATGACCGCCGTGCGGATCTCCGTGGCCCGTTCCGCTCGCATGGAGATCGCGGCCGGGTCCGTTCGCGGCGCGGCGGCGACGGAGGCGCGGTCCATGGCGATGGTGCCCGGGTCCGTCGGGCCGGACGAGGAGACGAGACCGGGGTCGCGCCAGGTCACCGTCCGGCGCTTGCCGGCTTGACGTATCGCGATGCGCACACCGATCCGGGTCAGCCATGCTCCGAACGGGCCATCTCCGCGCCACGAGGCAAGGGATCGGTAGGCGGTCACGAAGGCCTCCTGCGCAGCATCCTCGGCCTCGGACTGATCACCAAGGATCCGATGGCACGCCCGGACGAGAGCCGCGGACTCACGCTCGACGAGTCCGCGGAACGCTTCTCGATCACCGCGCAGGACGGCTGCGACGATCGTGTGCTCGTCGGCATCGGTAGCTGAACGTTCGGCAGAGCCGTGATCCATGACGATGGCGGAACTCCGGATAGGGACGGACTGTTCATCGCGGGTCGCGCTGAACCGACCCGCCACGATGGTGCCGTGGTGAGGGCCGGTCCGTATGCCACCCGAGGGTCCTGTCATCGTCGGGCATCGATCGGGTCAGTCGTTGTCGCCGGCGTCGTCGTCGTTGTCGCCGTCATCCTCGCCGGATCCGCCGTGACCGCTGTCGTCATCCGAGTCGTCCTCGTCGGCGTCATCCGAGTCGTCGTCAGCGTCATCCGCCGAGTCGTTCTCGTCGGCGTCATCGCTGGGTTCGGCGGTTTCGTCGGCGTCATCGCTGGGTTCGGCGGCGTCGTCATCGTCGTTCTCGGGCTCATTGGTCGCACGCGCCGCCGGGCTGTCCGTCTCGTTCGGCTCGGCGGTCTCGCTCGGC
The DNA here is from genome assembly GCA_031407755.1 of Chloroflexota bacterium. Lineage (GTDB taxonomy): Bacteria > Chloroflexota > Limnocylindria > Limnocylindrales > CSP1-4 > SPCO01. The sequence goes on along the minus strand of JANOIS010000057.1, from coordinate 29,392 downwards.
TCGGCGGTCTCGCTCGGCTCGGTCAGCTCGATCACGGCCGGGTCCTGGGACGCGGGCGCCCCGCTCAGGCCGTTGGCAGCGAACGTTGCGCCACCGATGAGAAACAGCGTGACCATGCTGGTGCCGAGTCCTCGGACCAATCGAGTATCCATGCGCATCGTTTCGATCTCCCTGGGTTGAGCCGGTCGGTGTTGACCGGTCGCTACTCCACTGAGACATCTCGATGCCGGAATGTTTCAGTTGGTGCTTTCGGACTCTCCGCTCGAGTGATCCGCCGCGGCAGGATCGTCCGCCGTGCCCGGCAAGGATGCGTCCTCGGCGCCGGCGGTCGGGCCTGCATCGTCGCCTGAGTCGGTCGGACCGACGGCGGCGGCCTCGTCGAGTACCGACGCACCCTCGGCATGGGGCCCTTCGTCTCGATCGATGACGATCCGGCCCAGTCCCGCCGCCTCAAGTGCCGGTCCGAAGGCGTCCACATCCCCGACAAGTACGATCGCTGCACGATCGACGTGCAGGTGCGTGCGACCGGCCGCTGCGACGGCCTCGACATCGACCGCTTCGATGTGCGCCCGGAAATCGATCAGCTCCTCCAGCGGCAGCCCGTGGACCGCCAGGCCTGCCAACGCTCCGACCACGGCCCCGGCGGTCTCGAACCGGAGCGGGAACACCCCGACCAGAAAGTCACGGGCCGCGGTGAGCTCATCGGCCTCCACCGGTGTGTCGCGCATCCGCTCCAGCTCGGCGAGGGTGTCGAGGATCGCCGGCACGGTGACCTCCGTATTGACGGCGGCTCGCGCACTGAACGGGCCGGCGCCACGCCGCAGGTCGAAACCGGCGCTGGCGCCGTAGGTATAGCCCTTGGCCTCGCGCAGCTGCATGTTGAGCCGTGAATTGAACAGGCCACCAAGGATGGCGCTCATCAAGGCCACGGCGTGGTAGTCAGGGATGTGGCGAGGCAGACCGGCGTGGCCGATCCGGATCTCGGTCTGGACGCTGCCCGGTCTATGGACGACGCGGACCAGCCGCCCGGCCCCTGATGGCGTGTCGTCAACGACCTGGCCGGCCACCGTGATCGCGCCGGCCGGTGCGGTCCACGCTCCCAGCAGCTCGCGCGCGAGGGCCACGACGTCCTGGCCACCGAGATCGCCCGCCACGACGAGGGTCGCCCGAGCCGGATCGAGCGTCCGGTCATAGGCTCGGCGCAGCGCGTCGGCCTCCAGGCGCTCGACGGTGTCCTTCAAACCGGCGGCCGGCCGGTGATAGGGCGAGGCCGGGGCATAGATCGTGCCGATGAACGTCTCATCCGCTCGGCGCCGTGGGTCCGCCTGGGCCTGGAGCAGGTCGTTGAGCCGTTCATCGCGCAGCCGTTCCACCTCGCCGACCGGGAAGGTGGGGCGCAGGAGGACCTCGGCGAGGAGGGCCAGCGCGGCCGGCAAGCGGTTCGATGGCACATCCACGCTGACGCTCGTGGCGTCCCAGCCGGCGTCGGCATGGAGCGACGCGCCAAGGCGCTCGGACGCCTCGGTCAACTCGATCGCGTCGTACCGTTCCGTGCCCTCGGTCAGCGCTCGTGCGGCGAGGACCGCGGCGCCTGCCTCGCTCGGCGGCTCATCCGCGGACCCGACCGGGAGCACCACGGAGGCGCTCACCAGCGGCCGGCCGGGCATGTCCGCGACGAGGATCGTCAGGCCATTGTCGAGCTGGGCGCGGGTGACGCTCGGGAACTCATATGGGCGGGGCGTCCCGGGCGCTGGTCGGTGCAGGACGACATACCCGTCGCGCTCAAGCTGGTCCGTGGTCATGCTGCGACCTCCTCGTCGCTGGTCTCGGCGGCGTCGCCGTCGGCGTCCGCGTCCGCCGCCGCATCGACTACCTCGGTCTCTGCTGGCGGGGTCTCGGGCAGATACGTCAGGACCAATCGATTGTCCGGCCGGAACGTCGCGGCAGCGACTTCCAGGATCGCTGCCGGCGTGACCGCCAGATAGCGCGGCAGCATTTCGTTGATCAGTCCCGGGTCATCGAACAAGGTGGCGTACATGGACAGCCGGTCGGCGCGCTCCTCGACCCGCTGGAGCGCACCCAATTCGTCCGCCTCGATCAGCGCAAAGGCGCGCGCCAGCTCATCGTCGCTGACCGGCTCCACCGCGAGCCGCTCCAGTTCCTCGTGGAACGCCGCCTCGACCCGATCCACCGCGACGCCTGGGCGCACGGTCACCCAGCCGGCACAGACCGATGCACCACCGACAAACCCGAGGGTAAACAGCGCGACGTCCTGGGCGATCCGTTCGTCGCGCACGAGTCGGCGGTGGAGCCGGCTGCCCTTGCCGCCCGCGACGATGTGTCCGGCAACCTCCAGGGCGTCGAGCCGGTGATCGCCGTAAGCCGGCGCGCGAAAACCGACGTAGATGCGCGGCAACGGAACCTTGTCGAAGACGGTCTCACGGATCTCGGCCCCGAGGACCCGCGGCAGCGACAGGTCGCCCAGCACCGGGATCGATGGATTGGCCGGGATCGCCCCGAAGAAACGCTCGACGCTGGCGCGGACCGCCGCCGTCTCGACGTCCCCGACGACGGACAGGACCGCGTTGTTCGGCGCATACCAGGTTCGGAAGAAGGCCTTGACGTCGTCGACCGAGGCCGCGTCGAGGTCCTCCATCGAGCCGATGGTCGAATGGTGGTACGGATGCTCCGGCGGAAACAGGTGACCCTGGAGCTTCTCCTGCCACGAGCCGTACGGTCGGTTGTCGTATGACCAGCGCTTCTCGTTCTTGACGACTTCGCGCTGGTTGTCGAGGTTTTCCTGGGACAGGGCGTCGAGGAGGGTGGCCATGCGGTCCGCTTCCAGCCACAGGCCCAGGTCCAGCTGGTGGCTGGGGAGTGTCTCGAAGTAGTTCGTGCGGTCCAGCCAGGTCGTGCCGTTCATGGTCCCGCCGGCGGCCTGGACGAGGGCGATGTGCTCGGCCTTGGCGACGTGTTTGCTGCCCTGGAACATGACGTGCTCGAACAGGTGGGCAAACCCGGTCTTGCCCGGCTCCTCGTGCTTGGAGCCGACGTTGTACCAGACGTTGATCGCCACGACCGGCGCGAGATGATCCTCGGCGACGATCAGACGCAGGCCGTTGGCGAGGCGCTCATCGCTGAACTCGACGGTGGGGACGTGGATGGTCGGCACGCAGGCCTCCTCGTGGGCGGTCGCTGACGATCGAGGCGGAGTCGATCGGTGGAAGGCGTCGATCGTAGCGCGTCGGCGCGCAGTGGGCCGAGCAGATCCTCCAGCCGGCGTCGGACGGCCGCGGTCCGTAGACTGATGGCACGATGCGATCACCCGTCCATGCACTCCGTCTTGCCGTCGCCGTCGGGCTCGGCGTGCTCCTCGTCCTTCCAGGGGTTGTCGTCGCTCACGCAGCCCTGGACGTCCCGGAACCAGCCGACGGCGAGACGTTGGAGGGTTCACCGCCGATCATCGAGGGCATCTTCACCCAGGACATGGATCCCGAGACGAGCTCGCTTGACCTGCGCAACTCGGCCGGCGACGTCATTGCCGAAGGCGGGGTCCCAGCCGATGACCCACGGCGGATGGTGATCGAAGGTGTGCCGGAGCTCGCGCCAGGCGAGTACGAGGTTCGGTGGACCACGCTGTCCACCGAGGATGGCGAGCTGGAGCGCGGGACGTGGAGCTTCACTGTGACCGCTGCCGCGACTGCGGTGCCGACGCCCACCCAGGCACCGACAGCAGATCCAAGCGTCGGACCGACGACGACGCCGACCACGGCGGCCACCACCAGGCCGACGCCGATACCTTCGAGTAGCGGCGCTCAGCCGGGATCCGGCGATGTGCTGTTGCCGATCATCGCGGGCCTTGCCATCGTCCTGCTGGCTGCCGGCCGCCTCCTGTTGCAGCGGGGTCGGCGGCCGTCCGGTCCCCCATGAGGCCCCGTCGCGCCATCTCGTTCACGGCCGCGCTGGCCGGTGTCGGGGGGATCGCCCTTGTCGCGCCGTCGGCGGTGCTCGGTCACGCCCTGGGTGCGACCTACACGAGCCGACTCCCGCTGGCGGTCTACCTCGCGGGCGCGGCGGCCACGGTTGCCCTGTCGTTCATCTTCGTGCTCATCCGCGACGTTCGCGCGGAGCGTCCCTCGACAACCCGCAACGGGACCCTGCCGCCGGCCCCGATCCGCTACGGCCTGCGCGCCATCGGCCTGCTCGGGTGGGCCTGGATCGTCGCCCAGGGCATCGCCGGCGGTTCCAGTGATGCCGAGGTGGCGACCCTCTTCCTGTGGGTCTACGGCTGGATCGGCCTCGCGATGCTGGCCGCTCTCGTCGGGCCCGTGTGGCACTTCCTCGACCCGTTCTCCACCCTCTACGACATTGGAGCCGCGATCACACGCCGGGCGGGCCTCGGGTCGTGGGACGTCGCCGAGTACCCAACGGCGCTCGGTCGGTGGCCCGCCGCCATCGGACTCGCGTTCGTCGTCTGGCTGGAACTCGTCCTGCGCCCGGGCCCGCCGGTCCTGTTCATCGTCCTCGTCGGCTACACCGCATTCACGCTCGCGATGATGGCCCAGTTCGGCCGCGACACCTGGCGGGCGAACGCCGAGGTCTTCACGGTGTGGTTCCGGATCCTGGGCCGGCTGGCTCCGTACGAGCTGATGGACGAGGTCGGTCGCATCCGTCGGCGGCCGTTCGCGGGCGGCCTGCTGGAGCCCGGATGGACCGTGGCGGATGTCGTGATCATCGCGCTCGCCGTGGGTTCCATCCTGTATGACGGGCTGTCGCAGACGCAGGCCTGGTTCGGCCTGTTCGGCGTGCCGGCGCTTGCCGTGCAGACGGTCCAGATGTTCGGGTTCATGGGCATCATCGTGGGCGCCGCCCTGGCGGTCACGCGGTTTGTCGGCATCGGTGCGACCGGGGCGGGCCTGCTGCCGATCGCGCTGGGCTACCTCGTGGCCCACTATCTGACATACGTCCTGATCGCCGGCCAGGGCATCGTCGTTTCCGTATCGGACCCGTTCCAGCGTGGCTGGGACCTGTTCGGGACGGCATTCTACGAACCATCTGGCGACTGGCTGCCGCCCGGCCTCGTTTGGACCGTACAGCTCGCCGCCGTCGTCGGCGGGCACATGCTCGGGGCGTGGGGCGGGCACGTCGTAGCGGCCCTCGATGCGCCGCGCGGGATGACGGCCGGCACCCTCCGGGCAAGGCAGGTCCCGCTGGCGCTCGTGATGGTCGCCCTGACGACGCTGACGCTGTGGTCGCTCGGCCAGGCCATCGTCGTGACCCCCGAGGAGTCGGCGGCGTCTCAGACGGTCAGCGCGACCCGCGGCTGACCTGGCGTCGGAACCCATTCGTTCAGCGACCGGACGCTCGCGACGGCTGCGGCGATCGCCGGGTCGAGCGCCTCCGCGGCGGCCACGGCGGTCTCGATCGCGGTCAGACACAGGATCCCCTCCCCCGTCGCCGCCAGGCGGATCTCGGCGGCGTCGCGAACCGCACCGGAACGTGGCGTGGGCGTGTTGACCACCAGACGGACTTCGCCGCTCGCGATCAGATCCAGGATCCGGACTTCGCCGATCGACACAGCGGCGGCCTCGCCGAGCTTGGCCACCGGTCGAGCATCGTGGCCGGCCTCGGCCAGCCGGCGACGCGTCCCGGGGGTCGCGGCCAGGCGATAGCCGGCGGCCGCGAGCCCCACCGCGAGCCGCGGCAGCAGCGCCTTGTCCCGGTCGGCGATCGAGACGAGGGCCAGGGCGCCCCCTGCGCCGGGTCGGGGCGGCACGAGTGCGGCCCCCAGGAGCGCCTTGGCCAGCGCGACGCGCGGGTCCGTGTGGATGCCGATGACCTCGCCGGTCGATTGCATGCCCGGACCCACCGAGGGGTCCACACCGCGCAGCTTGGCCGTCGAGAAGGCCGGCGCCTTAACCGCGACAAAGGGCGGTGGTGGGAGCAGCCCGCCATCCCACCCAAGCTCCGGGAGGGTGGCCCCAAGCGCGATCCGAACGGCCAGCTCGACCATCGGCACGCCGGTCACCTTGGACATGAACGGCACCGTCCGCGAGGCGCGCGGGTTGACCTCGATCAGGTACACGCCGTCGTCACGGACGATGAACTGGGCGTTGACCAGCCCCCTGGCACCCAGCGCGAGCACGATCCGCTCCATCGTCGCGACGATGAGGTCCTGGTCTCCCTCGCTCACGAACTGCGGCGGGAACACGCCGACGCTGTCGCCGCTGTGCACGCCGGCGCGCTCGACATGCTCGAGCAGGCCCGGGATGAGCACCCGCTGGCCGTCGCTGATGGCATCGACATCGACTTCGACGCCCTCGAGATAGCGATCGATGCGGACCGGCCGGTCCGGGTCGACGATCGTGGCCAGCGCCAGCTGCCGTGCCAGGTCCTCGGGCGAGTAGCAAAAATCGATGGCGAGGCCGCCGATGACGAAGGACGGCCGGACGATGACCGGGTAGCCGATCCGTTCCGCGAGGGTCAGTGCCTCCTCGAAGCTGTGGGCCATGCCGCCGTCCGGCTGCGGGATGCCGAGTCGATCGAGCAGCGCGGCGAACCGCACGCGCTCCTCGGCCTGGTCGATGGCCTCGAGGTCGCTGCCAAGCAGCGGAACGCCGCCGGCGGCAAGGGTCGCGGCCAGATTGAGTGGGGTCTGGCCGCCGAACGCGACGACCGCGGGGAGCAGCGCATCGCCGGGCGCTGTCTCGGCATCGATGACGCTGCGCACGCTCTCGGCATCGAGCGGCTCGAAGTACAGCCGCGTCGAGGAATCGAAGTCGGTCGACACCGTTTCCGGGTTCGAATTGATCATCACGGCCGCCCATCCGCAGCGTTGGAGGGTGTCGGCGGCCTGGACCGCGCAGTAGTCGAACTCGATGCCCTGGCCGATGCGCACCGGCCCAGACCCGATGACCAGGGCCGCCGGCCGCTGGACCGGGGGTGCCTCCGGCGCGGACCCGGCCGCGGCGTAGGTCGAATAGAAGTACGGGGTCTCGGCCGCGAACTCCGCCGCGCACGTATCGACCATGGCATAGCCCGGCACGATCCCGAGCTCGAGTCGGGCGGCCCGCACCGCGTCCGGGGTCGTGCCGGCGAGGTCGGCCAGCTCCCGGTCGCCAAAGCCGGCTCGCTTGACGGTGACGAGCAGCTCGGCCGCCTCGGGATCTGTTGCGTTCGCGAGGCGCTGACCGGTGGTGGCCACGTCCCGTTCCAGGGCCACGTTCCGGCCCATTTCGGCGAGAAACCAGGCGGAGATCCCGGTCGCCTCCCCCACGATCGCCTCCGGCACGCCGCGGCGAAGCAGACCGAGCAGCCGCCACAGCCGGCTGTCGCTGGGTTGGAGGAACCGGCGCAGCACGATCGGTGCGGCGGTGCGCTGGGCGTGTCGGGTGCTCTCACAGGCCTGGCCGCGCTCGTCGATCCAGCGGATCGGTTCGTCGGCGTCAGCTTCTGGATCGCCGTAGACCGAGGCGAGGTACTCGAACATCGGGGTCCAGGTCGCGTCCTCCGCCAGCGGCCCGACGCCGGCCTGCTCGAGACCCCGGAGCGCCTTGTTCAGCGCCGCCCCAAAGGTCCGATCGATGGCCATCACCTCGCCGGTCGCCTTCATCTGGCTGCCCAGCGTGCGGTCCGCGGTCGGGAACTTATCGAAGGGGAAGCGCGGGAGTTTGACGACGACGTAATCGAGCGCCGGCTCGAACGCCGCGACGGTCGTGCCGGTCACGACATTGGGGATCTCGGACAGGCGTCGCCCGACGGCGATCTGAGCTGCCACCCGCGCGATCGGGTACCCAGTGGCCTTGCTGGCGAGGGCGGAGCTCCGGCTGACCCGTGGGTTTACCTCGATGACGGCGTACTCGGTCGAATCCGGGGAGAGCGCGAACTGGACGTTGCAGCCACCCTCGACGCCGAGCGCACGAATGATCGCCAGGGCGGCGCTCCGCAGTCGCTGGTGTACCGCGTCCGTGAGCGTCTGAACGGGCGCGACGACGATCGAGTCGCCGGTGTGGACGCCGAGCGGGTCGACGTTCTCCATCGAGCACACCGCGATGCACGTGTCGTCGGCGTCGCGCATGACCTCGTACTCGATCTCCTGCCAGCCGACGAGGCACTTCTCGACCATGACCTGGCCGATGGGGCTCGCCCTGAGGCCGCTACGGACGATCTCGCGGTACGCGGTCTCGGTCTCGACGATGCCGCCGCCGGTGCCGCCCAGGGTGTACGCCGGGCGGACGATGGCCGGCAGCCCGATCTCGATCAGGGCGCGTTCCGTATCTTCGGCGTTTTCGACGATCCAGCTTGGCGCGTACGGCTGACCGATCCGGCCGAGCAGGTCGCGGAACGCCTCGCGGTCCTCGGCCATGTGGATCGCCTTTAGCGGGGTACCCAGGAGCTTGATGGCGTGGCGCTCGAAGACGCCCGCCTTGGCGAGGGCCGTCGCGAGATTGAGTGCGGTCTGGCCGCCGAGGCCGGCGAGCAGGCCGTCTGGTTGCTCCCGGGCGATGACGGCCTCGACGGCCTCGACCGTGAGCGGTTCGAGATAGATCACGTCGGCGACCTGGGGGTCGGTCATGATCGTGGCCGGGTTCGAGTTGACGAGGATCGTGCGGACACCCTCGGCGCGCAGGGCGCGACATGCCTGGGTGCCGGCGTAGTCGAACTCGGCGGCCTGCCCGATCACGACCGGCCCGCTGCCGAGGATCAGGACAGATCTGGGCTTGGGGCCGGGTGCACTCACGCCGTCGGGCCGGCGGGGGGCCGCGGGCCGGCGGGGGGCCGCCCTGGGGGCCGGGACCATGACATCTGTGCACGGCTTGCACCTAGGGACCCCTGCGGGGTTGCCGCAGCGATGGATGGGGAGGTCCTGGCGGCGCTGCCGACCGCGTCCACGCACGAACCGACCGCGTCCGCCTGCGCGTCGACCGGACTCCAGCCCAGTTCGACTTCTCGATCGGCGCCAAGGTGCGCACCACGCACGTTTGCCCAGATCGCCCGACCTGGGTTGCCGTTTCGGCTGGCGCGACTCAGCCTGGTCTCACGCTCCATCACGGTCGCTCCCCTCGCGCCGCGGCCACGAACCGATCGAAGACCGCGAGCGCATCGAGCGGCCCCGGCGCGCCCTCTGGGTGGTATTGCACGGTCTCGATCGGCAGCTCGCGATGTCGGAGGCCCTCGACGGATCGATCGTTGAGGTTGATCTGGCTGACGCGGAACCCGGATGCTGCCGGCAGCGTGTCGCCAACGACCTGAACCTCATGGTTCTGCGCGGTGACCTGGACAAGGCCCAACTCCAGGTCCTGCACCGGATGGTTCGCACCGTGATGCCCAAAGCGCAGCCGCCGCGTGTCGGCGCCGGCAGCCCGGCCCACGATCTGGTGACCCAGACAGATCCCGAGCAGCGGCCGTCCATCACGAATGATCGCCCCGGCCAGTGCGACCTGAGCACCCAGGCGCGCCGGGTCGCCAGGCCCTGGCGAAAGCACGACACCGTCGATATCGGACGACAGGACGTCGGAGGCTGAAACGGTATGCGGGAAGACCCGGACTCGGGCACCCCGCCGGCGCATCGATCGCACGATATTGGTCTTGAGGCCAAGGTCCACGATGCCGACCAGCGGCCCGCCCTCCTCGATCCCGCCGATCTCGGTGATCGCCGCCGGCGAAACCTTGCCGACGAAGTCCTGGTCCTCCCACGGCGTGACCGCACGGGCCGCCGCGACCGCCACCGCCGGGTCCACCTCGCCGGGCGCAGTCACCATGGCGCGCAGGCAGCCACTGGACCGGAGGTGTCGGGCCAGCGCGCGGGTATCGATCCCCGCGATGGCCGGGATGCCGTCGTCGCGCAACAACGCCGCGAGCTGGCGGGCATCATCGAGCACGGCGGCCGTCGCGTTGGCCACGACGAGACCTCGGAGCCATGGACGAGTCGACTGGTCGTCGTCGATCAAGCGGCCGTAGTTGCCGATCAGCGGATAGGTCATGACCACGACCTGGCCGGCATAGGAAGGGTCCGTGCAGACCTCCTGGTAGCCGGTCTGGCTGGTGTTGACGACGAGGTCGCCACCGGCCGCGACCGGGGCGCCGAATGCAATACCCGGGAAGACCGTCCCGTCCTCGAGGGCCAGCAATGCCGGCCCAAGGTTGCCGATACGCGGATCGACGACGGCGCTCGCTCTGGGCCGCGGTGGGATGATCACGCGACGGCGACCTCGCGGCGCTGGGCAAGGAACGACCCACCCGCCGCAGGGGCGTGGTGGGCGAGGACATGCGCGATCATCGAGCCTCCTTCGCCGGCCTCACGGGACCGGTACGCCAGCCTCACAGGACCGGCCATGAAAGGACGCCCAAAGGGTAGCATCCCGGACCCGCCGCTCGCGGATGGCTTCGGCCGTTTACGAGGTCCGGGCGAACGTCTCGAGGAGCAGCGCCACGAAGCGTCCTTCGTCGGCGTCGAGCGCGACGTGGACATTTGGCTCGCGCCCGCTGCGCAGATTCGTATCGATCACGGTCTCGCCGACGGTCAATTCGCCATGCGTCTCGACATCGACGTGGAGATGGCGCGTGGTGATCACCGCAGGATCGATGATGGAGGCGACGGCCAGCGCGTCGTGCACGGGGGCCGCGTGTGGCCGGGCCATCGGCTGGGTCGTGTCGTAGCCCTGGATTCGGCGCTCGGTGAAGGTGGCCGCGGCGTCGCCGGCCGGAGTGCCGAGCGCCCGCAAGGCGGCGCAATCGTCCAGTGACACCAGGGCCTTGTGCGTCGCATCGAGCGGCACGAGGGTGATCTTGCGGATGCCGCTGTTGATGACGACGCGCGCGGCCTCGGGGTCCGCCCAGATGTTGAATTCGGCGCGTGGGGTGACGTTCCCGTAGCGGTTGGCGCCGCCCATGATGATGATGTGCGGGATCAGGTCCGCCAGGCGGGGCTCAAGCGTGAGCGCCGTGGCGATGTTGGACAGCGGCCCGACCGGCACCAGCAAGATCTCGTCGGTCGCGGCGCGATATGTCTCGACCAGGAACTCCACCGCGCTCGTGGCCTGCTGCTTCGTGGTCGATGGCGGGATGTCCAGGTAGCCACCATGGACGGCGTTCGTGCTCTGGATGTCCGGGCGCGGGATCGGGAAGTCGAGCCGGGCGATCGGTCGCGCGACGCCCTCGTAAACCGGGACGGCCACACCGATATGGTCGAACACCCGGAGCGAGTTCTCCGTGCAGTACTCCACGCTCACGTTGCCGTTGACGGTCGTCGCGCCGATGAGCTCCAGGTCCGGGTGGAGCGCGGCAAGCATCAGGGCGACGGCGTCGTCCGTGCCGGTGTCGACATCGAGGATCAGCTTTTGTGGCATGGCACGGAGTGTAGGGAGTCTCGCATGCCGGCGCCGAACATCAGGCGTCACGGGGTCACGCCATGCAACCGGTGCAGAGTGGCACCGGATTCGCACGATGACATGGACATCACCTGCCCTTAGTACTAGAGTCCCCACACCGGGGTTTCGGGGGCCCACCGAGGAGGAGGAAGTATGCGTCGAGCGATGCGAAGTCCCCTACTGGCGCTCGCACTCATCGTGTTGTTCGCGGGCACGGCACTGGCGACCGTTGCCAGCGGCCTTTCGGCGTCGATACTCAGCCGCGGCACCGTGACCACAGACAAAGTGCATTTCAACACGGGTGCGATCAAGTTCCAGACCAAGGAAGACGTAGACATCGTCACCCAGACGATCACCTTTGCGGCGCCGTCCTCCTCCGGTTGGCACGCGCATCCGGGGGTCGTCCTCGTTACCGTGGCGTCGGGCAGTTTGGTGCGCTACGACGAGGACTGCAGGCGGACCGTGTACACCGCCGGTGCGACCACAGGTGCAGGGTCCGCGTTCATCGAGTCGGGTTCCCATGCCGGGCTCGTTCGCAACGAGAGTGGCGCGTCGGCGGTCGTCAATGTCACGTATGTCGTTCCGAAGGGCACGGCTGCATTGCGACTCGACAAGCTCAATCCAGGTTGCCCTCTAGACTGACGCCCGTAGGGGCCACAAACTCCAGGATCGACGCCTGGAGCGGCACGGGGCCGCTCCAGATCAAGGAGAGACCCCCGACGGGCTACCGTCGGGGGTCATTTCGTGCGTAAAAGAGTGGTGAGCCCGGAAGGACTTGAACCTTCAACACAGTGATTAAGAGTCACTTGCTCTGCCATTGAGCTACGGGCCCAGAAGCGCGATGGTACCGCACCAGGTCTCGGGTAGCGCCCGCGCGTGACTTAGCGGGCCTCCGTGTCCCGGCGACTCTGGAGGTGGTCGATCGGGTCCGCGTGCAGGCCCAACCGATGGGCGACCGCCGCAGCCTCGACCCGGTTCGCGACACCAAGCTTGCCGAGGATGTTGGAGACGTGGACACTCGCCGTCTTGCGCGTGATGAACAGGGCGTCGGCGATCTGCTGATTCGACATCCCGGCGACGACGAGACGGATCACCTCGGCTTCGCGTCCGGTCAGGCCGAGCGGGTCGGCTGACCGCTGCCCGTCGGGCGCGACGGAGGCAAGATCGATGCGGGCCTGGCGCGCGAGCCGTTCTATCGCATGGCGGAGCGGGACCGCACCCAGGCGCACCGCGGCGACATGGGCTGTGCGGAGCGCGACGATGGCTTCGGATCGCTCACCATTCGCGCCGAGGACCGCCTCCGCCGACCGGTAACGAGCGTAGGCCGCGGGGGCCGGACGCGCGAGTCCGTCCCAGTCCTCCGCGGTCCGGGCCCAGGCCACCGCGTCCGAACGTCCGGCGATGCGCGCGAGCTCGCCGTGGCATAGGCCGGCGAGGGCCGCCAAGCGACGATCGTTGCTGGCCGCCCGCCCGAGCGATCCGAGGAGTCGCTTCGCGATCGGGGCGACCCGACGGTCGATCTCGCTCAGCGCTGCATCGTCGTGGTGGGCGCGGGCAAGTTCGGCGGCATCCGCCTCGGCACGAAGCGCGTGCCAGGCCAGCCATCCGAGGGCCGGGTCCAGGGGCAGACCCTCGTCCATCGCCAGCATGGCCTGGTCGACGGCGCCACGCACGGCGGACAGATCTCTCTGCCAGGCCGCGAGCTCGGCGACACCGGCCAGCAGGGCGGCTCGATGCGATATCGCCCCGGCCGGTTCCGCGCCGCTGTCGCCGGCCAGTCGGAGATGCTCGGCCGCCGCATCGAATCGACCCTGGTTCGTATCCACCCGAGCGCGAGCCACGTGCAACAGAATGGCCGGCCGCCCCACAGGATCGAGAGCCAGACCCTCGTCAGCCGCGGTCATCGCCTCGTCCCATCGGCCAAGGTCGAACAGGGCCTTGGCCACATGCACCATGAGCCCGCCACCATACGTTCGCGCCACACCGAGGCGTCGCGCGATGGCATAGCCCTCCCGCGCCGCGGTCAGCGACGCCTCGCTTCGTCCGACCCGATCGAGCAGTGCCGCGAGGTTGGCGTGCCCCAACGCGATCCCTTCCACCCCGCCCAGTCGCTCGGCGATGTCGAGTCCGCGACGGAACGTGGCGACCCCCTGATCGGCGTCGCCGGTGATGGCCTCGCACCAGCCGAGTACGCCGAGGCCCAGTGCTTCTTCCGACAGCGCCCCGGCCGCCTGCGCCGTCCGGATCGCCTCCGTCGCGATGGGCGCGGCGGCGCCGGGGTCGCCGGTAAACAGCTTCAGCCCGGCCGACTGGGCGAGGGCCCGTGCCCGTGTCGCGGACGGTGGGTCCGTGGGGATAAGTCGCAGGGCCTCGGCTACGGCGGCCTCAGCCGCCGGGAGATCGCCGGCCTCCCACAGATACCAGCGGAGCCGATCATGGAGGGCGCCGAGACGAGCCGCATCCGGTCGCCCATCGGCCGTTTCCGCGATCTGCTCGGCGACGACTGCGGCCCGACCGAGCTCGATCGCTCGTCCGTAGGCGCCCGTGAGTACGGCGCACTCCGCCGTGCGTTGCAACACATCGATCCGATCCGCGGACGCGGTCGATGATCCGGCCCGGTCCCACCAATCGAGCGCCGTTTCATAGTGGCGCCCGGCTTCCGCGAACGCGTACACCCCTTCCGCCGCCGACCCGGCCTCGACCGACGCCGGCACGGCACGCGCGCCGTCGCGCGCAGCGACCCAATGATGAGCGATCTCGGCAGGGGTGACGGGCATGCCGCCGATCTCACCGCGCCGCTCCATCTCTCGACCGAATGCTGCGTGCAGGCGATGTCGCTCGCCATGGAGCAGACCAGCGTAGGCGACTTCAGCGAGAAGGGCGTGTCGGAAGGCATACCCTCCGAGATCGCGGTTGACTCCTTCGGCGCCAACGAGGATCCGCTGCTCGATGGCTGGACGGAGCGCATCCGCGACGACCTGTGGCGGCAGCTCGAGCACCGCGGCGAGGATCTCGTCGTCCACTCGTCGGCCCGCCGCGGCAGCCGCCCGCAGCACCGTCTGCGTCTGGTCCGGCAGGCGGGCCAGCCGGTCGACCAGGACGTCACGGAGTCCAGGCGGGAGGGTCGTGTCATCCGCATCGCGGTCCAGTCTCGACGCCAGCTGTTCCACGAAGAACGGGTTGCCCCCACTGCGCGAGAGGACCTCGTCGATCCACTCCTTCGACACGCGATCGCGGCCTAATGCGCGCAGCATCGCCGCGACGTCGTCACGCTTGACCGGTCGCAACTCCAGGCGATCGACCCAATCGTCGCGTTCCATCTCGGCCGCGAACGTGAGCACTGGATCGCGCCGATCCAGCTCGTCGCTTCGCAGGGTCACGAGCACAAGGACAGGCGCGCCGCGCAGGTGTCTCGACAGGAAACCGAGAAGCCCGCGGGTCCCGTCATCTGCCCACTGGATGTCCTCGACGATGACGACGACGGGACCGATCCTGGCCTGGCGCTCGACGACACCCAGGACGGCCTCGAACAGCCGGGTCTGTCCGGCGCGGTCGAACTCCGGTCGGTCGGCCATAGCCGCGGATCGAGGTGCCAATTCGGGCAACAACCGCTCGAGCTCATGCCGGGAGGGGCCCAACAGAGCCGCCAGTCTCGCCGGCTCCACGGATCGGGCCAGGCCGCGCAGCGCCTCGACGAACGGGGCGTACGGGATCGAGCCACTCCCGATCGGCAGGCACGCCCCGATCAAGACGGTCGCGCCGCGCTCGCGCGCCGAAGTCGCAAGGCGCCCGACGAGCCGACTCTTGCCGATGCCCGCCTCACCCCCGACGATGAGTGTCGACCCTTGGCCCGCCACCGCCGCCGCAAAGGCGGTATCGAGGCGTGCACCCTCGCGGTCACGACCGTGGAGGACTCCCCGTTCGACGCCATCGATCACTGCACGGTCGATGATAGCGATGGCCCGTCCCGGGCACGTCGCGGGCCTGCGGCGCGTTCATCCGGGCTGACCGGCCAGCATCTGCATGCGCACCTTGGCTCGGGCTCGACACAGGATGGTCCTCGTGGCGCCTTCGGTTCGACCGATGGACCTGGCGATCTCGGAGCCGCGGTATCCGTGCGATGCCAGCACGAGTGCCTTGCGGTCCTGGCGGCCGAGGCCTTCGAGGGCGGCGGACACCGTTCGCCGCTCCTCATCGGCCACGATGAGACTCTCGGGCGATGGAGAGGTGTCTGGACGGACGAGATCGCCGCGCCGTCGATCCGCGACCGACATCCGCCGGCCTCGGCTCATCGCCAGGTTGTGACCGACCCGATGCAGCCATGCGCCGGCGTTATCGGGCACGCGCCCGCTTTGCACCTCACGGGTCAATCGGACGAATGCGTCCTGGGTGAGGTCCTCCGCCGCCGCGACATCTCGCGTGAGCGAGGTCAGGTAGCGCTGTAGCGGCCCGCGGTGCGCGGCATAGGCGGATCCGACGATCCGTTCGATATCGTACGAGGTGACCATGATCGCCCCTTTTCGCTCTGGGTCGGCGTCCGTGCCGGCCATGGGGCGACGTTGGGTCTAAGTCGGTGGATCGGACATCGGGCGGCAGCCCACATCGCGACCTCGCGGGCGGCAAAGAAGAACGACCCGGATGCCGCTGTGTAACGACGTGCCGGCTGCCGCATCGGGCTCAGGCCGGGGCGGTCTCCGGCTCACCGGATTCGCCCTCGATGGTGACCCGCGGGATCCAGCCCAGGAACCGTGGCATCCACCAGTTCCAGTCGCCGAGCAGGCGCATCGACGCCGGCAGCAGGATGCTCCGGATCAGCGTGGCGTCCAGGAACACGGCCACGGCCAGCCCAAAGCCGAGCTGCTTGATGATCGCGAGCTCGAGGGTCACGAACACGGCGAACACCGCGACCATGATCGCGGCCGCGCTGGTGATCGTTCCGGCGGTGATGGAGATACCCCGCTCGACGGCCGCGTCGGAGTCGAGGCCGCGGTCACGTGCCTCCTTGATCCGGGTCAGGATGAACACGTGGTAGTCCATCGATAGCCCGAACAGGATGGTGAAGATGAACACCGGGATGAACGACTCGATGACGCCGGGCTTGGCGTTCAGCAACTCCGCCCCCCAGCCTTCCTGGAAGACGAGGACGAGCAGGCCGTAGGCGGCCCCGGTCGAAAGCAGGTTGAGGATGATCGCCTTGATCGGGATCACGATCGAATGGAACGCGACGAGCAACAGCAGAAAGGAGAAACCGAGCACGAACCCGAATACGAGCGGCATGCCGTCCTCATAGAAGCCGACGACGTCCACCGTTCGGGCTGCGTCGCCGGTCACCAGCGCCTCGACCCCACCCAGGCCACCGAATATCTCCGGTACGGTGCGCTCGCGTACCTCGCGCACGAGCGCCCGGTTCACGGCGTCGTTCTGACTGCCGGCCATGACGTACGAGAGGAGCACGACCTTCCCGTCCTGGGACGGCTGCGTCTCGACCGGGCCCCTCAGGCGGTCCATGGCCAGGAGTTCGGTCGAGAGTCGCTCGATGGCGGTTTGCGTCGCCGGCTGGTCCGCCATGGTGACGACGACCTGGAACTGGAGCGTTGATCCCTCAGGCCACTTGTCGTCCATCAAGTTGACGGCCTGGACGCTATCGATCGAGTCGGGGAAGGACGAGAAATCGCCCTGACCGATGTGCAGCCGCAGGACGGGCGATGCCAGCGCGAGGAGGATGCCCGCCGAGACGACGAAGGCCAGAACCGGCCTGCGCATCGTCGCTCGGACGATGGCCCCCCACGGTCCAGTCCCCTCTTCACGTTGTCGGCCGATGATCGGCAGACGGAATCGATTCACGTTGCGGTCAAGGATGGCCAGCACCGCCGGCAGGAACGTCAGGGAGCCGACGACCGAGATGAATACGACCGAGATCGTCCCGATGGCCATCGAGCGGAACAGTGGATCGTCCAGCAGGAACAGCCCACCGATGGAGATCATGACCGCCAGTCCCGAGAAGAATACGGCCCGACCCGCGGTGCTCGAGGCGGTCGCGATGGCCGCGAGCTTGTCGCGGCGGCGTCGCTCGGTCCGGAAGCGGGTGACCATGAACAGCGAGTAATCGACCGCGACAGCGAGCCCGATGAGGACGACAAGCTGGCTGGCGTAGGGGCTGACCGGGGAGACGAACTGGCTGTACAGCGCCAGGACCCCGAACGCGGCCAGGAGCGAGGTGATCGCGAGGACCAACGGCACGAACGCCGCGACCGCCGCACCGAACGCCAGCAACAGGATCGCAAATGTGAGCGGGATCGTGGTCTGAAGCGAGGCGTCGAGATCGTCGTTCACGAGGTTGGCGATGTCGTCGTTGGCGAGGATCCCGTTGAGCCCGTGGATGCGCAGATCGGGATAGGCACCGCGCAGCTCGCCCAGGAAGTCCGGGACGGGTACGAGCCGCTCGACGACGACCGGACGCTCGCCGGGCAGGCGGGCGACGATCCGAACCGTCGTCCGGTCCGGGGACACGAGGCCGGCCTCGGCCGGGGCCGCCAGCGGGTCGATGACCTGGTCGAACGTGGGCACGACCGCGCCACCGACCGTGGAGCTGAGCGCCGTCGCGCGCGTCACGATGTCGGCGATGGCCGCCGCGGTCGCCTCGTCGTCAACGGTCCCCGTGCCGGCCGAGACGACGATCAGCAGGTTCTGACTTGGGTCTCTCGTGCCCGAGGCATTGAACAGGTCGTAGGCACGGCCAGATTCGTATTCGGGGGCGCTGTCGTCCGACACGGCGTTCTCGGCGTCCGTTCCGCCCGCCGCCAGGCTGGCTCCGAAGATGCCGATGGTGACGGCGAACCACAGACCGATGACCGGCCAGCGATGGGCCGCACTGAACGCCGCGACCCGAACGGTCCATGGCGCGCGGGTCGTTGTGGGAGTGGTCATCGCGGTGGAGCCTGGCAGCGCGGACCGATCGCCTCGAGCAGGCGATCGATGAACGGGATCTGCGCGTCCTTGATCCGTCGCCGTGCCTCGTCCGGAGCGAACCACGCGACGCGGTCGATCTCCGGGATCGTGATGTAGTGACCGGACCTGGGTGGCCACTGGAGCTCGAACATGTTGCTGTGGGCGGTTCCGGGGTCGAGGTCGCCCTCAAGCGCCCACGCGACGACCAGCTTGCCGCCCTTCTGCCGGATCTCTCCGAGGTCCAGCGGGGTGCCATCCGGCGGCGGATGGCCGGTCTCCTCCGCGAACTCCCGGCGGGCCACATCCCAGGCGGACTCGCCCGGTTCGTACTCGCCTTTCGGGACGGTCCAGACGCCCTCGTCACGGGTGGCCCAGAGTGGTCCGCCAGGATGGCCGAGGAGAACCTCGACGCCGAGGCCGGGCACGTGCCGGTACAGCAGGAGCCCGGCACTCCGGCGGGTCACGACGGCTGGTTGTCGATCTGGGCGCGCTGGAGTCGGCCGGAAAAGTCGACGTAGATCGATTTCCATTCGGTGTAGGTATCGATGGCGACCCGGCCCGCCTCGCGATGACCGTTGCCGGTCTCCTTCCAGCCTCCGAACGGCAGATGGGTCTCGGCGCCGGTCGTCCCGGCATTGATGTACACGATACCGGTCTCGAAATCACGCATCGCGCGGAAGGCGATGTTGACATCCTGGGTGTAGATACTCGACGACAGGCCGTAGCGGGTCTGATTGAGCGCGAGCATCGCCTCGCCGTAGTCGGCGACCGGGATGACCGAGAGGACCGGCCCGAAGATCTCCTCCTGGCCGATCCGATCCATGGGCCTGATGCCGGCGAAGATCGTCGGCTCGAAGAAGTGGCCGTGGTTGAGGTCGCCGGTCGTAGCCCGGCCGCCGCCCGTGATCAGCTCGCCTTCCCCGCGCCCGATGTCGACGTAGGACGCGACCTTGTCGGCGGCCGCGGCGTTGATCAGCGGCCCGACATCGGTCGTGTCGAGTAGCCCGTCACCGAGTCGGAGCTTGCGAGCTCTCGACTCCAGGCGTTCGAGCAGGGGCTCGAGGACATCGCGTTCCACGATCACCCGTGAGCACGCCGTACAGCGCTGGCCGGTCGTACCAAAGGCGCTCCACAGGATGCCGTCCGTAGCGAGGTCGAGGTCGGCGTCCTTGAGCACCACCACGCCATTCTTGCCGCCGAGTTCCAGCGACAGACGTTTGAGCTGCCGACCGGCCCGGGTCGCGATGCGCCGACCCGTGGCCGTCGACCCGGTGAACGAGATGACCGTGATATCGACGTTGTCGACGATCGCATCGCCGACCTCAGAGCCGGCGCCCGTGACGAGGTTCACGACGCCCGCTGGAAAGCCCGCCTCGGCCATCAGTTCGACGAGGAGGGTCGCGCAGTGAGGCGTGTCCGACGACGGCTTGAAGACCACGATGTTGCCGGTGATGAGCGCCGGCATCATCTTCCAGCACGGGATGGCCATCGGGAAGTTCCACGGCGTGATGATCCCGGCCATGCCGATCGGCTGGCGGATGCTCATCGCCCACTTGTCGGGGAGTTCGGAGGGCACGGTGTCACCGAACATCCGGCGGCCCTCACCGGCCATCAGATAGGCGATATCGATGCCTTCCTGGACATCGCCACGGGCCTCGGACAGGACCTTGCCCATCTCGCGGGTCATGGCCCGAGCGAGGCGCTCCTTGTGCTGGCCCATCAGCTGTGCGAAGGCGTACATGATCTCGCCACGCCTGGGGGCCGGGGTGCGCTGCCACATCGGGCGGGCGGCCCAGCCGGCGCTGACGGCCATGGCCACGTCCGCGGCGGTCCCCTGCTGGAACCGACCGATGACGTCGCGGCCGTCAGCCGGGTTGTGGCTCTCGAACGTCTGGCCGCTCGTGGAGTCGCACCACTCCCCGGCGATGAAGTGGCGGAACGTGGGGGTGTCGGCGGTGGTCTCAGTCATCGATGCATTGTGCGGCAGGATTCGTGGCGGCGGCAGCCGGCCCGTGGCGCCCGCACGACGGGCGCGACGTCACACCCGCTCGACAGCCATCGCGACGGAGCCGCCGCCGCCCAGACAGAGCGTGGCAAGACCGTAACGACCCTCGCGTCGCCGCAATTCGTGCAGTAGCGTCGTCACGATCCGCGCGCCGCTGGCCCCGATCGGGTGGCCAAGGGCGATGGCGCCGCCGTTGACGTTGACCTTGTCCCAGTCGAAGCCCAGGGCACGGCCGTCGGCGAGGGTCTGGGCAGCGAAGGCCTCGTTGATCTCGATCAGGTCGAACGCTTCGATCGGCAGTTCGATGCGATCGAGCAGGCGCCGGACGCCCTCGATCGGCGCGAGAAACAGCCATTTCGGGGCGACCTCTGCCTGCGCGTAGCCGACGATCCGGGCGAGGGGCACAAGACCGAGTCGCTCGACGGCGCGCTCGCTGGCGACGAGGGTCGCCGCGGCGCCATCGGTGATGCTCGGCGTATTGCCGGGGGTGACCGTCCCGATCGAGGCGTTGCCGCGGTCGGCACCGTCGGGCAGATCGAACACGGGCTTGAGCCGGGCGAGCGCTTCGGCCGTGGTGTCGCGGCGGGGGGTTTCGTCCACGCTGACGATCGCTTCGCGACCCTTGCTGTCCCGAACGGTCACGGGTGCGATCTCGGCCGCAAATCGGCCGGCATCGATGGCGGCGATGGCCTTCTGGTGGCTGGCCAGGGCGAACGCGTCCTGGTCCACACGGCTGACCTGCTCGCTGATCGCGACGCGTTCGGCGTGGGTCCCCATGTGACAGTCCTCGATGGCGCACCACAGGCCGTCGTGGACGGTCGAATCGATCAATGGGGCGTTGCCCAATCGCAGGCCGAAGCGAGCGCCGGGGAGAAGGTATGGCGCACCATTCATCGATTCCATGCCGCCGGCGAGGACGAGCTCGGCATCCCCGGCCCGAATCTCGGCAGCGGCCAGCATGATCGCCTTGAGGCCGGAGCCGCACACGCGGTTGATGGTGGTGGCGCTGGTCGTGTCCGGAAGACCGGCATTGAGCGCGGCCTGACGGGCCGGCGCCTGGCCGCTGCCGGCCTGGAGGACCTGGCCCATGAGCACGTCATCGATGATCGCCGTGGCCGGGTCGAGACCGGCGCGCTCGACCGCCGCACGGATGGCCGTGCCGCCGAGCACCGTGGCCGGGACGGTGCTGAGGCCGCCCCCGAACTTGCCGATCGGTGTTCGCGCGGCGCTCACGATGAAGATCTCGCCGTTGGTCTGCTGCATGGCCGGAGTCTACGACGGTTCCGCTGGTGAGCCGCTGGTGAGCCCCGGGTGAGCGTCGGCGGCCAGACTCTGGCCATGGACGATCAGCGGATCGGATGGACACTCCGATCGATACGAATACGCAAGGGCTGGCGGCAGGACGACCTGGCTGACCGAGCCAAGGTCTCGCGCTGGGACGTCCTGCGCGTGGAAAAAGGCCGCCTGTCATCGATCCCGTTCGGCAAGATCCGAGCGATCGCGGCAGCGATGGACGCCAGACTCGACACGGTGGTTCGCTGGCAGGGCGGCGACCTGTCGCGGCTCGTTAGCGCCCGTCACGCACGTATGCACGAGATCATGGCCCACTTCCTGCTCGGACTGCCCGGTTGGACCGGCGAGCCCGAGGTTTCGTTCTCCATCTACGGCGAGCGCGGGATCATCGATATCCTCGCCTGGCACCCCACGAGTCGGATCCTGCTGGTCATCGAGCTCAAGACAGAGATCGTCGATGTCAACGAGATGCTGGGAACGCTCGATCGAAAGCGACGCCTGGCTGCGACGATCGCCGCAGAACGCGGCTGGGATCCCGTGGCGATCGCGACCTGGGTCATCATGGCCGAAAGTCGGACCAACCGTCGAGCGGTCGCCGATCATGGCGCGGTCATCCGAGCGAAGCTCCCAGCCGATGGTCGCGGGGTGCGCCGGTGGCTGATGGGCCCGTCCGGGCGCATCGATGCGCTCAGTTTCCTGCCATCGGTGCAAGGTGTGCACCTTGGCGTCGATCCAGCCCCGATTCGCCGGGTGGTGAAACCAGGCTCACGTCGCAAGCCGGCAGACGCGAGCGTGGACTGATCCTCTCGGGCGGCCGGCGGGCGTCGCGGTTCTAGATCGGCGGCGCGAATCGGCGCCAACGTGCAGGCCATGCACTTTTGACCGCGAGGCGGGGCGGCGCCGAAAATCGGCCCTGCGCGGGAGGGCGGCGCCGGAAAGTCGGCCCTGCGCAGGAGGGCGGCGCCAGCGGCGCAGGAGGGCGGGGCGGCGCGCCGGGGGGTCGGGGTCGGCAAGCGGGGCGGGTGAGCGGCCGGTCAGGCGCTACCGCTCCGGCGCAGGACTTCGCCGGCCACGATCTCGCGGTGGATCTGGTTCGTGCCTTCGTAGATCTGGGCGCCCTTGGCGTCGCGCATCAGCCGTTCCACGCCGGTTTCGCGCGAGTACCCGCTGGCCCCGAAGAGCTGGACAGCATCCGTCGCGACACGCATCGCCGTATCCGAGGCGGTCCATTTGGCCAGCGACGAAACCTCGGTCAAGGACTCGTTGCGATCCTTGGCCGCCGCGGCCACCCGGGTGAGTGCCCGCGCCGCCGCCACGTCGCGGGCCATCTCGGCGAGCATGAACCGCAGACCCTGTTGATCGGCCAGCGGCCCACCGAACGCCTGCCGCTCGCCGAGAAAACGCGCCGCTGCCTCCAGGCCGGCCCGGGCCAGGCCCACACACGCGGCGGCGATCGATATCCGCCCCTCCCCCAGCGCAGAAAGGGCGATTCGGTAGCCGTCGCCTTCAGCTCCGAGCCGGTTCGCCACGGGCACCTCGCACCCGTCGAATACCAGTTCCGCGGCCGGACACGATCGGATGCCCATCTTGCGTTCATGCGCCCCAAACCGAAAACCGGGCGCGCCTTTCTCGACCAGGAACGCCGTGATCGCGCCCGCACCCGCCGCCGGATCGACCGTGGCAAACACGAGATAGCGATCCGCGTCCGGCGCGTTGGAGATCCAGATCTTCGTCCCCGTCAGCCGATAGACCTCCCCCGCCCGTTCCGCGCGCATCCGGATCGCCGACGCATCGCTCCCCGCCTGCGGTTCGGTCAGGGCGAACGCGCCGAGCGCTTCCCCGGTCTGCATCGCCGGCAGCCATCGAGCCCGTTGCTCGTCCGTGCCCCACGTCACGACCGGGTACTGCGAGAGGATGTGGACGGACAGCGATACCGCGACCGCCATATCCACGGCGCCCAGCTCCTCCATGACCAGCGTCCAGCCGAGATACGAGAACCCGGTCCCGCCGACCGACTCGGGAAACGGTGCCGCGGTCAGGCCCAGGGACCCCATCGCCGCGAACAGCGATCGATCGAACCGTTCCTTCTCGTCGCGCTCGATCGCCCCTGGCGCGACCTCGCGCTGGGCAAACTCGCGGGCGGTCGCCTGAAGCAACCGCTCGTCCTCCGTCAGGGCCCAACTCACGCGGGCAAGGATAGCCGGGCGCCTGACCCGGACGCTCCCCGCCCAGCCCGCCACTGCCCAACGCCCGTACGGTCCGGACCGTGATCGACCCGAGCGGTCAGCCGCGTGGGTAGGTGTAGAAGCCGCGGCCGGTCTTCTGGCCCAGGTGCCCCGCCTCGACGAGATCCACGAGAACCCGCGGCGGACGCATGTGCCCTAGACCCAGGCCGTCCTCGAGGACCTGCATGACCCCCAGGCAGACATCGAGGCCGATGAAATCGGCGAGTTCGAGCGGCCCCATCGGGTGGTTGAGTCCGATCCGCGCGCCCAGGTCGATGTCCTCTGCGGTCCCCAGTCCCTCCTCGAAGGCGCGCATGGCCTCGCCAAGGAACGGCATGAGGATCCGGTTGACGATGAACCCCGGTCGGTCGGCGGACACGATGACCTGCTTGCCAAGCTCCGCCGACAGAGCGCGTATGGAATCGACCGTCGCGTCGGACGTGTCAGCTGAACGGATGATCTCGATGAGCGGCATGACCGGGACCGGGCTGAAGAAATGCATGCCGATGAAGGCGGGGCGGCGCGGCGCCCGCAGGACCCCGCCAAGCCGCTCGATGGAGATCGAGCTCGTATTGGACGCGAAGATCGCGTCGGCCCTGGCGAGGCCATCGATACGCGCCCACAGCCTAGTCTTGACCTCGGCGTCCTCGAACACGGCCTCGACGACAAGATCGGCGTTGGCGACTGCGGACAAATCGTCCGTGGTGCTGATGCGGGCGAGTGTCGCGTCGCGGTCCTGCTCGGTCAACCGGTCCTTGGCCACGGACCGCTGGAGATTGCCGGCGATCCGCTCCTTGCCGGCGTCCGCCCGGGCGAGGTCAGGCTCGTACACGGTGACGTGCTTGCCGATGGCGGCGTGGACCTGTGCGATCCCGTGGCCCATCAGCCCGGCCCCCGCGACAAACACCCGCTCGATATCGGTCATCAAGACAGGGTAGCGCGTGGGGCACCGGCCGACCGGCGCCTCACTCCCCGCTCACCTCGAGTCCCGGGCGATCGCCTCCAGCAGCCGATCGGCTGCGGCGTATGGATCCAGCCGATGCTCGGCCACGTCGTCGATGGCGGCCGCGGCCAGCGGAGCCAGGGACGCGCTCCGCAATCGATCGGCCAGGCGATCCGCAAGTACGGCGCGCACCTGAGCCGCGGCCCGGGCGTGGCGAGCCCCGCCACCCTCCACGGACCGCCCGACCACCCGATGCCGGTCCAGGGCGGCCAGCAGCTCCGGCACACCGACTCCGGTCGTGGCCGTGGTGACCAGCACCTGTGGGCGCTTGGGCGCCGGTCGATCAGCGGGGCCGGACCGCCCGACCGTCGGCACCAGCATCGCCCGCAACTGGGCCGCCGTCCGGAGCGCGCCGGGCTTGTCGCCCTTGTTGACGACGACGAGATCGGCCACCTCGAGCAGGCCCGCCTTGATGGCCTGGACCTCGTCGCCCATCTCGGGCGCCTCCAGGACGACCGTGGTGTCCGCGGCGGCCGCGACTTCGACCTCGCTCTGGCCCGTACCGACCGTCTCGATCAGCACCAGATCGAACCCCGCGGCATCCATGACGGACGCGGCGGCGGTCGTCGTCGAAGCCAGCCCGCCGGCATGGCCACGGGAAGCCATCGATCGGATGAACACGTCGGGATCGCCCGCGTACGACTGCATCCGGACGCGATCGCCCAGCAGAGCGCCACCCGTGATCGGCGATGACGGGTCGACCGCGATGACCGCGACCGCTCGACCGGCGGCGCGGACCGCCCCAAGGAGGGCCGCCACCAACGTCGACTTGCCGGAGCCCGGTGCGCCGGTGATGCCGACAAGGTGTGCCCGCCCGGCGAGCGGGTACAGGCACCGCAGCGCGGCCTCAGCCAGTGGGGTCCGGTTCTCGACCGCCGTGAGCACCTTGGCCAGCGCCCGTCGGTCGCCGCGGATCGCGGCCTCGGCCAGCTCGAGCGCTCGGACGGTGGGGTCGTCCCCCACGATCAATCGCGCGGCCGCGCGTTGGCGCGCAGGAAGTCCGCCACCGTCGCGATCGTGGTTCCCGGGCCAAACACTGCGGCGACCCCGGCCTCGCGCAGGGCCGCCACGTCATCGTCAGGGATGATCCCGCCGACGGTCACGAGCACGTCGTCCATACCGCTTTCGATCAGCAGCTTCGTGATGCGCGGCACGAGGGTCATGTGTGCGCCTGACAGGATCGACAGGCCGACCACATCGACGTCCTCCTGGAGCGCGGCCGTGGCGACCATCTCGGGCGTCTGGCGGAGACCCGTATAGACGACCTCGAAGCCCTCGTCGCGCAAACCGCGGGCGAGCACCTTGGCGCCCCGGTCGTGGCCGTCGAGCCCGGGCTTCGCGATGAGCACCTTGAGCGGTCGATCAGTCATGGCGCGAAGTGTACGCGTATGGCTGCAGGGATCGGCGTGCGACTGCGCGAATCCGACGTGTACCCCTTTGGTCGATCCGTCGACCAACCGACGAAGAAACTGTAGGCAGACAGGCCAGATGCGGTCGCTCCTCGGTCGATCGGTCGTTCTACCGACCATTCGGCGCCGGAGATCCGGTTCATGCCCAACCGGAACGCAGGTCGGGCCCGCGCAGGGCGCCATCTCCGTCGGATGGTCTACACGTCGACCGGCCGCGAACCCCTCGGTCGCGACCGCGCACGCGCGCCCGTGTTACAGGATGACGAGGGCGTCACCACCCGGATCACGGCCGCTCGCGAGGGCAGCCAGGCAGGCACGTGTACCGATCGGGAACCGCCTCCGCAACTCCGCCACGCGCGCGATCACGGTGCGGTTGTGACGCGTGTCCGCCACGAGCAGGATGACCCGCGCGACGCCGAGGTCGCGCTGCTTCCCGGCAATGCCGCGTTCGAGTGCCTGGATGTCATCGAGATGCGTTTCGGCTTCGACGATGGCCTCGAACTCCGCGCAATCCATGAGCGCGTCGGCACTGCGACGGTCGCCCTCGATCGGCATCGGCACTTCCGTCCGCCAGCGAAGACCTGTTCCGAGTCGTGACCGGAGGCGGTCGAGGAGAGCCAGGTGCCCCTTGTCACGCACGGGATCGCCGTCAGGATGCAGCGACACGCTGAGCTGCAGGCCGAGCACGGCCGCGAGCCGGGCCGTCATGTCGATCGTCAGGGCGGCCGGATGGCCGCGTTCGGCCCGGGCGATAAGATCATGCCCGACGTCGGCGCGGCGCCCGACTTCCCGAAGGCTGAGGCCGCTGGCACGCCGGGCGTCGGCAAGGCCGTCCGAGGTCCGATTTCGCAGGGTACGGCCACGGCGGGCGCCTCGCTCCGCTGCAGTCTCTCGAATCGGCATACCTGGATCATCGTCCGGGCGGCTTACCTGTCGCTTATCCGTCCTGCACCGAGTTGTCCAGATCGGCTTGTGGTCGCGGCCGGTGGTCCATCAACCGACCATCCGACGAAGGAGGAGCGGTCGCACAGCCCCAGGCAGGTGCCCCAGCCATCGATCGGTTCGTCCGTCGACCATCCGACCTCGGAAAGTACCAGCCGGACGCTCCTGCGATGCCCCAGTCGGCTAACTTCGCCGCATGGTCGCAGCATCGACCAATAGCCGCCCGGGCGGTCGGGCACAAGGTCAAAGGCTGGGTGACCTCTCGATCCGGACCGAGGCTACCCGACAGACCGACCGCTCACCGACACTCATGCCCCGGGGCCGTGGCGCGCCAGGTGATCGAGGAACTCCGAGCGGGTCCGGTCGCGCGTGCGAAACAAGCCCAGGACGGACGACGTGGTCATGATCGTGCCCGGTTTGCGAACCCCACGCATGACGGCGCACAGGTGCGTCGCCTCCACGACGACACCAACGCCCTGCGGCGCGAGTCGGTCCTGGACGAACTGGGCGATCTCCTGCGTCAACCGCTCCTGGACCTGGAGTCGGCGCGCATACATCTCCACGATGCGCGGGATCTTGGAAAGCCCGATCACCCGACCGCGCGGGATGTAGGCGACGGCCGCCGTGCCAAAGAACGGCAGCAGGTGGTGCTCGCACAGCGAATAGAACGGAATGTCCTTGACGATCACCATCTCGCTGTAGTCGACGTCGAAGATCGCATCGTTGATCAGGCGTTCCGGGTCGACGTGATACCCCGCGGTCAGCTCCGTGTACATCCGATGGACGCGCTGCGGTGTCCGAGCCAGGCCCTGCCGATCCGGATCCTCACCGATCTCGAGCAGGATCTCGCGCACCGCGGCCTCCACCGGGCCGTCAGCGCTCGACGCGTAGGCCCCTTCACCGTGCGCTCCGGTGATGTCGTCGGCGGCGACGTCCGTCTCACCGATCTCGGTCTCGATCTCGTCCACCAGGCGGCGGACATTGGGCGGCAGGTCGGTCGGGCTGGACATGGACGCGATGGTACGACGGACGCTGCTACCCTGCGACTGTGGCCCATCCGCGTGTCGACCAGCTGCGCTTTGCCCGATCCGAATGGGTGCGCGGACTGGACGGGCTGTCCGAGGACGACGGTCGACGCCGCCTGGACCCGATGAACTCGATCTCGTGGATGGTCGGGCATCTGGCCTGGCACGAACGGCTCCTCTGGATGGAGCGCGCGCAGGGGCTCCAGGTGGAATCGCTGCTTGACCCGCTGGCCAACGGTCTGCCCGCCTCGACACCAGTCCTCGCCGAGATGTGGGCGGCCTGGCGGCGGATGACCGAAACGGCCGATCTCTATCTCGACACGGTCACGACGGACGATCTGCTGGTCCCGCTGCCCCACGATGGTCGCCCGGGGCGCTCGGCCGCCGGATCGCAGCTCCAGCGGATCACCTATCACTATTGGATGCACATCGGGGAGGCCGCGGCCGTGCGTCAGATGCTCGGTCACGGGGAGCTTCCACAGTTCGTCGGCCCGATCGAGGAACTGGCCCCCTACCGCCGCGAGGGCTGAGCCGAGCAACTCGCGGCGAGGGCTGATCAGGTTCTGAGTCCGCCAAATGTGCGTCCACAGAGCATTGGGCGCTCGCCGGAGGTCGAAAACGGACAGATGGGGACTCGGGCGAGGGTTTGCAAGCTCAGCTCACGCTCGTCTCGCGGGTTTGACGGCCAAGACACCCGCTACAGGTCCGCCTAAGGATCTGTACAGCGACATGTGGCGGACTCGGCGGAAGCGGATAGCGGAAGCAGCGTCAGCCGGACAGTGACTGACCCTTCAGCTCCACGCCGATCAGCACGAGATCGTCCGGACCCGGGTTCTCCAGGGTGTGACGCGGGATCCCCGGCGCGTAGAGGACGCGCGGCATCACGAAGTCCGGATCGGCCGGCGTGTCCACGACCACGGTCCCGTCCTCGCCGCGACGGATGAAGTGCGAACCGGACACGACGTACAGGACCGTCGGCGTGAGATGCGTGTGGAGCGGAGTGGTGTCGCCCGCGCGGATCGTCGTTTCCAGGACGCGCACGACCTCGTTCTCGAAGATGACCTTGTGGTGATTCGGGGCGGCGACGACGCCGTCGAGGTCGTCCGTCACCCCGCCACCGCTCCTGACGACCCGAAGCCGGCCGCCGGCAGCGGCTGGAAGGTGCGACCCTCC
>JANOIS010000055.1:0-12020 GCA_031407755.1 Chloroflexota bacterium | reverse complement strand
CTGATCTTGTCCGGTCACCTCGATGTCGTGCCGCCGGGTGACCCTGCGACATGGACTTCGGATCCGTGGGGCGGCGAGATCCGCGACGGCCGGCTGTACGGCCGGGGCGCGTGCGACATGAAGGGCGGCGTCGCGGCGATCCTCGCTGCGGTTCGCGCGCTGCATGACAGTGACGCGCTTGATCGGCTCGACGGCGAGCTCATGGTCGTGCTGGTGCCATCGGAGGAGGACGGTGGGCAGGGCACGCTGGCCGCGATCCGGGCCGGCGCCACGGCCGACATGGCCATCATCACTGAGCCGTCCAATCTCGACGTCGTTGTCGCGCACGCGGGCGCCATCACGTTTCAGCTCACCGTTCCGGGTCGCGCCGCGCACGCCTCGCAGCGTCGCGAGGGCGTGTCCGCGTTGGACAACCTGTTCACGCTGGTCCGTACGCTCGAGGTGGACGAGGCGCGCCGCAACGCTGCCGAAACAGACCCGCTGATGACCGCGATCGGTCTGCCATATCCGACGATCATCGGGAAGGTGTGGGGCGGAGAATGGGCGTCGACCGTCCTGGACCGGGTCACCGCGGAGGGTCGATATGGCGTGCGGCTGGGTCAGTCGGCCGCGGGTGCCGCCGATGAGCTGCGTGCCTGCATCGAAGCCTGCTGCATGGCGGACGCGTTCCTCCGCGACCATCCGGCGACGATCGAGATCACGGGCGGTCGGTTCGGGTCTGCCAGGGTCGCCTCGGATCATCCATTGCCCGCCGGACTGGCGGCGACGGTCGAGGCCGTGACCGGCCGCCGACCGGCGCTCCTCGGCGAACCGTACGGTGCGGACATGCAGATGTTCATCAATGTCGGCGAAACCCCATGCGTGATGTTTGGCCCAGGCGATGTGAAGGTCGCGCACAGTGCCGACGAGCACGTGCCGCTCGATGAGGTCGTGACGTGCGCCCGAGTGCTGGCAGCCTGGGTGTTGCGGGAACTGGGTTAGGGCCGCCCGCCCAGGGCGGCCGCCGGGCCGTGGTTCCTGCCAGTACCGCGATCCGCACAGGTGAGCGTGGTCGCCGACACAAACGACATCATCCTGTCGAATCTGCAGCGGTTCACGAGGGTTTCATCGGAAAGCGGTACTGGGAGTATCGCGCCCGCGCCGGCACGGCCGTCCGCCCAGGATGGCCGCCGCGCCGCCACGGCCGTCCCGCCGGCCTCCCGCCGCCGCGCCGCCGTCAGGCGCCCGATGGCCGCCCGGCGGCGTCGGCCAGGACTGCCGACCGGCGCGCCAGGATCAGCGGCACCGGCAGCACGACGATCGCAGCGCCGAGCAACCCGAGGGTCGCGTAGCCGGCGGCCGCCAGGACGACCCCAGAGCCCAGGCTGGCAGCGGCGGCGGAACTCCAGATCAGGCCATCGGCCAGGCCCTGGAGCCGGGTCCGCTCGGCCATGGACAGGTCCTGGGTGAGCAGGGTCGACCCGGCGACGAACCCCTGGTTCCAGCCGTACCCGAGCAGGAACAGGGCGACGAAGAGCAGTACCCCTCCTTCGGGCGGGGAGATCGCGGCCAGGATGGCCGCGACGGCCGTTGTCCCAAGGCCGGCCAGGATGACCGGCACGCTCCCGAATCGATCGGTCAGACGGCCGGAGATCGGGGATAGCCCGAACATCCCGAAAGTGTGTCCGCTGAGCACGAGTCCGACCGCCGCGAGATCGTGGCCGTTGTCTTTCATGTGCAGCGGTGTCATCGTCATGACCAACACCATCACCACCTGGATGGTTACCAGGGCGACCAGCGCAACAAGCACATGGGGACGCCGGACGACACTCACCAGTGAGGCGCCGATGCTGCGTTCAGCACCAGGGTGATCGAGATGGGAGGACATGTCGGCGAGTTCGTACGGGTCCGGTCGGAGTGCGACCAGGGTCAGCACCGTCGCTATGCCCACGAAGACGGCCGGAACCAGGTACACACCCGCCGATCCAGGCAGACCGAACGAGGTGGCAAACGCGGACGCCGGGGCGGCCAGGTTCGGACCGATCACCGCGCCGACCGTGGACCCCCACACGACCATTCCCAGGGCCGACGCTCGCCGGTTGCCGGGGTACAGGTCGGCCGCCACATAGCGCGCGAGCTGAGCCGACGAATTGCCGAACCCGATCAGCCCCGTGCCGGCGAACAGCAGCGGGAGCGAGCCGGCCACCACCGCCGCGGTCGCGAGGACCGCACCGACAGCGCCGATCCCATAACCCGCGGCCAGTCCGATCCGCCGTCCGCGCCCGACCATGATCCGAGACAGGGACAGCGCCCCGACGGTGGACCCGATGACGGCAGCCGCGCCCGGCGCACCGCTCCATGCCGCGTTCCCGGCGATCTCCGCAGCGGCGATCGTGGCGATGGTGACGGCTGCGATGTAGCCGGTGCTCCCGAGCGCCACACCGGCCACCAGCGACCACATCGTATTCTGCCGAAGCCGCGCGAGTTCCGCTGGCGAGCGCTGGTGTGCAGACGTCGTCACCGCCCGATGATAGTGGCCGCCGGCCGTCGGCCCGGTATTGGTGCAGGGACGGTCAGTCGAGGCCCAGGGTCAGGATCTCCAACGTGACCGACGCCGGTGGGCCGGCCGGCACGGCTCCCGCGAGCTCGGCGAACCGGCAGAACGCGTTGGCCAGGCGCATCTGTTCCGGTGTTCGGGCCCGGACGCGCAGCAGGTCCGGGGAGGCGACGACGACGGCCACGCAGCGCGCGCGCGACGTGGCCACGTTGAGACGGTTCCGGCTGTACAGGAAGTCCATGCCGCGCGGCGCGAGTTCGGGTGACGACGTGGTCATCGAATACAGGCTGATCGGCGCTTCCTGACCCTGGAACTTGTCCACCGTCCCGACCCGCGCATCCGCCGGAAGCAGGCGCCGGATCGCCCCGACCTGGGCGTTGTACGGCGCGACGATGAGGATGTCCGCCCACCCGAGCGGGCGCATGACACCGCTCCCATCGATCCAGCTGCCGCCACCCTCGATGAGCGATCGGGCGACCCCCGCGACGACAGCGGCTTCCTCTGCCGACTCGTTGTCGGCGCCGGTCGTGAGGTTGGCGATGAGCCGCGGACCCACGCCATCGATCCTCGGATCGCCGGCGCGCAGCCGCTGTGCATGGAGGTGCGCCTCAGGTTCCAGTCGATCGTCGTAGAAGACCTCCGAGGTGAAGGCGCACAGCGCGGGGTGCAGCCGCCAAGTCGTCTCGAGGAACAGGCCGCGTTCGGCAGGGATCGTGGCGTGCATGCCCAGTACGTGGGCCAGGGCCGATCGTTCCGAACCCGGCGGATGCGATCCCTGGAGCGGCTGGTCGAGCTGCTGCGGATCGCCCAGCAGCACGATGCTCTCGGTCGCCTGGGACATCGCGAGGACGTTTGCGAGTGAGATCTGGCCCGCCTCGTCGACGAACAGGACATCCACCGCCCCGAGCATCCTGGTCGACACCCACAGCCACGAGGTGCCGGCCGCGAGGTTGGCCCGACCGTCGTCGAGCTGAGCACGCACGTCCGCCGCGTCCTTCGCTCGGACCACCCGCTCGTCGTCGTGGACTTGCTCGAGCCCGGCGTGCTGGACCGGCCGGACGTCGACGTCCTCATCGGCGGCGGCATCCAGCACCGCTGCCAGGAGGTTGCCGATGACCTTGTGGCTCGTCCCCGTTATCCCGACCCTGCGTCCGGCCGCGAGCAGTGTGCAGATCATCCGGGCGCCGCTGTAGGTCTTGCCGGAGCCCGGCGGCCCCTGGATCGCGAGCACCGTGCGGTCCAGTGCCATGACCAGGCGTCGCGCAGCGGCGAGGTCCGTCTCGCCGTCCGTGGTCAGCGGGGCGCCGGGCGCCTGCCCCACCCGCGGCGGCAGACCCAGCAGCAGCTCGCGAGCCCCACGATGAGGTCCGTCGCCGTCGATCCCGTCATCCGCCACCGACTCGGCGATCTCGTACAGCCGCTCGCGGTGTTCGAAGGTCCGGTACTGCACCAACGGGACGACAGCGAGCGGGTGCGGATCGTCAGGATTCCGCCTGATGTCCACCGTTCGGCTGGCCGGGTCCGCCGTGACGAGATCACCGATGCCCCAGGTCGATGGCGCCGCACCCGGGTCGAGCTGCTTGCGGGCGGGATCGTACAACCGGTCACCGAGGCTGAAATCCTGGGTGGGGAACTGATAGCGCCAGGTCTGTCTGCCGCGCTTCACCTCATCGAGCGGGCCGACCGGCTCGAGCATTCCGATGGGATGTTCCTCATCGACGAGCTGTTCCGGGGTGAGCTCCATCAGCCGATGGAACTCCCACCACATGGCCTTGTCCTCGCGGCGGTGCCAGCCGAGCAGTTGGGCCAGCAGCCAGGAAGCCTGCTGGTCCGGGCTCCTCGAAGCCGGATCGGAGGAGATTTGATCCGGGTTCGCCAGCCGGTCCACGAGGGCCTGGACCCGTGCCTGGGACTCGGTCAGGGACTCCGGCAGCGGCGCCTCACGCGGTCCCGGTCGCGGGACCGGCACACCGACCAGTCCGGCCAGCTCATCCCGCCGGCCCTCCAGCCAGTCGCGCAGGCGGGCGTTGCTCACCACGTCGTCGCGGTTGTAGCGCTCGATGCGCTCGAGGTGGTTGGCGGCCGGCCGCTCGCCCTCGCCGAGCTCCAGCCACTGCTCGAACGCGACGATGCTGCTGCCAGCGTCGCGCAGGTCGATCTCGCGCTCGAAACCGTAGAACTGCTCCATCTTCTTGATCGAATAGCTCTCCACGGATGCGCGCATCGACTGGCGAACGGCACGCAGCAGATCGACCATGACGCCCTTGCGCAGCAGTTGATCGACGTCGTCCTCGCGCGTGCCGTAGCGGCCCATCAGCCGCTTGAGGGCGGTCGTCTCGTACGGCGCGTAGTGGTAGATGTGCAGGTCGGGATCCGCGGCAAGGCGGGCCTTGAACAGGTCCATCAGTTCCTCGAACGCCCGCTGCTCGGCGTCCAGGGTGAACTCGCCGGCGGCGTCCTGCGACCAGATGGCGATGAAGTCGCCGGTGATGTCCAGCACGCCGAACAGGTAGTCGAGCCCATCATCGAAGGCGTACGGATCACCCTCGATATCGAAGAACAGATCGCCGGGGGAGGGCGGCGGCAGGCTGGCCAGGCCGCGCTCCGGTTCCGGGGATTCGCCGGGTTCTGGGAGGAGCAACTCGTAGCGCGGGCCGTTACGGCGGCCATCGAGCTGGATGCGGGCCTGCTCGCGGACGCGAGTCAGGGCCCCGAGGCTCGCGCCCTCGAGCGGCGGAACCATGGGCAGCCCGAGTTCGCCGAGCGCCTCGAGGGTCGTGACGTCGCGTCGCTGGAGCGCCCCGCGCTGCCGACCGCTGATGCCGGCGACCAGGCTCAGGTGATCGTCGTCGCGTCGCCGTTTCGAGCACTCGGCGGCCCAGCGGCACACATCGCAGTGATCCACGGGCTCCGGATAGGTCAATGCCGGTGGGTACGTCGCTGGCTTCTGGTTCGCCATCGTCGCCAGGAATCGATCGCGAGCACTCCGGTAATAGGCCATGTAGTCATCCACCCGCAGACGTTCCACGGCCCGCGCACTGCCGCCGAGCGCGACGTGCAGCCACTCCGGGCGAACGCCCTGGATCCGCTCCAGCTGATCGATATACGAGCAGATCTGGAGGATCGCACTGGCCTTGACGTGTCTGGCGAGCTTGGTGTCCGCGACCTCGTAGTGGTAGGGGCCGAAGGTTGACGGTCGGGCGGAGTCGTCCACACGCAGGAGGAAGTCGGCGTGGCCGCGCCATGTGCCGTCGAAGAAGGTGGCCTGGTAGATGACGTCCTGCCCGGCGGCCATGGCCGCGATCGTCTCAGCGGCGGCGGCACGCAACTGGTCGCCGCGATCCTCGATGGATCCGTCGAGCTGGATCGTAGTGGCCTGGCGGCCATGTGCCACGAGGTCCGCGAGGTACCGCTTCTCATGCTCGAAGCCACGTTTGCGGATGACGTCCAGTTCCGGGTCGTCGCGCATGGGGCGCTTGACAAGGTTCGCCAGGGCAGCCCGCTCCAGCTGCGTCAGATGCTCGCAGGCGAGGTACGCGACGAGGTCCGTGGCGGCGTAGACGGGACGCCCGTCGATCGACTGCACCCTGCGACTGTACCGGGCCCGTGCGACAGCTTGCCTGTCACGAGTGCGTTACGCTCCCCCGATCGGCCGTGATCCGGAGCAGCAGGACCCGCTTCGTCCCTCGCGAGAATCCCTGCGCGAGACCCTTGTGGAGCGGCAGATCCGGGCGCTCGGGACCCGGACGGGTGTCGGTCCCACCCACACTTTGACAACAGCCACGCACGATCAACCGCCTCGT
Organism: Chloroflexota bacterium; assembly: GCA_031407755.1. Classification (GTDB taxonomy): domain Bacteria; phylum Chloroflexota; class Limnocylindria; order Limnocylindrales; family CSP1-4; genus SPCO01. The sequence continues at coordinate 5,681 of JANOIS010000055.1, read as the reverse complement.
GGGCCCGATTCGGCATCCTGGGCGATCGGTCGTGCACGGCTGTGCGGAGAACGTTGGTGGGGCCGACAGCGCCATTCGGCTCGTGCACGGCTGTGGCAAATGTGTGGGTCGGGCCGACGACATGGCCGTGCCCGCCGCCACTGCGCCGCCCCGCCACGCTTGGTCAGTGCGTCTGGCGCGTGAAGCCGCAGACAGGACAGGAGGCGACGCCCGTATCGGCATCGACGATGAGGAAGCTCGGGCAGCCGTTGGTGCTGCAGAACAGGCGGGCGGCGCCGTTGGCGGTCGCCGTGCGGCGGCGCATTCGGCGCATGGAACTGGATCGACCGGCAAAGGTCGTGGTGGCGGAACGGGTCATCATGGGTACGTTGCTCTTGGTGCTTTCTGGCGCGCCACAGGCGGTTTCATGCCTGGCGCAGCCGTGATATTCGTCCGCTCAGGACAGCCGATTTGGGGGCCGGAGCGGTTTGGTGGTCCGGGCGGCGAACCGGGAACGCCTTTGTGGGCGCTCGACCGGGGCCGTCGCTACGGACCGGTGACCTGCGCACCTTACCCCAGGATCGCGGCTCCGGTCAAACCTGACCATCGTCCGGGGTGCCCTCTGCGATCCTGGTGACGACTGCGAGAAGCTCCTCCCCGTAGCGATCGAGCTTGGTCGGGCCGACGCCGGGAACTCGTCGCAGCTCGGCGATGGAGCGTGGCTGACGTTCCGCGATCGCCTCGATCGTGCTGTCGTGGAAGACGATGAATGGGGCCACGGCATCCGCTCGCGCCCGGGCCGTGCGCCAGGTACGAAGAGCGTTCGACAGCGGCGAGCGCTCGCCCGCGGGGGCTTGCGGCGACCCCGCTCGGGACGGCACGACCCGCACCGTCCGTGCCGGTGGCGGCACGAGCCCATCGAGGAACCGCGATCGCGCCCGACGACCCTCCCGACCGGTCGCGGCCGTCCGGCGACGCGCCCACGACAGCCACAGATGGCGGCGCGCCCGGGTGATCCCGACGTACAGGAGCCGGCGCTCCTCGGCCACCTCGCCGGGATCGGTCGCCTGACGGATCGGCAGCGTGCCATCCTCGAGCGCCGGGAGAAACACGGCCTCCCATTCGAGCCCCTTGGCCCGATGGTAGGTCAGCAGTTCCACGCCATCGACGGCACCGCCGGCCTCAGCCTCCGCCCGTCGTTCGACCTCCGCGAGAAAGGCGGTGGCGTCCGCTCCCGGCTCACGCGCCACCAATCCCTCGGCGAGTTCGAGCAGGGTCACCACCGCCGCGTGCCGTTCTCGGGCAGCGTCACCTTCTGGGACATCCGACCGCCGCACGCCGAGATCCCGCGCGAACGCCTCGGCGAGCCGCGTCGGCAACCCGACGTCCGGCGTCTCCGGCGTCTCCGCAACCCGACGGACCCCCACCGACTGATCCAGCCCCGCCGCGACGCGCATCGCCCGACGCACCTCCGGGCGAGAGAAGAATCGCTCGCCGCGCACATGGAACGGGATCCCGGCCGCACCCAGGCCGGCCTCGAGCGCCGGCAACTGCGCGTTGCTCCGGACCAGCACCGCCATTTCAGCGTAGGCCGTCCCGCCGCGGGCCAGACCGCGAAAAGCCTCGACCATCCCGTCAAGTTCCGCCACATCCGTCTCGAAGCCCGCGACCTGCGGGAGCGGTCCGGCCGGCCGCGTGGCCTCCAGCCTCTTCGTGGGCCGTGGCGCCGCACCCCCCATCCGCTCATCGGTCGCCGCACGCCCCGCCGCCAGGACTCGATTGGCAAACCCAAGCACTTCCGGCGTCGATCGGAAGTTGGCGGTCAATTCGACGACCCGTGCCCCCGGATATCGCCCCGTGAACCCGGTCAGGTAGTCGCTCGTCGCGCCGGTGAACGTGTAGATCGTCTGGTCCTCGTCGCCGACCACGGCGAGATCGTCTCGATCGCCCAGCCACGCATCAAGCAGCGCCTGCTGGAGCGGGTTCGTGTCCTGATATTCGTCCACGGAGAACCATCGATAGCGATCACGCACCTCCGCCGCCGCGGACGCGTCGGTCTCGAGCAATTCCACCGTCAGCGCCAGCATGTCCTCGAAGTCGATGAAGCCGGCGCGCTCCCGCGCCCGCTCGTAGCGCCGATACAGCCCGGCCATGAGATCCGGCGGCAGCGGCCCGGCGTGGCCTTCGGAGGCGACGCAGTCGAGGTATGTGTCCGGGCCGATGCGCCGTGCCTTTGCCCACTCGATCTCGGCCGCGAGGTCCCGGACCGCGAGATATCGATAGCCGCCCGGCAGCGTCGCGACCAGCGGAGCCAGCACGGGCACCTTGGCGGACAGGATGCGCGGGAGGTCGCCGCCATGCACGCGTGGCCAGAAGTGACGAAGCTGGCGGAGGGCCGCTGCGTGGAACGTGAACGCGGACACGCCGCGCGGTCCGGCCGCCGCCAGGCGCTGGCGCATCTCCGTGTCCGCCTTGTCCGTGAAGGTCACCACCAGGACGTCGCTGGGCCGGACCGCATCTGTGGCCAGCGCGTAGGCGACCCGCCGCGAGATGACCCGGGTCTTGCCCGTGCCGGCACCGGCCAGGATGCAGAGCGGACCGCGGACCGTCGTGACCGCCTCACGCTGCGCGGGTGCAAGGTCCGCGAGCAGCGCGTCGAGATCGATCAAGGGCATGGTCCGATCGTAGCGCCGCGCGCTGCACACGCACTCAACCGTCCGATCGGCGCTACCCTCCAACGGTGTCCAGCGACCGACCCGACGTGACCCTCCGACCCGTCCGACCGGATGACATCCCGGCGCTCGCGGCGATGCTGGCCATGCCCGAGGTGGCGCGTTGGTGGCCGAACTACGATCTCGCCCGTGTCGAGACGGAGTTCCTCGGCGGAGAGGCGGACGTCACCATCTACGCCATCGAATCCGCGGGGCGCCTCGCCGGGGCCATCCAGGCCTATGAGGAACCCGACCCCGAGTTCCGTCTCGCCCATATCGATATCTTCGTCCACCCTGCCCTGCATGGCCGGGGCATCGGCACGGCCGCCATCCGTAAACTCGCCGCGCAGCTGATCGACGAATGCGGTCATCATCGACTGACCATCGATCCGGCCGCCGACAACGCCGTGGCGATCAGGGTCTACGAAAGGGTCGGGTTCCGGCCCGTGGGACGGATGCGTCGTTATCAGCGGATGGCCGACGCGACGTGGGTGGATGGCCTGCTGATGGATCTGCTCGCCGACGAGTTGGTCCGGTGACGCACGATGGATCGGCGGCCGGGACGCCGAACCCGCGATTCCTGCTGGCGTTCCTGGCGGTGATCATGGCGACCCAGGCCGTGTACGCCGGAATCGATATCTTCGGCAGCAGCGGTGATGCCGGCGCGCCCCTCCGGCTCATCCTGACCGCCGGGTTCATCGTCTATGCGGCGATGATCGTCGCCTTCGCGATCGGCCTGTGGCAGCAGGTGACGTGGGCCTGGCACCTGGCCGTCGCGATCGCCGCGACCGGCCTGGCCCTCGCGGTCCTCCGGCTCGCCGGCGGCGACGCGATCGAGCAGCACGCCCTCGGCATGGTCATCGACGGCGCGCTGCTGTTCTACCTCCAGCGCCCGTCGATCAAGATGCTGTTCGGTCGCTGACGTTCTGGCTCGGCGGCGTCCGGCGGCCGGAGCCCAGCAGGTGACTTCACTCCGGCCGCAGGGGGACATGCACCGGGTGACTACGGCGTCGTCGCAGTCGGCGCCGCTGAGCGTGGCCTGCACCCAGGCATGGGGTGAATGTTCATCTACGGGTCACGGGAAGCCGCCCGCCACCGGATAGCGGCGCGCGAACTGGTGCCAGGCCACATGGCCCTTGGTACGAAATGACCCTTGTCACCCACTCCCGACCGACTACGATGGCTGCATTCGCCGACCGCCACACGAGCGGACGGGAACCGAGAGGGAGGCACACAGGTACCCATGACAGCACCAGCACCAGCACCAGCACCGACGGTCACCGCGTCAGGCCTTGTGTACGCGGACGTTCCAAACCGCGCCATCGCCTACATCATCGACAGCATCCTCGTCGGCATCGTATTCCTGATCATCGGTGGGATCCTGAGCGGGATGGGCCTATCGCCGGTTACGTTGAATGCCGACCTGACGGTCAATGTGAACTACGTCGCCTCCCTGATCCTCGGCGTGATCGGTCTCGTCATCAGCGGGGCATACTTCATCTACATGTGGACATCTGCGCGGGCTACGGTCGGCATGAAAGTCCTTGGGATGCAGATCGGGAACGCCGGCGATGGCGCCACCCTCACCACGGACCAGGCAGTTCGCCGGTACCTCGTGCTGGCTGCGCCGAGCATCGTGGGCCAGGTGCTTCAGCCCCTCCCCTTCCTGGGATTGCTCGCTTCTGTGGCCGTCATCGGCTGGTTCATCTACCTGGTCTACACCACCGCCAAGAGCCCCACCAAGCAGGGCTTTCACGATGTCTTTGCGAACACCCAGGTCGTCAAGACCCTGAAGACCGTCTGAGTTCGCCCGACCCGTCAGAACGGTGGCCAGGGGATGGCTGGCCACGTCGGGGAGGGGAGCGGGAAGCGGCCGGTCTCGAGCAGCGCATCGACGCGCCGCAGTGTCGCCCGCTGCTCCGCCCACGACAGCAGCTCCTCGAGGGTCGCGCCGAGATCGCCGTCGAGGGCCACCCGCAGCCGGTTCAGCCCATCCAGCTCGTCAGGCTGGAGCGGCTCGCCCCGCCATGCCCATAGCACGGTCCGCAGCTTGGGCACGCTGGAGAAGCACACCCCGTGATCCACGCCGTGGATCTGCCGACCGCCATCGACCGGCAGGATGTGGCCGCCCTTGCGGTCCGTGTTGTTGATCACCGCGTCAAACACGGCCATCCGGCGCAGCCGCGGGTCGTCGTCGTTGATCAGCGCGACGACATCCACCGCGGGGTCTATCTCGACGAACGCCTGGAGCATGCCCTCCCCAAACGGCCCGTCGCGCAGGATGGTCGGTGGCACGATGTCCCAGCCCAGCGCCTCCGAGACGTGCCACGCCGCGACCTCGCGCCGGGTCAGGGTGCCATCGGGAAAGTCGGCCAGGGGCCGTTCACCTGCGGTCGGCTTGTGGATGGCTTCGATGACCCGCGACGGCTCGGGCTCGGGGCAGGTCCGCGTGACCGTCACGAACAGCGCGTTGTTGCTCGACCCGACGATCCGGCCGATGACATCGATCTCACCGTCGCGCAGCACCTCGAGGGTTGTCGTGCGATCGAGCACGCTGCCGTCCGGCTAGTTGACGTAGTGGCCGTTGCGTCGCGGGCAGATGTGCCCGCCGGGATCGAGTGGCGCGCCGCACAGCGGGCAGGGTGATCGACCGGAGGCCACCACGCGAGCTGCACGCGCCACGAACGAGCGGGCTGCCGCGGCTGTGATGCGGACCCGCAGGAGGTCCGGCCCGTCGTCATCGTCATCATCGTCCTCGTCCGGATCGACCGGTTCGCCGTCCACGTCCTGGGCCCGCGCCTCGACCAGGATCCGCCCCGCGCCGCCATCCCAGCCGAGGGTCAGCGAGCCGGCCCTGAACGCCTCGACGAGGGGCTCGTCGAGGGGCCCGGCGTCATGGTCCGCAAGCTCCGGCAGGTCGCCGGTCGGGGCGTCGCTGGACATCCCGAGGCCGACGCCCCGTCGGTCAAGATCCGAGAGCAGTGTTCCAAG
>JANOIS010000051.1:0-17682 GCA_031407755.1 Chloroflexota bacterium | reverse complement strand
CGAGCTGCCTGCCGGCCCAGTCTCGAACGGCACAGGTTGAGCACGATCGTTGACAGCCAGCCGCGCAATCGGAGCTCGCGGATGCGTGTCGCGTCGTAGGTCTCCAGCGCACGGTACGCCTTTACCAACGCGTCCTGGGCGGCCTCCTCGGCGTCGCCCGGACGACCGAGCACGCGCAGGGCGATCGTGTACAGCCGATCCTGGTGGGCCAGCACGAGCGCCTCGAACGAGCGATCGAGGTCGTGGGCGAGGGCGGCGGTGAGTCGGTCGTCGGCGTCCATCACGTCACAGAACGCCGCTCATCGCCACAACCGTTGCATCACCCAACGGTACCCGTCCCGACCATCGCGAGCGTGCTGGGCCGTGCGACAATCCCCGTGCGATGGCCCACGATGATCGATTCGACGACCTGATCGCCAGTCTCGGTGGCTTCCACCGGTCGTGGCTGGTATACCTCGGGCTGGAGCTCGGGCTGTTCGCCCGACTCCGGGCCGCGGGCCCCGACGGCCTGGCCCCGGCCGAGCTGGCTGAAGCCACCGGCACGCATCCGGAGGCGGTGGCGGCCTGGGCATTGGCCGCGGACGCCCACGACCTCGCGATCCACGAGGACGGCCGGCTGCGCGCCGACGAGGAGGTCTCGGCGATACTCCTCGATGGCGATCGGGCCGAATTTCTGGGTGGCCAGTTCAGCCACGCGGTGGTCGCGTCCATGGACTGGAACGGGATGGCCGAGTTCTTTCGGACCGGCATCCCCATCCGGTCCCGACCCGATCGCTACCGCGAAGCCATCGAGCGGCTCACCCGCCAGGACATCGCGGTGTTCTTCCAGGAGGTTCTCGCCGCCGTGCCGCAGCTCGCCGCGGACCTGTCGCGCGGCGGTCGGGTCGTCGATGTCCACAGTGGCGGTGGTCGATGGCTGATATCGATGGCTCGCCGATTCCCGTTGCTGGAGCTCGTCGGCGTGGAGTTCGAGTCCGATTCGGTGGCGCGCTCGCGGGCCGCGATCGAAGCTGAGGGTCTGACCGACCGGATCGCGATCCGCCAGGCCGAGGCGACCAGCCCGCCCGGCGGCGAGAACGAATATGACCTCGCCTACTTCCAGTACGCGCTTCACCAGCTGCGCGACGCACCGCTCGTCCTGCGCGCGGCGTGGGGCGCGATCCGGCCCGGTGGACGGTTGATCGTGCTCGACTGGCCGATCCCGTCCAGCCCGGACGAGTTCCGAACCCGCCACGGCGAGATCATCGCCGGGGTCCAGCTGGACGAACTCTTCCAGGGCACGGCGCTCGTTACCCGCGAGCAATTCGTGGCCTGGTTCGCGGAGGCCGGCCTCCCGACGGCCGAGATCATCGACCTGCCGTCCGGCGCGGCGGTGTTCCTCGTGGAGCGACCGGCTGACTAGGCCTAGCTCGTGATCTCGATCGTGCCCTTCATGTCCGGGTGGATCTTGCAGAAGAACGGGTACGAGCCGGCCGCACTGAACGTCAGCCCGCCCGATTCCCCGTTGCCGAGGTTCGCTGTCGTACAGGCCGTGTCGTCCTTCAGCGTGGCGGTGTGCGGGGCCGAGTCACCATTGGTCCAGGCGATCACGTCGCCTACCTTGGCCTGGACGGTTGCGGGCACGAATGCGAACTCCGACATGGCCGCCTCGACCGCTCCAGCGTCGCTTGACGGTGTGCATGCAGCGGTTCCGCCACCCGGGTCTGCCGATGCCGGGACGGGGACGGATGCCGTGGGCGGATCCGTCGCCGGGGCGGTCGTCGTGGCGGCCCCACCGGAGCAGGCGGCGAGGGTGAACGCGGCACTCATCGCGAGGATGGTCAGGGAACGGCGCGACATGGCTTCCTCCTTGGTGTGGTCGGGTGCATCTTCGTCGTATGTGGTCCTATACGTCCACCGGGGGCGCCTGGTTCTCGCGGACGTTACCTGATGCGACCAACGCTCGACGCAGAAACGTTCCGTCGACTGCTGCGCCATGAGGCCGTGGTTCACGCCAGCCCCGGACGCGAGCTGCGCGACCTCGGCGACTCCCTGCTGCTGCACGACCCAGTCGACCCCGAGCCATTCTGGAACCGACTTGAGGGCACGGTCTGGCCGAGTGCTCCTGACGCCTTCGATCGCCGCCTGGCGGAGGTCGGGGTGCTGTTTGCCACCCTTGGTCGGCAGCCGCACATCTGGCTCGGGCCTCCGCACGATGAGCCGGCGGACATCGCCGCCCGCCTGGCCGCCAATGGATTCGAGGACATGGGCCCGGGGCTGTTGATGGTGACCCGCCACAGCGATCGGGCACAGGCTGCCTTGGCGGGCCCTCCGGACCCGGAGATCACGCTGGAGCGGTTGTCCGGACTCGACGGTCCCGTCGCGGATGTCGCCGCTGACGCCGTGGTCTCTGTGCTCCTGGACGCATTCATGGTGGGGCCGGATCGACGGGTCGGGGTGACCGCCGAGACGATGGCCTCGCTGTCCGACCCGCGCTTCACCCACTACCTGGTGCGCCACCGCGGTGTGCCCGCGGCGGTTGCACGCCGGGCCACCTTTGATCGACTGAGCTACCTGTCGTCGATCGGGACGGTGACCTGGGCGCGTGGGCGAGGCCTCGGCCGGCTGGTGACCGCGAGTGCCATGGTGGACGCCGCACATTCCGGCAGTGACTGGATCCACCTTGGCGTCTTCGCGGACAACGTGCCGGCCATCGCCCTGTACGAGCGGCTCGGTTTCGTGTCGGGCAGCGAGCCAGGGCCGGACATGCTGCTCGTCGGATGAGGCTGCCGGAGATCCCAGCGGGAACGGTGGGCGTGGGGTGGGCGACCGTTGAGTTGGATCGGGCCGCACGGGATCTGGCGTCGCTCCTCCTGGAGCCGAGCAGTGGGTTCGCGGACGTGCCGTCGTCGGTGGCGCTTGGGGCTCGCGCCCGGGTGGGTCGGGCGACGGCCGGCGCGGGCCGCGCTATCGCCGTCGTTCTGCTGGAGCCGGACACGGAGGGTCGGGTGGCGGCCACCTTGGCCCGCACCGGAGAGGGATGGGCCGCGACCTGGACCGTGGCCGGGATCGTTCCGAGGTTGCGGGTGTCTGCCGTCCGACCTGGTCCACTCGGTCCCGAGCGGCTCATCCTGGGCGGTCCCGTCGCCGGACCGCACCGCCTGTTGGTGGAGACCGCTACCATCGGGACCATGATCGATACCACGCTGACCCTGCGACCGGCCACCGAGTCCGATGCCGAAGCCATAGCCACGCTCTTCACCGACGAGGGCTACCCGGCCGGGCCCAGCGACATCGTCGAGCGTCTCGGCCACTTCTCGTCTGACGACTCGCGCGTGGTGGTGGCCGAGCACGAGGGAGCCGTGCTGGGCTTCATCGCCGTACATGCCATGCCGCGGTTCGAGCATGACGACCGGATCCTGCGAATCCTCGCCGTGGTGGTCGATGCCGGGGCTCGCGAGCGCGGCGTCGGTCGGAGCCTCATCGCCGAGGCCGAGCGGATCGGGGCCGAGCTCGGGGCGGCGTTCATCGAGATCACCGCTGGCCATCACCGGCCCGAGGCCCGCCGGCTATACGAATCCGCTGGTTACGACGCGACGGTCGCGGCGTACCTGCGCAAGAAGCTCTGACCGAGCGGTCTACGCCTGCGGTCGACGTGTCCACCGTCGCGGGGCGTGTCTTCCCGCGTCTGCGCCTGCGCGAGGGCGCCTCGGAGCTGCTCGACCTGCCCTGGGCACTGCCACTCGCCGAGTGGCGCCCGACGCCCGACGGCACGATCGCCGGGATGCGGGTGCGCGAGCTGCCGGTGGGCCCGTCACGCCACCTGGTCCGATTTCTGACCAGCGATCGACGGACGTACGCTCTCAAGGAGGAGCCGCTCGAGGTCGCGGGTGCCGAGTTCGATGTCCTGCGGCACCTCCAGGATCGGGGGCTGCCGGCGGTCACCGCCGTCGGCCTGGCTGAGGCCCCGGATCGCGAATCGGCCATCCTCGTCACCGAGTATCTCGAGTTCTCCATCCAGTACCGCCGGCTGCTGATGCGCTTCCCCCTCGGCCCCGGGCCGTATCGCGACCGCCTGCTGGATGCCATGGCGTGGCTGCTCGTGGATCTCCATCGATCGGGCGTGTTCTGGGGCGACTGCTCGCTGGCCAACACCCTGTTCCGCCGCGACGGCGACCGGATCCAGGCCTTCCTCGTTGATGCTGAGACGAGCGAGATCCACCCACGGCTGTCGCATGGCCAGCGCAACTACGACCTCGACATCCTTGAGGAGAACGTGGCCTTTGGCCTGGCCGACCTGGGTGCGATGCAGGGTCGCGACGGTGCCGAGGACGACGCTCTCGAAGCCGCCGGGACGGTCCGCGCGCGGTATGACGCGGTGTGGGACGAGCTGCACCTCGAACCGGAGCTCTCCCCGGACGATCGGCACGCGGTCCGAGCCCGGGTCCGGCGACTCAACGACCTCGGGTTCGCGGTCGATGAGATCTCGCTGGAGCCGTCCGGCGGCGGGGAAGGAGCCGTCCGACTGCGGGTGGTGGTTGCCAATCGGCGCTTTCATGCCCGCGAACTGGAGCGGCTGAGCGGGATCGCCGCCCTGGAAGGTCAAGCGCAACTCATGCTCAACGACCTGCACGAGTATCGGCTGTGGCTGGAGCGCGACCTTGGCCGGCCGGTCGGCGACGGCGAGGGGGCGGAACGCTGGCTGAGCGACGTGCTGGAGCCCAGCCTGCGGGCGCTCATGCCGACCATCGGCACCGGCCGCGATCCGCTCCAGGCGTACTGCGACGTCCTCGAGCAGAAATGGATCCTGTCCGAGGTGTCCGGGACGGACGTTGGGCTGGGCGCGGCGATGGAGGCCTACCTCGGACTCGGGGCACCCGCGCCGGAATCGGATGCGGGTACGGCTGACGCGGGGATCGCGCTCGACATCGATTGGTCTGGCGGCTGGGAGTCCGACCGGCCCAGCCCGTGACGCCCTGATGCTGTGGCACTATCGGAACGCATGACCGCCGAGACCGAGCCCGTCATCCGTGTGCGCGGCCTGACCAAGCGATACGGTGATGTCCAGGCCGTCGCCGGCATCGATTTCGACGTCGCCCCCGGCCAGATCTTTGGCCTGCTCGGGCCCAACGGCGCCGGCAAGACCACGACCGTCGAGATCCTCGAGGGCTTGCGGACCCCAGATGGCGGCGAGGTCCGCGTCCTCGGCGTCGATGTCACCAAGGGGGCGGATGCCCTGAAGCCGCGGATCGGGGTCAGCCTCCAGACGGCTGCGCTGTATCCCAGGCTGACCGTGACCGAGGTCCTCGATCTGTTCCGCAGTTTCTACCCCCGGCCCAGACAGACGGCCGAGCTGATCGCCGCGCTGGAGCTCGGGGAGCGGCGCAACGCCCAGACCAAGGTCCTGTCCGGCGGTCAGCGTCAGCGGCTCGCGGTGGCCCTCGCGCTGGTGAACGATCCGGAGCTCGTCTTCCTCGACGAGCCTACGACCGGGCTCGATCCGGCCGCCCGTCGGTCACTGTGGGACCTCATCCGTGGCCTCAAGGCGGCCGGTCGAACGGTCCTGCTGACGACCCACTACATGGAGGAGGCGGAAATGCTGTGTGATCGTCTGGCGATCATGGACCACGGCCGAATCCTGGAGATGGGCACGGTCAACGAGCTGATCTCCAAGCGCTTTCACGAACGCGCCGTCCGGTTCGATCGGCTCGATGGACTGCCGTCGAGCGATCTTGCCGCCCTGCCGGCGGTGGCATCGATCAAGGATGATGGTGACGAGGTGCTCCTCTACACCCGCGATGTCGGGGCGACCATCGGGGCCCTGCTGGCGATGACCGAGGCACGCGGCCTGGATCCCCAGAACCTGGCCATCCGTCGGCCGACGCTCGAGGACGTCTTTCTCGATCTGACCGGTCGAGCGTTGCGGGATTGAGCGATCGATGAATGCCCTGCTCGCCCTCACCGGCGCCAACATCCGGAGCTACGTGCGCGACCGCGCCGCGCTGTTCTGGACCCTGGCCTTCCCCCTCATCTTCATATTCATGTTCGGGTTCATCTTTCAGGGCGGGGGCGGCGATGCGTTGAACCTTGCCTGGGTCGACCAGGACGATACGCCGAATGCCGCGCTGATCCGAACCGCATTCGCGGCATCCGGTGCGGTCGAGCTGGTCGATACGGGCGAGCCCGATGCCCTCGCCCGGATGCGCGAGGGCGAGTTCGATGCGGTGATCGTCGTTCCGGCCGGCTACGGCGAGGCCGTCGCGGCCGGTGTGGATGGTGCGGGCGGCGCGAGCGGCGCCGGCCCTACGACGGTGACCGTCTACGCGGATCCGTCCCGCCAGAACCTTACGGCGTCGGTGTACCAGGTGGTCGGCAGCGTGCTCGGTGTCGTCAATCTCGATGGGCGGCCACCGCTTGTCGTGCCAGATCCACGCACCATCCAGACCGAGGACCTGAACTTCATCAGCTACTTCGTGCCGAGCATCCTTGGCCTCTCGGTCATGCAGGTCGGGCTCTTCGCGGCCATCCCGCTGGTGGCGGATCGAGAGAAGCTCATCCTCAAACGGCTGGCCGCGACGCCGCTTCGGCGCTGGCAACTCGTGGGCTCCAACGTCCTGATGCGACTGCTCATCGCCCTGATCCAGGCGGTCATCATCGTCGCCGTCGGGACGCTTGCGTTCGGCGTGGAGATCAGTGGCTCGATCGTGCTGGCCCTGGGGTTTGTCGCGCTCGGGGCGCTGGCGTTCCTCGCTCTGGGCTACGTCGTGGCGTCGTTCGCCGGCACGGAGGATGCGGCCAACGGGATGACCAGCGTGATCCAGTTTCCGATGATGTTCCTGTCCGGATCGTTCTTCCAGATCGACCAGATGCCAGAGGTCCTGCAGCTCGTGGCACGGGCGATTCCGTTGACCTACCTGTCAGACGCGCTGCGCCAGGTGATGGTCGGCGGGACACCGTTCGCGCCGCTATGGGTGTGTGCGGCGGTCCTCGGCGGCTGGCTGGCGGTGTGCTTTGGGATCGCGGCAGCCAAGTTCCGCTGGCAGTAGGGCGGGGGAAGCCGGCGCTGGATCGAGGCTGAGCTACCAGCGTTCCTCGTGCACCAGGTCATCGAGCGGCTTGCGGCCGCCGATCGCGGGTTGGCGCGTGAGCACGGTCGGGTCCGCGGGATAGCCGAACGAGATCAGGTATTCACAATGGTGGTCGGCCGGGTAACCGAGGAGCTTTCGGGCGAGATCCTGCTCGTAGACCGTCGCCGGTACGCTGCCGACGCCCAGCTCCCACGCCGCGAGCATCATCGAATCGGCCGCCTGGCCGAGGTCGAACATGACCGAAAGTGGGGCGGCCTCGGCCCTCGGGTCCGGGGTCACCAGGGCGATCGCGGCGGCCGCGCCGGCGAGGTGACCGGCGAAGGACCCGACCTGCGCAAGCTCGGCCAGATGGTCTCGGTCGCGACACACGATGAACGCCCAGCGCTGGAGGTTCTTGGAGCTGTTGGCGCGCCGACCCGCCCGCAGGATGCGCTCAAGATGATCGGGCTCGAGTCGGCGATCGGCGAATTCGCGGACCACCCGACGGGATCGGATCGCGCTCCAGACGGGGTCCGTCTCGGTCATTCGGGCATCCCAGGTTCGTCCGAACCGCTGAGGCCGCCTTGTCCGGCCTCAGCGATGGGTCGTGCTGCGCGCGTCGCCCTGGTCGCGCCGGGGCGTGCCACCTGCGCGAGCGTTCGGAAACCGCCGGGCGTCTCCGTAACCGCGGCGAACCGGGCCTCGCCATCGGCGATCCGTCGAGCGTCCGTCGCAGCGGCGACCGTTGCCGCGTCGTCCGGCGTGAGCGGGCCATCGAGTGCCGTCGTGAGAAACCGGGCGACGGTCGAGCGGTAGAGCGGTTCCTCGTACAGCCAGGAATGGTGTCCGCCGGGGATGACGAGGGTCTCGATCGGCGGATCGGCCGCGGTTCGGGCCCCGCGAGCGGCGGCCGCCAGTCGGTGCATATGACCGACCGGGACGACCTGATCGGCATCGCCATGGGCGAGCAAAATGGGGCCACGGTATCGGGTGATGGCCCGGGACGCGCTGATCTCCTCGACGGTGTGGCCACGTGGGGCGAGATACACCCGGGTCGTCAGCCAGGCCAGGGGGTAGGCGATCAGATCGGGGATCGGCAGGTTGGCGAGGTGGAACGTCTGACGGGTGAGTCGGTACGGATCCGCCGGCCCCGAGGTGGCCACGATGGCCCGGACCCGCTGATCGGCCGCGGCGGCCAGGATCGCCCCGACGGCACCCATCGAGTGACCAGCGATCGCCCCTTCGGTGACCTCGTCGCGCTCCAGCAGCGCCCGGAATGCGGCCAGGGCATCCAGCCCGAACTCCCCGGCACTGACCGGCAAGGCTTCGGCCAGGTTCTCGCCATGGCCACGCACATCCACGGCCAGGCAGTGGAACCCCGCGGCGTGCAGGAATGCGGCATTGGGCAGCGTCCGATCGCGGGCCGACTCCCAGCCGTGGACCAGCGCGACGCCCGGCCCCGACGCGCCGCCACGAGCCGGGATGAACCAGCCCGGCAAGCTGAGGTCACCGGAACGGACACTGATCGATTCGAACGGCAGGTTGAAATCGGCCGGCGTCACCCTCGGTGGGTTCTGGTGCGGATAGCCGGCGCGGGCACGATAGGCCAGCGCGAAACGGTAGGCGAGCCCGAGCGGCGCCGCGGCGATGGCCGCAGCGAGCCCGGCCCGACGGATGAGTCCCATGCGACAAGGGGACGTCACGAACCACGAACCTGTCAAGCACCCCGTACCGGGACGCCGCGCCAGGGGCCTCCGGCCCGCCGGGTTGGCTGCGTCGGTCAGCGGCCAAGTACACTGGCCCGTGTGGCAAAGCGCGATCCGCACAATGTTCTGGGCGTGGAGCGTGGCGTCGATCACGTCCAGATCAAGGCGGCCTGGCGCAAACTTGCCAGGACCAACCACCCCGACCTGACCGGCGATGACCCGGCGGCATCCCGAGCCGCCACCCGGCGCATGGCCGAGATCAATGACGCCTACGCGGCACTCACGCGCGAGGTAGAAGCCGACCGAAGAGCGAGAGCCGGTGAGCGCGCCGATTTCGGCGGGGAGGCGCCGGCGCGTCGTGGTGGCCCACCACCGCCCCGATCGAGCCGGCCCGTCACCGGCCGGGTCGATATGACGGGCACGTACCAACCAAAGAACCAGGCAAGCGGGGCGGAGACGACGGCCGGCAGGAACGGGAGCCGTCGCGGCCCGCTCGCCGGACAGCCGCCACTCCGCGGCGAGCAGGTCCGTGGCGAGCCGCCTCGAGCGTCCACACCGACCGGACCGCTTGAGCGCGACCGCGTCCGCGATTTCCACTCCCCCAAGCCCCCGACCCTCGAGGCAGCCCGCGCTCACATGATGGAATTCGGCAAGTTTCACGGTCACACGCTCGGTCAGATCGCCGGGTTTGAGCCCTCGTACCTCGATTGGGTGGCGGGCACGGTGACAAGGGATCCGGAACTGGTGGCCGCAGCCAGGGTCATCCAGGCCGATCTCGATGCCCGCGGGATCGCTCGCCGAACCCACCCGGCGCCGTCCAGGGCAGGTCGCACCGCCTGAACTCCCGCGGAACGCGCCGATCGCCCCCCGATACCGGGAGGCGATCGATGCGGCGGGGGCGCGAACTCGTGCGATGAGTGCAGCCGCCCCAACGAGCGTACGGGCCTGAGGCCGAAAGATCTGTTACTCGGCTCGTGACCGGGACCCGGGATCCCTCCCTCGAACCTCCTCGAGAAAGCGTCCGTTTCCTGGCCCGTGACCGACGCCCCAGGTGCTGTTTCCCGGTTCGTCCGCGGGTCGGCGTACGCAGAACACTACGGCTCCATCTGCTCCCGGGACAATGGGCCGTCCGTCCGACTTGCCCGGGGTCGATGGTCGGGCGCACCGACGCACCACTCGTGGGACGACCGTACCGGGTGCATTCGTGCACCGTCGGACAGGCACCGGCGCCCGGGGATCACCTCCCGTACGCTTGACGAGTGAACCACAGGACCCTGCTCACCCTCGTCGTCACGCTCGGGCTGGTGTTGGCCGCGTGCACGGGCGCCGCGCCGGCCTCATTCGACCCGAGCGGCCCTTGCAGCGGTGATGGCGCCGCCCCGGGTGCCTACGCGGAGATCGAATCGATGATCCCAACGGCGTACGAGGGCCGCGCGCCGAACACGCTCGACTCGGGGCGGAACTGTACGGCGGAGAATCTCGGCGTGCTGGCCGATGACGGGTTCGAGGAGATCCGTTTCGCCGGTGGGACATGGGATTTCGGTGGCCAACGGGCGGCCGTGCTGGTCGTGTTCAGCGCTCCTGGCCTGACCGCCGACGCCATCGCCGAGTTCTATGCGACGAGCGCCCGCAGCGCGAACCGCACCCAGATCACCGGGGAATCGACGCCCACCCTCGCCGGTCGGCCGGGCCGTCGCATCGATACGCTGACCGGGTCGCGCACCCAGACCGTGGTCGTCTGGCCGGCGGCCGACCCAGACCTCGTCAACGTCGTTATCACCAATGATCTGCCCGATCCCAAGATCCAGGCTGCGGTCGACGCCTTTGGTGGGCGTTGAATCGGTCGGATGGACGCCGAGGGACTACTATCCGGCGATGTATCTCGATGCCCTGGAGTTCCTCGAGGAGGAACGCGACGTGTGGATGCCATTCGAGGCATTGGCCGAGCTGACGGATGCCCAGCTGACCGAGCCGGTCGCGGGCGCCCACGACTGGACCGGTCGCGATCTGATGGCCCACATGCTGGCCTGGCAGGCGGTGGCCCTCGATGCGGCCACGGAGCTGGCCGTCAACGAGACGAGCCCGACGATCATCCGGGTCGAAGCCGACTGGGACGAGCGCGGCGGGGATGTGGTCAACGACGAGATCACGCGGGTCTGGGCCGACATGCCGATCGCCGATCTGCGCGAACGCTTCCGGACGCAGCCTGGCGAACTGCGCGGCTATCTCACGGTCGTACCCGAGGCGCGCTGGCTCAAGCACCCCGTCCATCTGAAGTCGTTCCACGACGAGACGATCGCACATTACGAGGATCACGCCGCAGATCTGCAGGCCATCCTGGAGTCCGCGAGCGCGTGACCCTGTGCGAGGTGCTGACCGATGCAGCCACGGGAGTGGAGGACGACGTCTTGGCGGCCGATCACGATGGCGGGACGTCCTGGTCCGCCGCCGGCGTCGTCTTTGCCGGCCTGGACCGGGCGGGGACGTCGGCGTCGTTCCGGCTGGATCCCGTGCTGGCCGGTGCCGCACGAAGGACGCCGGATGTCGGCAGTTCTCCAGGCGGTCCCGAGTGGGTCACCTTCCGACCGTCGGTCCTTGACGGTCACGCCGCCGATCGAGCTGCCGCCTGGTTCGTGGCTGCGCTCCGTCGCGTGGCCAGTGGTGCCGGAACGGGGACGTAGCTCGGGCGCCGGTTTCCGCCTGGTCCGCTGAGCGGGAGCGCGGCGGCCGCGCTGGCGCCCCGGTTCCGCCGCGCTGGCGCCCCGGCGGCCGCGCTGGCGCCCCGGAACGGCTCCCAGGCCTCGTTCACGGCCGGGTCCGTGCTCAGCCTACGCCCGTTCCGTACCTGGACCCGCCCGCTCGGAGTCGTAGCCCGCCCAAGCGCCATGCGGTGGTGATCTGGCAGGAAACTGCCGCCTCGCGCTGGGGCGCGCTGGGCCGCACCCCCGCATGGGCCGCGGTGCGCGCGCTGGGTCGCGCTGGGCGCTGCGCAACCCACTGCAGAATCGAACGACCCCGGCATGGACCGGGGCCGAAGGGTGGACGGCGCGGTGCGGTCAGTCGGCTTTGACCGCCTTGAACTCCGCCAGGCCGAACTGCTGCTCGAGTTGCTCGAGCGGTCGGAAGCCGACGACGCCCTGCGGCTGCTCGCCGGGCTTGAAGAAGGCGATCGTGGGGATACTCATGATGTTGAATGCCTGCGAGAGACGCGGATTGGCATCGACGTCGACCTTGACGACATCGACCGCTCCGTCGTACTTCGCGGCGAGCTTCTCCATCTCCGGTGCGACCATCTTGCATGGGCCGCACCAGGCCGCCCAGAAGTCGACGACGACCGGGCGCTCCGACTTGAGGACGAGCTCGTCGAAGTTTGCGTCGGTCGCGACCTTGATCTCCGCCATGGGTGAGTTCCTTTCTCCCGCCGATCCTCGGGGGACGTGATTTGGTGGCTCGCGATCGCGAGCCGTCCGCCCTAGCGGGCGAGGTCCTGGATGAGACGATACGCCGCGAGGACGCGATCGTCCGTGAGGCGGTAGAGGATGGTGTTGCCGGCCCGCCGGCTGGTCACGAGACCCGCCCGACGGAGCACGGCGAGGTGCTGGCTCATGTTGGGGACCTGACAGCCGACCCGGATGCTGAGGTCGCTGACCGAGAGCTCACCGATGGCGAGCGACTCGAGGACACACAGGCGCTTGGGGTCCGCGAGCGCCCGACCGACGGCGGCGTACCGCTCACGGTCGTTGTCCGCGGAAACTGGCAGGAGGTCCAACACGGCGGAACCATATCAGTGATTGCGCAAACACGCAAGTGCTCGTCCAGCGACGGGACGCCGACGCGGTCCGGTGGCGGGTCGTGCCGGGAGACTACGTCGTGCGATACTCGGCCGCATGCCCGAGGTCGACGATGACGCCGCCCATGACATCCCGCTGGCGGACATCGAGGCCGCCGCGGTTCGACTGACCGGCCTCGTGCATCGGACCCCCATCCTGAGCTCGGCGACGGCCGCCGTCTGGATCGAGCGCGCGACCGGGATTCGCATCGGTGGCGGCAGCCTCGCCCTCAAGGCCGAGCATCTGCAGAAGACCGGGTCATTCAAGGCCCGCGGCATGACCAACCGGATCGCGACCCTGTCGCCCGATGCGCGTGAGCGCGGCGCGATCACCCTGTCCGCTGGGAACGCGGGGCAGGCCTACGCATGGGCCGGTCGCGCGGCAGGCGTGGCGGTGACAGTCGTGATGCCGGCTGGCGCTGTCAGAACCAAGGTCGACGCGTGCCTGGGGTATGGCGCGCGGGTGATCCTGCACGGCTCGCATGTTGGCGAAACATTCACCGAGATGGAGCGGATCCGCGACGCCGAGGGGCTCACCTTCGTCCACCCGTTCGACGACCCGGCGGTCATCGCCGGCAACGGCACGGCCGGGCTGGAACTCATCGAGGATGTGCCAGATGTCGATGTCGTGGTCGTCGGCGTGGGCGTGGGTGGCGGCGGGCTCATCTCGGGGATCGCGGCCGCGGTCAAGAACCGTCGCCCGGGGGCGCGGGTCATCGGTGTCGAACCGGAGGGATCCAACGCGCTGTCGCTCGCCCTCGGGCGGAACGAGATCGTGACGATCCAGCCGCGGTCCGTGGCCGACGGCCTGAACGCGCCGTTCGCTGGTCCCTGGACGATGGCGATGGCCCGGCGCCATGTGGACGAGATCGTGCTGATCGATGACGCGACGATCCTGGGAGGGCTGCGCTTTGGGCTCGAGCGGTTGAAGCAGGCCATGGAGCCCGCCGGCGCGGCGGCACTGGCCGCGGTGCTGGCCGGGCGGGTGACGCTGCGCGATGGGGAGCGGGTCGCGGTCGTCGTGTCGGGCGGGAACGTGGAGGTCGGGCGGCTTGGGGAACTGGTGGCAGGCGCGGGGGCACTCCCCGGCGGCCCCGCGTGACCGAGGGTCAAGGTGAGACGTCGCGCCCGTCCGTCATCTCGCCATCGACCGACATCCTGCCGCCGCCGACCGACATCCTCCCCCCGCCAGCGCCAGCGCCACCGACTCCGGTCGACGCCCCGGCGGACGAACCGCGACCGAGCCTGACCGCACCGATCCCGCTCGCCTCGACGCGCCGACTGCTGGCCGAGAGTTTCGACCTGCTGACCCGATCCGGCCGGGACATGCGCCGGGCCTCGTTCTACATCGGGTTGATCGTCCTGGGCACGGCTGGTCCGTTTGCCATCGCGACGCTTGCTCGCGAGGCCGTCGGGTTCGACATGGACTTCGAGGGATACCTGGCACTGACCGACGCGACCGACGGCCTCCTCGGCCTCCTCGGCCTGCTCGCGTTCGTCGGTATCGCGGTCGCCGCGGTCGAGGCGCGCAGCATGGCGATGGGCCTGCTCGGCAGCCGGATGGCGGCGCACCCGATCTCGATCCGGGGCGCGCTGGCTCGATCGCGCCAGACGTTCTGGCGGGCCATCGTCGCGTCGATCGTGGTGGCCATCCCGGTGGCGCTCGTCCAATCGGCGGTCAGCCTGGTCGTCGATCCTCTGTTCGGCCTTGCCGCGGAAGCGTCGCTGATCACCTCGACCCTCGTCAGCGCTATCGCGGGTGCGCCATTTGCCTATGTGCTGGCCGGGGTCGTCCTTGGCGACGTCGATCCGTTCGAAGCTGTCCGCCGCTCGTTCCGGGTGTACCGAGTACGCCGCCCGGCGGCCTCGATCGTGGCGGTCTTCGAGACGATCACGGCCTTGCTGCTCGTGCTCGGCCTCGGCGCCGGGCTCGACGTCGTGTTTCGGCTCTTCGGCGCGCTCGGTCTCGGGATCGAGTCCGACGGCGTGGGCCTGGCCGTGACCATCGTCGGGGTCGCGGCCATCGTGTTTGCCTTCGGGACGCTCCTGTTCACGGTGATGGCGATCACGATCGCTCCACAGGTCGTGATGTTCGTCGGGTTGACGCACACGACCGTGGGCCTGGACCGGGTACGTGCCGGCGCCCCTGACGACCCGGTCGTGCGTCGTCCGGGCCGACCCAGGTTCCTGTGGTTGTCGCGCCTGATGCTGGTCGGTTTCGTGATCGGCGCCTTCGGCCTCGCGTTGGTTGTACAGGTCGCCATCGGATGACGCGCCAGTCCTCGCGCGTCAGTCCACGCCGAGCGCGTGGAGTCGTTCGTCGTCGATGCCTAGGTGATGCGCGAGCTCGTGCACGACGGTGATCCAGACCTCGTCGGCGAGGTCGTCCGGGTCGGCGAAATCGGCCTCGAGCGGCAGGCGAAACAGGGAGATCCGGTTCGGCACGCTGATCCAGTCAGCGCCCCACTCGGTGCGCGGGACCCCCTCGTACAGGCCGTACAACGTGCCGTCCCGCCCGAGGTCGTTGTCGCGGCGCTGGTCGGGTGTGGGCTCGTCCTCGATGACGATGGCGACCTCCTCGAGGGCCGCCGCGAATGGCATCGGGATGCTCGCCACGGCTTCTTCAACGAGATCCTCGAACCGGCGGTGACGGAGCAGTCGATCCGGAGGGGTGCGAGCGGTCCGGGAACCGCGGCGGCGCTTTGGCATGTCGACCGTATCCTAGGGCCCATGGAGCTGCCGCTGGCCGCCGTGCCGGACCCGGATGTGACGCTCGAACCGGCGGGCTTCGTCGTCGTGGTCGAGCCTGGTGATCGGATCCATTTCCTCGACTGGGATGGCGGCGCTGATGGCCGGGCCGCGCGTCACCCCGGCGTTCTCGCGATCCATGGGCTGTCGGGAACGTCCTGGGCGTGGGCGCCGGTGGCTCGTCGGCTGGGCGGGTCGGGCGGGTCGGGTGGTGGGGTCCAGGTCGTGGCGATGGATCTGCGTGGCCACGGCCTGTCGGATGCCCCGACGGACGATGGCGCCTATGCCCTGGCGGTCCAGGCTGGTGACGTCGTGGCCGTCGCGGAGGGGTCCGGCCTTGTGCCGGAGAGCGAGGACCGGGTCGTCCTGGCCGGGCACGGATTTGGCGCGATCGTTGCGGCCCAGGCGGCCGTCGATCTCGGACCGCGCTGCGCGGGTCTGGTCCTCGTCGATGGGGGCTGGGAATCGATGGAGGAGGCGACGGGGCTGGATGCCGACGAGTTCCTGCGAGTGCTGGACGAGCCACCGGAGGTCATGCGCTCGTTGTCTTCGTTCCTGGCCGACCGCTGCGCCTTCGATCCCTCGTCATGGGACGACGACCAGGAGCGTGCCGCCCTCGCCACGGTGGTGGAGACGCACGCTGGGCGGGTCGTCCCCTCGACACGGCCGCATGCACTGGAGGCAAGCGTCCGCGCGATGTTCACGTACCGGCCGGCCGTGACACTCGCGACCGTGCATGCCCCCGTGGTGGCGCTCCTCGCAGCGGACGACGAGACGCGGTCCCGGACGCGCGCGCTGCAAGTTGCCTCGGCCGCCCGGGTCGTCGCCGGACTCGATCCGATCCGAGTCGTGGCCTTTGGTCATGACGGCCACAACCTGATGCGCTACCGTCCGCGCGAGGTGGCGGCCGCGATCCTGGCCCTGACCGATACCCACTGACGAGGTCCCCATGCAGGTCGTTTACAGCCCTACGCACCTCGCCCACGACATCGACACCGAGACGTACATGGGCATCGGGGTACCGGCCAACGAGGTCGCCGAGCGAGCCGAGAAGATCCGGGCAGCGCTGGAGGCGGACGGCGGGTTCTCGATCGTCGGGCCGACGGACCATGGCGAGGCGCCGATCACCGCGGTTCACGACCCGGGTCTGGTGCGCTTTCTCGAAGTCGCCTGGTCCGAGCTGCGAGCGCAGGGGATCCCGCGGGCGTTCCTGTCGGCCGATACCTACCCCAATCGATCCATGTTCGAGGGGATGAGCCCCGATGCGGTCGCGGGTCTCGTTCGCGAGCCACGGCATGCGGGTGGTCGGGCCGGGTTCTGGGGTCTCGATTCTGCCGCGCCCCTGGTTGCCGGCACATACGTGGCCGCGCGTGGGGCCGTGGACGTTGCGCTGACCGCGGTCGATCTCGTGCTCGGTGGCGAGCGGGCGGCCTATGGGCTGTGCCGGCCGCCCGGGCACCACGCCGCGCGCTCGATGTACGGCGGGTACTGCTTCTTCAACAACGCGGCCATCGCCGCGGAGGCCGTGACGCGGGCGACGGGCGAGCGGGTCGCGATCATCGATGTCGACTATCACCACGGGAATGGGACGCAGCAGATCTTCTGGCGGCGCGGCGATGTTCGTTACGTATCGATCCACGCCGATCCGGACCGCCAGTATCCGTACTTCCTGGGCCGTGCCGACGAGACCGGGGAGGGGCAGGGGAGCGGCGAGAACCTGAACCTGCCGTTGCGGGCAGGGGCGACGAACGCGGATTACCTCGTGGCGGTCGACCGGGCGTGCGAGGCGATCACCGCCGTCCCGGGCTCGGTCGTGGTGGTTTCGCTCGGGTTCGATACGTACGGTCTGGACCCGATCGGCGATTTCGCGCTGACCACGGACGTGTATCAGGAGGTCGGTCGGCGGGTCGCGGGGCTCGGTCGGCGGCTCGTGATCCTCCAGGAGGGTGGCTATCACCGGCCGTCGCTGGGGGAGAATGCCCGTGCCTGGCTGCGCGGTGCGGAGGGTCGGGAGCACGACCCTCTGCCGGCGGCTGGTTTCGGGGCGACGGGGGCCGTGGCGGGATGAGTGACGACCTGGACCTCGACGGCGCCGCCGCCGCCCCGGATCACCACAAGGTCATCTTCGAGAACGAGGTCGTGCGCGTCCTGGAAGCCACGATCCGCGCCGGTGACATCACGCCGTTGCACACGCATCTGACGCCGACGGTCTTGTACGTCGTGTCCGGTTCGCACTTCATCCGTCGCGGCGAGGACGGGACCGTGGTGGTCGATACACGCGCCGATCCGGACTTCGTGATGCCGCGCGTCCTCTACGCGCCGGGGATCCCGCGTCACACCCTGGAGAACCCGG
>JANOIS010000038.1:0-5488 GCA_031407755.1 Chloroflexota bacterium | reverse complement strand
CGAGGATGAAGACGAGCGCCGGATAGCCAAGATAGACCCAGCCGAGCGCGCCAACGGAGGCCCAGAACAGGACGGCATTGAGCACCCGCAGAGGGTACCCGCTCAGGGCACGACACGGCATGGCGGCACGGGATGATCAGTCACTGCTTCCGACTCCGGCTCGCGAGGCGGTCCACGAGTCTTGAACGACCTATCGGTCGAACGCGGTTACCGAAGTCGCCGAATGCCTAGAGACTCGGCCGAGAGAGCCCCTCGCTCGCGACTCGGTCCGCACCGATGCGACTGATCGCGGCGGACGCTCGTCGCTACGGCCCAACGGCTGCCGCGAGCCTGCTTCGCCATCATCCAGTCCCACCCGTCTTGGGGGAGCCGCCCCTGTTGCCGGCTTCCGCGCCTTGCCTGAACAGCCAGACTGTGATGTCCGAAGGCATCAGCCGCAGCGCCGGAATCGCCGCTGTGACAAGAGCCGTGATGGCCATTGCTTTCCAAGCGGGAACGGCCCGCGAATAGCTAACCCGGGCATACAGCCCCGAGGTCGAGAGGCTGGCGAGTCGGTGCATGCCGATTTCGGAGAAGCCGTGGCTGCGCAGCATGGTCACCAGCGATGAGGAATCGAAATAGTGCACATGCGGCGAAGGGAATCCCTCCTGCCACATCCGATCGAAAGATGCCGGCGCCCCCACGCGAAGCAGCAACTTGGAAATCCGGTACAGCGCGCCGCGGCGATCGGGTGAGTTGATCACCAACAGCCCGCCGGGAAGAAGATGTCGCCGGCAGGCCGCCAGCGTCGCGTGCACGTCGGGAATGTGCTCGAGCACGTCGTTGAACACGATCACGTCGAATCGCTCGTCGGCCTTCATCGCGTCCGGGAAGAACCCCGCGCGCACGTGCAAACCCCGCCTACGCGTGGCATCGGCCACCGCCACGTCCGGTTCAATGCCCGTGACGTCGAAATCGGCACGGTTCTGTTCCAGGAACCAGCCATGCGCGCACCCGACGTCAAGCAATCGCGGCTTTCCTGCGGCAGCCGGATGGGGGCACGCTTCGCGAATGAGCCCCGACAGATGCGCAAAATTGCGCCTCCTCAAAGGCTCGAGCGCATCCTCGCGCGCGAACTCATCCAGCTCGCCGCCAGGGACCTGCTCCAGAATTCTTGCCTGCAGGACGCTACCCTCGTAGCTGCACGTGCGGCATACCCGGTGCCAATCGCGCAGTCCGGGCTCCAGGCAACCGTTGCAGGTCGGGCAGGAGCTCACCACTTCAATCCGATATGTGCGCCAGCCCGCCGACCCGCGCGGCGTCTCTCGCGCCACAAGGGTCGCCAACGGCAGCGCGGCCGAGGTCGAGTCGATCGCGATCGTGGCTTGGTCATCAGGATGACGACAGCAGGAGGCGTACAGTCAACGGCACGACATGCTCCTCAAGGTTCCCTTCCAGGGTGGCGCTCCGAACACCTCCAGCCTTCGGATGGGATCTTCCGATGTCGGACCGATCCACCACGAATGTTGCGATGTTACCCGCCAAACGGTCACCTTCGACAGGCTCTGGAGGCCCATGCCACAATCCCGGGACTTTGGGTTCATCTGGGTGAGGAGTCCGCTGTGGGAGCGATAGTTGCGGCCGCTTCTTCACGGCCGCGGCGCTCCGATATCGCGGACCGCGAGCCGATGGAAGATCTCCTGGCGGTCCGTAAGCCCAGACTTCGCACCGGGGTCGTCATTCCCTGCTACAAGGTGAGCGCGCAGATCCTGGGCGTGATCGAGCAGATCGGGCTGACCGTGGAGCGGATCTACGTCGTCGACGACGCGTGCCCCGAGAAGACAGGTACCCTCGTGCAGGAGTCTTGCCATGACCCCCGCGTGCAGGTGATCTTCAACCCGACGAATGCCGGCGTCGGCGGAGCGGTGATCGAGGGCTATAAGGCTGCCATTCGGGACGGGATGGATGTCATGGTCAAGCTGGATGGGGACGGCCAGATGGATCCGGCGCTGATCCCGGACCTTGTCGAGCCGATCGCGGATGGAGATGCCGACTACACGAAGGGGAACCGGTTCTACAGCCTCGACCGAATCAGGGAGATGCCTTGGCAGCGAATCCTGGGCAACGCGGTGCTCTCGTTGATGACGAAGCTGTCGGCCGGGTATTGGCAGATCTTCGACCCCACCAACGGGTATACCGCGATCCACGCGAAGGTGGCTCAGCAGCTCCCGTTCGAGAAGATCAGCAGGCGGTACTTCTTTGAGACGGACATGCTGTTTCGACTCAACACGATCCGCGCGGTCGTCCTTGACGTGCCCATGGACGCTCGATACCGGGGAGAGGTGAGCGGTCTCAGGATCTCCCGAATCCTGCTCGAGTTCACGATCAAGCACGTCAGGAACTTCTTCAAGCGGCTCTTCTACAACTACTACCTCCGCGACGTGTCGCTCGCATCGATCCAGCTCCCCCTGGGGGTGGGAATGCTGCTGGTGGGCATGGTTTCCGGCTTCAATACCTGGCGAGCCGGCCTGGAACAGAACGTGCCCAGCATCCCTGGCACGGTGACTCTGGTCGCTCTCCTCATCATTCTTGGGACCCAGTTCATCCTGGCCTTCCTCGGCTATGACATCGCCAACGTCCCGACGAAGGTCATCCACCCGCAATTGCCCCCACGGACGCTCAGGGAACCCAGGGCCGAGCGATGAGGTCGAGCATGCGCAGGGCGGGCTGGGCCATCGCCCTGGTCGCGCTCATGGCATTCGCGGGGGTGCTCTGGGCCAGGGACCTCATCGGACAGGTCGCTGCGATCGCGACAGGCATGCTCGGTCTGGTAACGGCCGAGCCTGCAGCCACGCCGGCACCGCCGCTTCACGACGGATGGGAGGCCGTCGTGACCATCGGCCTGATCCTGCTATGGATCGTTTTCACGCTTGTGGTCCCGCGCCATCGTTTCCTGCGGCCGCTGGGGATCAACGGGTCGTTCAGCGCCTCGTCGGCGGTGTTGGCCACTCTCGGCATTGCGACGTTCGTGGTGCTTCTTTTCGCCAGCATCGCGCCGATCCGATTGCCGGGCCTGCTGATGGTGGGAACCGCTGCCAGTATCGCCTTGATCGTAATCGTGCTGCGACGCCTTTCAGAGGAGGCGCCCAACACGATCGAGTCCGATGACAGCATCGAGACCGACTCGGCACCCGGGCCTATTCGGCTTCTTCTTCTCCTCGTCACTGGCGTCGCGCTTGCCCTGCTGGTCTGGGTGCTCGCGCGCGATATCGGCTACCTGGCGTTCTTCCGTCCGGACGCGGCCGGCGACGAGGCGTATTTCTGGTGGCGCTCCACGGAGCAGCTGTTCCGCCTTGGCTATTACGACTACATGTCGTCATTCGACGTCGCCGAATATCTGCCCGGGTATCCACTCCTGGGCAACTTCCTGATCGGCTGGGTGCCAGGGGCCCTGTTCCCGGCGGCGGGCAGAGCGCTGCCATTCCTGTTCGGGTTCTCCGCTCTGTGGATCCTGCTGCGGGGGACCGTCACGCGACGTAGCCTGCTCAGCCCCACCGCCGGCGTCTACTACATCCTGGGCTACGTCGTGCTGTTCAACCACACGTGGATCCATTCGCTTTTCTTCGAGCTCTGGTACGGCGAGGCGTTCGCCACGGTCATCTTCGCGCTGATCCTGATCCTCCTGGACCATGCCAGGCGGGAGTCATCCGGAGCTCGAGACTGGAAACTGCTCGGCCTTCTCGGCTTCGGTCTGGGATCGATCGCCGTGCTCACGAAGCCTCCGCTATCGTTCCTGCTGCTCCCGGCCATCCTGCCGACCCTCGTCATCGCCGGGTGGCTCAGTCATCGCGCGCGCGGCCTGATGCGGCCATTCCTGCTCACGGTGGCCGCGATCGCGCTCGGTGCCTTCCTGACACAGTCCCTGTGGGGTGCCCAGCTCCGTATGTTCGGACAGAGCTCCCTCTACTCGATCGACCTCGGCGCCTTGCTGACTTTCCACCCAGAAGGTGCCTTCTCCAGCCTCGTGCCCTACTTCATCGGGGGTTACAAGGAGGTCTGGGTCGTATTCATCCTGGCGACCGTGCTGGCGCTCCTCCACGATTGGCGACGGTTTCTTCCCTTCTGGCTCGTCAGCCTGGGCATGGTCGGGTCCATTCTCGTCCTGTACCTGGGGCAATGGAGCACAGTGGAGCATGAGTCCGGCGCCCGCTACATCCTCCACGGGGCGTATGGCTGGATCCTGTTCTCCCTTGGTGCGCTGGGGCCGCCGATCACGCAGACGGTCCGCGGCTGGACCTCGAGATCCACCCTCCTCCAGGTGCGTCGACGGTTGGGCATGGGGGGCGCCGAACGGGGGAAGGCCGGTCCGTAGCTGCGGTCCACAGCCTGAGCTGCGCAACGAGCCAGTCATCGCGGGCCCTCGTCTGCAGCGAGGCGGCCGCTGATCGCGTTGGCGGCACCGGCGGGGGCGATCGCAACATCGCGCGACCGCGCCGCAGCAAGGTCCGGCCCGGATCCGAGCGGCGCCCACCGTTCCAGCTCCCGCACGGCTCGGTCCGCGTCGAGGTCCACAAGGGCCATCCGTCCGCCCGAGGCGGCCAGGAGTTCCACCCATTCGGTCGATGACCGCAGCACGAGGCACGGAACACCGAGCCAACCAGATTCTCGCTGGATGCCGCCCGAGTCGGTCAGCACAGCCGCGGCATGGAGTTGGAGCGTCAGCGACGAGCGATAGCCAAGGGGTTCAACCACCCGCACGTCCGGGCCGAGGGATTCGCCCGAGGCTGCAAGGGCAGCCCTGGTCCCCGGGTGGAGCATGAGGATGACCGGTCGATCGCTCCTCGCCACAGCCCTCAGCAGCGCAGCCCAGGACTTGATGGCTGCTGGCACCCGGTTTTCGGCCCGATGGATCGTGGCCAGGAGGTAGCGGCCGGACGTCAGACCAACATCGTCCAGCGGGACAGCCCGGAGGGCGCCGGGGTCGCGGATCTCGGGCGCGATGCGTGCCGCCAGGTCCTGCATGAGATCGCCGACGAGTTGGACGCCGTGGGTCACACCCTCCGCCGCCAGGTTGTCGACGGCTGCCGGGGTCGGCGCGAAGAGCCAGCGCGACAGGTGGTCGGCGACGATCCGATTGACCTCTTCCGGCATGCGCCGGTCGAACGAGCGCAACCCAGCCTCCACGTGGGCGACCGGCACTGTCAGCTTGGCCGCCACGAGTGCACCGACAAGCGTGGAGTTCGTGTCTCCGTACACGAGTAGAGCATCCGGTCGCACCTCAGCGACGATCGGCTCCAGTGCCACCAGCATGGCCGCCGTCTGCTCAGCGTGCGATCCGCCGCCAACATGGAGAGAATGATGCGGCCTCGGGAGCCCGAGCTCGGCGAAGAAGACGCCGGCCATCGCCTCGTCGTAGTGCTGCCCGGTGTCGACGAGGATCTCGTCGTGGTGTTCGCGCAAGACGGGCGTGAGGGCCGCCGCCTTGATGAGCTGTGGGCGCGTGCCGACG
>JANOIS010000035.1:0-2245 GCA_031407755.1 Chloroflexota bacterium | reverse complement strand
CCTGTTCGGCCTGGCCGGGGCTTTCGGGTCCGATGCGCGGGTCTACCGCGGAGGCGCGGCCGCGTTCATCTCAGGGAACCCATGGGCGTTCCAGTACCACGGCTGGTCCTTCTCCGCCCCGCCGCTGGAGGCGCTGGCCTTTCTCCCGGCCACGCTCATCCCCGGTGAGATCTTCGTTATCTTGTGGGTCGGGACGTCGACGGTGGCGGCCGTCGACGTCGTCCGGCGTCTTGGCCTGCCGGCCTGGTGGCTGGCGTATCCACCGCTGATCTTCGGGGTCGTGCTCGGCAACCCGGCCGTCGTTGGGATGGCCTGTCTCCTCGGGGGGTGGCGGATCGTCGGACTCGTGCTGCGGCCGCAGCTCCTGGTGGTCGCCGGCCGTCGGGCCGTGGTCGTGTTCGCCGTCCTGTCCGCCCTGGCACTCGCCTTGCGCCCGGACTTCATCGACGTCGCCCAGACGCTCGGATCCCGCTACACCGTACAGTCGGGTCCGCCCGTCAATCTGTGGGGCAGTCCGCTGATGATCCCGGCACTCATCTCGCTTGGGCTGCTTTGGACGGAGGACCGGCACGCCGCGACCTGGCTCGTCATGCCGGCTGTCGGACCGGCGATGGGCTGGTACGGCTACGCGATGGTGATGCCCGTTCGCTCGCTCGCCCTCGCCCTGGCGTGCGCCATCCCGGTGGCCGGTCTGGGCGGGGTCGCCATCACGCTCTATGCGCTCGTTCGGTGGGCGACGCTTCGTCGGTCCCGTGCCAGCCAGGCGAGGATCGGGATCATGAGCAGCGGGTAGTCGGGCAGCGAATAGAAAAGACCCGGCCAGTCGCCGACGTTGTTTCGGACTGATGTGACGTAGTCGAACCAGAGGGCGATGAACGGCACGCTCACCAAACCGATACCCGCGACCCAGTTCCACCAGGATCAGCCACCATAGGGCAGGCGGCAGTTCGATGAACGGCACGAACATGTAGAGCGCGATCGGGGGATAGAGGACGTCGAACGCGGTCCGGGCCTCGTACGGACCGGTTAGCTGGTGGGGCAGGTAGAAGATGCCCGTGTCCACCCACCGTGCGCCACGCCCACGAAGAATCGATGGTCCTCGCCCCACTGGTTCTGGATCTCCGGCAGCAGCTGCACCGTGGAGGCCAGGACGCCGAGCGCGATCCCCAGCGTGATCGCAATGGCGACCGGTCGGGCCTGTCGCCGGCGGGCCTCGAGCCCCGGATCAGTCGGGCCGAGGCGACATCGAAGTCCCAACGCCCGCCCACATGGCGCAAGCCCCCCGCCGTCATCGACCTAGACGCGGCCGGTGACCCAGTAGCGCTCGGCGGCGCCGTCCACCTCGCCGTATTCACCCATCGTGCGCCCGTATGCGCGGACCGCGTTGGCCATCGCCTTCGTGTCGTCGAACAGGCGCGCCATCTGACTCTCGTACATCTGGATGCCCGTGATCTTGCGCTCCATCTGGTCGGAGATGTCGGCGTAGGTCGGGAAGATGCTCACGTCGCTGGGCAGCCCGGCCATGGCGTCCGGCCCAAGGTCCGGCAGACCCGCGAACTCGTTCCAGTGGGCGTACGGGAAGTCCTCGTAGAAGACCACGGCGCCCGTGTAGTCAGGCCCGGGCATGATCCACTTGCGGCTCTCCGCCAGCAGCCCGACGCCCACCTCGCGGCACAGCTGGTGGTCCACGTGCCCGCCGACACCCAGTGGCAGGTAGACCTTCTGCGGCTCCAGTCGGGCGATCTCCGTGCGCAAGAGCTCGAACGGCGCGGTGTCGTCCGCCCGCGGCGCGGACAGCAACTGGTCGTCGCCCTCGTAGCCGCGGAACACGGCGTCGGGCAGGTCCAGGAAGATGATGCTGGCCTCCGCGAAGTAGGCGTAGCGCTCATCCTCCATCCGTCGGCGCGCCATCAGGTCGCCCGCCGCGGCCGCGTCCATGATCTCGTCCGTCATGATGGCGCCCTGGGTGGACAGGTCGTCGATGACCGGCTGCCCCGCGATCGACTGGTTGCGGATGCTCGCCCTTCGATACCAGGACGAGCGTTGCCAGAATCGCTTGGCCGACTGGTCCGCATCCGTCTGGGTGGCGTCGAGCGCTTCTTGTGTGGCGGCCCAGGAGGGCACGGCGGCGGCCGTCGGGTAGTCGGCCAGGATGGACGATCGATTGAACGCTTCGGTCGCGGGCCAGAGCGCCTTGCTGCCAAAGCCCAGCGCCTCGCGCTGGTAGGTCGTCAGGTCGGTCGAT
>JANOIS010000026.1:0-3567 GCA_031407755.1 Chloroflexota bacterium | reverse complement strand
ATGACCTGGATCCTTTCAGGGTCGATCCCCTCATGCTGAACGACATCGTCCATGACGTAGGGCGAGTTCGCGACGATCGCGTCCGACGCGCGCCGAGCGATCCAATCCACAAACCGCTGCGCCAGTCCGAATCGATCCTTGAAGTCGCTCAAGCTGCGCCGCCCCGCCACGAGCACCGGCACGCCCGCGAATGGTTTCATCACGGCTGCCAGTCCGTACCCATGGAATAGCCAGGCGTCCACGATGTCGAAGCGTTCTCGGCGGCACCACCAAGCGTACTTGATTGCCTTGCCGAACACACGAACGGCGAACACGGGAAACGGTATCTCCCGTTGGCGGCTCGCCCCGAGTGCCATGATCCGGCCTCCCCACGACTCCACGACGTCTGCGTGCGGCCCGCGTTTGCCCATGACAAGGAACGTGACCTCGAAGCGGTCCTTGGGTAGACGCCTGGCGAGTTCCATCATCTGGCGCTCGCTTCCACCCAGGATCAGCGACGTGACGAAGGCGACGCGGAGTGGCCCAGAACGCCGGCTCATGCGGCCGACCGGGACGGAAACGGCAGGTACCGGCGCAGGGTGCGAAGCACGATCGCGGGCTCGCCGAGTCCTAATCTCGAGGCCATGACGAGGTAGGTGACGAAGCCGGCGATCATGAGCCCGACCAGGAGCACCAGGTTCTCCAGGAACGACCCGGGTCGGTAGACAACCCACACCCAGGCGGCGATCGGGACCCCTGGGACCATGCTCGCGGCAACGGCGCGGATCCCGCTACCGGCGACGTCACCAAGATCGAAGGCCGGCTCCGTCCGAGCGAGACGCATGGTGAGGAAGCCCAGGACCAGGGCCATCGTCACCGATGTCGACAAGGCGACGCCGGCCACGCCGAACGTCAGCCCGAATGCGAGATTCAGCACGAGGTGGATGGCCACGTTGGCGACTCCCGCAAGGAAGAGCAAGGTGCCTCGTCGTTGCGCATTGTGGGCGCCGACGACGATCGCCTCCACCATCGTCACCACGATCATGGGTGCGAGTGCCGCCGCGACACCGGTAGTCGCCCCGGCCGCCTCAGCCCCGAACGCCCCGCGCCGATAGG
Organism: Chloroflexota bacterium; assembly: GCA_031407755.1. GTDB lineage: Bacteria > Chloroflexota > Limnocylindria > Limnocylindrales > CSP1-4 > SPCO01. The sequence goes on along the minus strand of JANOIS010000026.1, from coordinate 2,472 downwards.
CGACGTCGACGATGAGGGGGGCCATGGCTGCAGTCGCCACGGAGATCGGGACAAAGATCGAGAACACGTACCGGAAGGAGGTCACGGCCGCCCTGCCGAGCGATTCGCGTGAGTCCGCCTGGGCTTCGCGGACCAGCGACGGGTAGAGCACCATCCCCCACGCGGGGCCGATGGAGGTGAGCGGGATGCGGATGATCCCTTCGCCGAACCGAAGCGCGCTCACCGCCCCAACGGCCAGGATCGACGAGACAGCCCGATCGACAAGCACGTTCATCTGCAAGGTCATGGAACTCGCCCACAACGGGAGAGCGTGCCGAACGAAGCCGACGCCGTGCCGCCTGACGCGCAGCGTTGGAGCCGGGAGCAACCCGAGGCGCAGCGCGCCGCCGAACAGGACCAAGAGGGTCGCCAGCAATCCCGCAGTCGTTCCCAGCGCCAGTGCCGTGAGGCCGAACGCCGGCCAGCCGGCGATGGTGACGAGCATGCTCGTCAGCGGCCCGACGACCGACGCAAGGGCGATCGGACCGAACCGTCCGGCGATTTGACACAGGGCGGTGACAAGCCCGGCCATCGAACCGAACACGATGATCGGAGCCACGATGGACAGGAACCGTATCCCCTCCTCGCGCGCCTCGAGTGAGAGGCCCGGACCTGTGACGGAGACGATGGCAGACCCGACCGACACGACGATGATCGCAGCGACGATGCCGATCAGGCCCGTCCACGTCAAGATCGCGCCGCTGAAGCAACGCGCCGCAGCTTGGCCCGCATGGCGCTCGATCGCGGCGTACGCCGGGAGCAGCGCCGCCGCCGTCCCACTCACGAGGAGACCGGAAAGCATGGTCGGAACGACCAGCGCGACCAACAAGGCATCCAGCTGCGGCGCGATGCCGACCTGGTTGGCCACGTACAGCTCTCGTCCGATGCCGAAGACCTGGCCAAACGCGACTGCCAAGGTGATAAGCGCCGCCGACCGTCCGACGCGGGCGATGGCAAATCCAGGGGGTGCCGCCGCGCTCATTACGTTCGACCTGGCACCGTCTCGGCCAACAGGGCATCCCACATAGCCATGACTCGATCAAGGCTGAACCGGTCGAGGATCTCGGGGGCGCGATCACCTAGCCTCGCTCGGAGGGCGTCGTCGCCGAGAACGCGATCGATCGTCTGGGCGAGAGCGTTGATGTCGCCAGGCGGGACGAGGAGACCATCGACACCGTCGCGGATCATCTCGCGCGGTCCGCTCGGGCAGTCGAACGCCACGACCGGCAGACCCAGCGCCATCGCCTCGCCCAGTACGGCCGGAAAGCCCTCATGGCGGGACGACAGGACGAATAGACGAGCACGGGCCATGGTCCAGCCTGGCTGTGACGTTATGCCCGGCAGTTGGACGACCCCTCCAAGACCCAGACGATCCCGTGCCGCCTCCAGCTGCTCTCGCATAGGACCGTCGCCCCAGATTTCCATCGTCCAGCCTCGTCGGACCGGGTCCAGGCTCATGAATGCCTCGAGCAGCAGATCGAACCCTTTCTCTCGCCCGAGGCGGCCCATCGCCAGCACAGTCGGTCCGCCATCCGGATCCACGATCGGCGTCGTTGCCTGCGCACGAAGGGGCAGTACCGGATTCGGTATCACCCGACCACGACGCCGGATAGGGGCCGCGAAGTATGCGAGGGCGGCATCGCTAAGTGTGACCACCCGGGCGGCGCGACGGTAGGCGACATCGCGCAGCAGCGGCCAAGGCCACCTCAGGAGCTCGTGAGCTGGGTCACTTCGCTCCGATACGATGATGGGTGTCGGCAGGCCGACCGTCGCAACCAGCGTCACGATGTTCGTGCGATCCATGAATGAGATGACAACATCCGGTCGGCTGGCCCGGATCGCTCGTCGCAACGTCCGGGCGCGACGGACGTTCGCGATCAGCCCGATCAGAACGTTCTCCGACGGTCGATCCAAGGCCAGGGGTACTACCTTGACGCCCTCGTCGACAGGGAAGAACGGGTGCTCGTCGGGTGCTGTGAAGGTGAGCAATGTGACCGACCGGCTTCGTCTCACCCATTCGTTGGAGAGAATCGTCATGACTCGCTCGGCGCCGCCCACTCGGAGTGTGGAAATGACCAGCGTCAGCCTCGCTCCTGGATCCTCCTGGGTCACCCGGACGATCCTGTCGTCCGGTCCCGATACCAATCGACCGTCCGCCGGATGCCCTCCTCAAACGGGACGACGACCCCGTATCCGAGGCGGGCCTGCGCGCAGGAGATGTCCGCCTGAGAGTGAGGGACGTCCCCTTCGCGCGGCGCAAGGAATCGAGGAGACAGCGTCGTACCAAGCGCACGGCCGATGCTTTCCAGCAACTCCAGGAGGGTGTAGCGCCCACCGCACCCGATGTTGCATGTGGTGCCCGATGCCCCCGCGGCGGTCGATGCGAGCAGGTTCGCCGAGACCACGTTGTCGACGTAGGTGAAGTCGCGCGAC
>JANOIS010000003.1:0-6825 GCA_031407755.1 Chloroflexota bacterium | reverse complement strand
CGACTACGCCAGTGGCATCCTCGACATCGTCGACGAGGGCTTCGGATTCATGCGCCGCCACGGCCTGCTGCCGAGTCCGGACGATGTCTACGTCAGCTCCAGTCAGGTCCGTCGGTTCGGCCTGCGCATCGGCGATCGCGTGTCGGGTGCCGTGCGCTCACCGCGCGAGGCGGAGAAGTACTGGGGGATGCTCCGGGTCGACGCGGTCAACGGCGTGGACACGGAGACGGCTCGCCGCCGCCCGGTGTTCGGCGACCTGACCCCGGTTCATCCGGACGTCCTGATCAACCTGGAGACGGACGCCAAGAACCTCAGTCAGCGCCTGATCAACCTGGTCAACCCGATCGGCAAGGGGCAGCGCGCGCTCATCGTCAGTCCGCCCAAGGCCGGCAAGACGATGCTGCTCAAGCAGATCGCCAACGGGATCAGCGCGAACTATCCGGAGATCCTGCTGATGGTTGCCCTGATCGGCGAGCGACCCGAGGAAGTCACGGACATGCGCCGGAGCGTCAAGGGCGAAGTCATCAGCTCCACCTTCGACGAACCAACCGAGAACCACACCCACGTGGCCGAGATGGCCCTCGAGATCGCCAAGCGCCAGGTCGAGACCGGGCGCGATGTCGTCATCCTGCTCGACTCCATCACCCGCCTCGCGCGCGCCTATAACCTGGCCCTGCCGCCGTCTGGTCGAACCCTTTCCGGGGGCCTGGACCCGATCGCCCTGTACCCGCCCAAACGCTTCTTCGGCGCCGCCCGAAACATCGAGGAGGGCGGCTCCCTCACGATCATCGGCACCTGCCTCGTGGACACCGGGTCGCGCATGGACGACGTGATCTACGAGGAGTTCAAGGGAACCGGTAACTCGGAGCTCATCCTCGATCGCAAGTTGGCCGAGAAGCGGATCTATCCGTCGATCGATGTCCAGCGTTCCGGCACCCGACGCGAGGAACTGTTGCTCGAGGAGGGCACGCTCAAGATGGTCTGGACCATGCGCCGGATGCTGTCCGCGGTCGGGACCAACGAAGGCATCGAGATCCTGCTCAATCGTCTGTCGAAGACGCAGTCGAACGCCGAATTCCTCGCCTCGCTGACCAAGAACCTCGACGCCTGACGGTCGACCAGGGCGCCTTGCCCCGGAGGTTGGTGCCAGAACGCACCAAAATGACCGAGGGTTGCCAAGGTTGCGATGCCCGTGTTACGGTGTCGCCGATGTCGTAGTCCCGATGTGATGTCGGGAGCGGCCGCGAAGAGAGACCCCAGCCTCTATACCGCGACCCGGACGGGCCTTCACTGCCCCAACCCAGCGCCAACCCCCGAAAGCGCCCGGGCTCGTCCTCACATCTGGAGACCTTATTGCTGAACGCGTCGGTCGGCGTCCAGCGCGTCCTCGGACGCCTGCTCCGATCTCCGAATCAAAGCATGACTGCGCCTGACTCCGCGACCTACAGCCGGGTTGCATCGCGCGGCGTGTCGACGTCGATCCACCTGCAGTCCCGATCTCGTCGACGGCGCCGTGCGTTCGCGCTCCCTGCGTGGTCATCGATCACGGGGCTTCGGCCGGGATCCGCCCGCACGTTCGTTTCGAGGCTCGGCCATGAGCGGACACTCGGCGTCGTGGTCGCGAGCATCGTCCTGGGTGCCTCATTCCTGAGCGTTGCACCTGGCGGTCGGGGAGGTCCTGGCGGTGACACGGGCGGACCGACCGGCGATGGACCGGCGCCCCGTCTCGCCGTCGGCGGAACGTTCGACGATTCATCGTCCAGAGGTCGCATCGCGGAGGACTACGCCGAGGAGCCAACCACGGACCAGTTTGGCTTCGTCGCGTCGCTGCCGGAATCGGAGCCTGGGACGCAGTCGCCCGGTCTGCTCGGGGCGACCCAGCCGTCAACGGTCGAAGGTCCGTTCCTCGACGATGGCACGCTACTCAAGCCGGTCGCGGTGGACACGTCCGTCCCGGACGGCAGTTCCCTCATGCGCAGCTACAAGGTCAAGGCGGGCGACACCCTCGCTGGTATCGCCGGCTCCTACGACGTCTCGACCATGACGTTGTGGTGGGCCAACAAGTCGACCCTCAGGGCCAAGGACGCCCTGGTGCGTGGCCAGGAACTCAGGATCCCTCCGGTCAGTGGGCTCGTCGTCGAGGTCAAGGCCACCGATACCCTGGCTGTGCTCGCAACGAAGTACGCCGTGAGCGAGGATGCGATCGTCGAGATCAACCGGTTGAGGGATCGAAACCTGGTGGTCGGCCAGGTCCTGATGCTGCCAGGAGCCAAGGGTGCTCCGATCGCGACGCCAAAGCCGCCCAGGGCCAGACCCCCGGTCAGCAGTGGCGGCGGTGGGAGCTCGAGTGGCGGCGGTTCCGTCCGACCTCCCAAGACGTACTCGGGTGGAACCCTCGCCTGGCCCGCGCCGGGTGGACGCATCAGCCAGTACTACCAATATGGCCACTACGGCCTCGACATCGACGGTTCGACGGGCGACAGCATTATCGCGGCCGCATCGGGCACCGTGACCTTCGCCGGCTGGAAGAACAATGGCGGCGGCTATCAGGTCTGGATCGCGCATGGATCCGGCCTGTACACGACGTATAACCACATGTCGAGCGTGGCCGTCGGGAGCGGCCAGCGCGTGTCGAGGGGTCAGCGTGTCGGGCGCATGGGCGCCACGGGTAACGTGACCGGGTCGCACCTCCATTTCGAGGTCTGGAAGGGCCCCATCTGGAACGGTGGCTCGCGAGTCAACCCGCTGGGCTACCTCTAACCGATTCGGGCGGACTTGCCCGCGCCGGGCGGTCACGACCTGTCCCCGTGCGAGAATGACCTCGATGTTCCTCGACCGTGTCAAGATCTGGGTCAGTGCCGGCGCGGGCGGTGACGGAGCCGCGACTTTTCGCCAGGAGGCCCACGTGCCGCGTGGCGGTCCAGACGGCGGCGACGGCGGCCGTGGCGGATCCATCCTCCTGCGGGTGGACCCCGGGCAGACGACCCTGCGCGATTTCTCGTATCGCCATCACTTCAAGGCCACACCGGGCGGCCGCGGGACCAGGGCCAGACGCCACGGCAAGGCCGGCGACGATCTCGTGCTGGAGATACCGCCCGGAACGGCGATCTATGACGACGACACGGATGCCCTGCTGGCGGACCTGGTCGCTACAGGCCAGGAGGCGATGGTCGCGCGCGGTGGTCGCGGTGGCCTCGGCAACACGCATTTCAAGACGGCCATCCACCAGGCTCCCAAGCATGCCCAGAAGGGCGAGCCCGGCGAGGAGCGCTGGCTCCGCCTCGAACTGCGCCTTATCGCCGACGTAGGACTCGTGGGCCTGCCGAACGCCGGCAAGTCGACGCTACTCGCCGGTCTGACCGCCGCGACGCCCAAGATCGCCGATTATCCGTTCACGACGCTGGAGCCCAACCTCGGCGTGCTGGACCTCGGAGATGAGGACGAGCGCCGGCCGACGATCGCCGATGTCCCGGGACTGATCGAGGGGGCGAGCATGGGCGCCGGCCTGGGCCACGCGTTCCTGCGTCATGTCGAGCGGACACGCGTCCTCGTCCACGTCGTCGACGGTGCGTCGCGCGACCCCGAGTGGGATCACGAGGTCATTCGCGAGGAGCTCCGGGCGCACGATCCGGCCCTGCTGGACAAGCCCATGCTCGTGGCCTTCAACAAGATGGATCTGGCGGCTGCCCGCGAGGCATGGCCGGCATTCCGGTCCGCACGAGCGGCCGAGGGCGTGGAGGTCGTGGCCCTCGCCGCGGCCAGCGGGGAAGGGTTGGACCCGTTCCGTGCCCGCGTCGCGATCATGTTGCCGTCGGCCGAAGAGCTCGATGCGCCGCCGGATCCGGCCGGCGTCGTCGTGCATCGGATCGATGCGATGGGTGACGGCTTTGCTGTCGAGCGCGATGATGACGGCGCCTTTCGGGTGCGCGGCAAGCGGATCGAGCGGGTCGCGGCCCAGACCAACTTCGATGTCGAGGAATCGGCTGAGCGGTTCCAGCGTGACCTGGCGCGTCTCGGGATCGACACTGAACTGCGCCGGGCCGGGATCGTCGGCGGCGACCTGGTTCGGATCGGTGGGGCGGAGCTCGAGTGGGAGCCCCAGCCCTGGGAAGACGCGTGACCAAGCCGATCCTCGGCATATTCGGTGGGACGTTTGATCCGATCCATGTGGCGCACCTGGCGGTTGCCGAAGCCGCGCGTGATGCTCTCGGCCTGGAGCGTGTGCTGTTCATTCCCAACGGCGAGCCGCCCCACAAGCCGAACCACGCGGTGACCCCGGCGCCTCATCGACTGGCCATGGTCCGTGCAGCGATCGAGGGCAATCCCGCGTTCGAGGTCAGCACCATCGAGATCGATCGTGACGGACCGTCGTACACCGCCGATACGCTCGGGGCGTTGTTCATGGCGGAGGGCTCGGCGACCGAGCTCGCGCTCATCCTCTCGGTCGAGGCCCTGGCCGGACTTGCGACCTGGCACGAGCCGGAGCGGGTGCTGGTCCTGGCGCGGCTCGTTGTCGCGCCACGTGACGGCTACCCAGACCTCTCGCCGGATGCCATCGCCCGGCTCGTGCCGGCCGCCGAGGCGCGGATCACGATGCTGGACGGGCCGCGGATGCGTCTGTCCGGGTCGGACATCCGGGCGCGGGCCGGGGCCGGGAGATCCGTACGCTATCTCGTGCCGGATGCGGTCGCGGCGTATATCGGCGACCATGGCCTGTACCACGACCCAAGGAGGAACCACCCATCGTGACCGAACACGCGCTCCCGACGGCAGACATGCCGAGCGCCGATGGCCTGCCGCGCCGCGATACCCCGGCTACCGCGACCGGTGACCGCGCTGCGCTCGAACTCGCCCGCCGGATCGTCGAGCTGGCCGAGGACAAGAAGGCCGCCGACATCGTGCTCCTCGAGCTCGCCCCGCTGACGACCCTGGCTGACTATTTCGTCATCTGCTCCGGCGGCTCGGAGCGGCAGCTCGACGGTATCGCCGACGGCATCATCTCGGCCCTGCGCGATGACAAGGTCAGGCCCATCGGTCGCGAGGGCACGCCCGCGTCGCACTGGGTGCTGATCGACTTTGGCTCCGTGATCGTGCACATCTTCACCCCGCCCGAGCGCGACTACTACGGCCTGGAGAAGCATTGGGCAGAGGCGCGCACGATCCTGCGCGTCCAGTAGCGCGCCGCGCCGAGCGGGGGCGTGTGCGTGGGTAGCCTGCAGTCCGCGCGCCTCAGTCACCCTGCGAATTCCAGGCGGACTGGAACAAGCGACGATGTCGCGCCCACCCAGCGCTGGATAGCCGCGATTCTGGGCGTGGACGTGCGTGCTTGACCGAAATCGCCCCCGAATTGCCGAGGATTCCAGCGGCGTTGGAATCCTCGGCTTGGGCACGAGCAACCCGGACCCTTGGGGACGACGGCGCGGCCCTTACTCCAGGCTCACTGGAATCTGCCCACCGTCACCTCGCCCACCGTCACCTCGCCCTGCCTCGCGCTGCCTCGCGCCATGACCACACGCGGTAGGGACACTTCCTCATCCGCCGGTACGGGTCTGAGGGGTACCGTCGGGTCATGATGGCCGTCTGGCGCTGCGTGACAGCATCGGCCCATGCCCGCTACCCGAGATCGCTGCCCCGCCTGTGGCCACCGGCTCATCACGACCCGGTTCGACACGACCTTCCGCTTGCCCGACCGGACCGAGCGGCTGTGCTTCGCCATCCCGGGCGGCCTGTGCGAGGACTGCTCACAGCTGTACATCGATCCGGACCTGATCGAGATGCTCGACCTTGGCGAAGGCCGCTGCGTCTTCGCCATCGAGAGCGACCTCGTCGTCCAGGAACAGGCCTGGTCGTCCGCCGACTGACGGTTCAGCCCGGAGCCGTGTGCTCGCGGACCCATAGCGTGAACGCCAGGCGACGCTGTGCCGCGTCTGCTTCCCGGCCGGAAGCACCCTTGACCATCGCATCGAGTTCGAGCAGCCCGGCAAGCGCAACGGTCAACGCCTCCGTCGTCCAGACGCGCGCCTGACCGGCGAGGGTCTTCGCCCGGAATTCGCTCGTGATGCCCATCGCCCGGGCCGCCGCCGGCAGCGCTGTCCCGGCGCCAAGGCGATCGCCGAGTTCGAGCAGTTCGACGACGCGCCGATGCAGGACCGCCAGCAGGACCGGTTCCGGGGTCGAGTCGATCAGCCGATCCAGCGCAAGCAACGCGGCCTCCTGCCGACGTTCGCCGACGGCGTCGGTGAGGGCCCAGACGGAGCCAGGCGTCGATTCGGCGACCAGCGCGCTGACGTCGTCGGCCGTGATCGGCCCGCCATCGACGGCGTGGCGGAGACCCAGTTTGTCGAGCTCGTTCGAGGCGGTTCGGCTGAGATATCGGCGATCGACGTCGCCCTCGGTCACGCGGCTCCCGAGCCGGTCGGCAAGCTCCCGTGCCGCTCCCGGCGCGAGGACGAGGCCGCGCTCGCGGGCCTCCCGATCGATCCAGGCACCGAGCGCCGTCGGGCGCGGCGCGGTGGCAGCCACGATGCGGCCACCGGCCGCGGCCACGGCATCGGCCAGGCGCTTGGGACCCGGACCCTTGGCGCTCGACTTCGACGCCTCCACGATGGCCAGCGCATTCCCGGCCGCCATGAGCGCGATCGCCTCGACCACCCGATCGCGGGTGGCGTTGCTGCGCACGAGAGCGCCCGGGTTGGTGACGACCGCCAGCGTCCCGCCACCGAACATCGTCCCCGTCGCGAGGCGCTCGTGCAGCTGCCCCACACCGATCGCCGCCGTGGCAAGGTCGCCGCGCAGGTCCCAGCGCTCAAGCGGCGACCCGAGTTC
>JANOIS010000507.1:0-11168 GCA_031407755.1 Chloroflexota bacterium | reverse complement strand
GGGCCGAGATGTGACGCCGCTCTTCCGCTACGACAACTCGGGGCATTACGACCACCCGGACCGGCACCATCGCCACGGGTTCGACGCGAACGGCCGTGAGATCCTTCCGGCAACCTACATCGGCGAAGTAGGCTGGCCCACCCTTGGGGATGTCCTCGAGGAAGCGCACTCGGCCTGGTTGGCGGCTGGCGATACGTAGCTGGTCATCGGCCCGCATGCGGCGAGCGTGTTGGGACGGACGAGGGAAGTGCGAAATCATGGTGACCTATCGTACGAGTTGACATCGCGTCGCACAGCCACCATGCTTTCGCACATGGCATCGGCGACCATCCATCACCCCGCTATCGAGGCGCGCCTTCGGGCGCGGAACCAGCTGACGCTCCCGGATCCGGTCGTGCAGGCCGCTGGCCTGACTGAGGGCGATCGATTCATCGTGGACCTGGATCCCGACGAGCCGGATGTCGTCCGACTACGCCTGGTCCGCACCAGTTACGCCGGCACCATGGCCGACGTGTACGGCGATGCGGCCACCGCGCTTGCAGAGGAGCGAGCCAGCTGGCCAGACCCCGGGTGATCGCAGATCGCTCGATCGATGGAGTCCTCCCGGTCGGGGCGTCGGTGCTCATCGATACCTCGGTGATCCTGGCGTATCTCACCGGCACCGAGCCGATCAGCCGCCTCGCGACCGAGCTATTCGATCGTTGCCTTGCGACCGGCCGCAACGTCGGTGGCGTGTCGATGATCACGGTCACGGAGCTCCTGGTACGCCCGTTTCGGTCCGGTGCGGCTGCGGTCGCGTCCGTGGAGGGCTTCGTGGGCCACTTCGCTGACCTGCGACTCCAGCCGATCGACTACGTGACTGCCCGTGAGGCCGCGCGGATCCGCGCCACCACGGGGCTCGCGACTCCTGATTCGCTCATCGCGGCGACCTTCATCGTCGGGGGCCAGGACGTCCTGGTCACGAACGATGCCTCGTGGCCCGCGCGACTCGAAGGCGTCGTCGCCGGTCGCCCGATCCTGGTCCTCGGTGACCTCCTGGGCTAGCGCAGACACGCGAAAACCGGCCCGAGGGCCGGTTTCATGCATGAGATTTGGTCGGGGCATGACCCGACGCGGCGTATCCCGAGCAACGGCGGAGGCGGCGGCCCTCCAGGCATCGCGGCGCATGATTGCCCGCGGCGAGCGGCCCGCCTACCGCGTCCGGGCTGGCCAGGGTGACACATGGGCCATCGCCGAGGCTCCGTGGCTCTCCATAGGTCCTGCGGGGCGTAGGGGCGCGCTGGACGCGGCTCGGTCGGTGATCGCCTCGTGGCTGGACTGCAACTGCAACCCATCCGCGTTCGATGTCGAGGTCAACGGATAGCAACGATCGCGTACGAACTCCTCTTAGGTACCACGCGGCTGAGTTACCTTGCTCCGAAACCCGCCGCTTGGAGGTCAGGATGTCGAAGCGCTCGCCTATCGTCCGCTTGGTTCTTGTCGTGTGGATCGCGGCGTATCCGGCAATCGTCGCCTGGACATACTTCACGTCCGTACAGAGGTACGCGGAGTCGAGCGTGATCTTCGTCGGCGGCCTGCTCTTTCTCCCTTGGCTCGTCGGCATCGCCGTGCTGGCGTCTTTGACCCGCCGCTGGCGTGCTACCGCCTAGGCTGCCGGCGCGACGTCCGCCGGCTCCTCCGAAAACCTTAGCGCCAGAGCCGGAGCCGGGGCGTTGACAGCCTAGCCGTCGCGACGTACCGTCGCCTCATGAGCGACCTCGAACAGAGACGTCGGCGCATGGCGCGAGCGTACTTATTCGCTCGCGTCGAGCTCGCCATCGCCGTTGGCGCGACATTGATCCCGGGCCTGTTGTTCTTCGGGGCCCCTGGATACAGCGGTGGCATGTTTTATGAGCCGGGGCTGCTGGAGCAGCTCCTCCCGTGGGTCGGCGTCGGCGGGGTGGTCATCGGCCTCATCTGGATAATTCGGATCTTCCGAGGGAACCTCGAGGGCGTCGAACGTACGTGGCGGTACCACGACTTCTGACGGCACCAGCCTTGCGACGTACCCGCGCTACGGGTCCCCCGGATACTGCCGCAGGACCCGCTTGAGCTCAATCGCGTGTCAGGCCGCGGCCGAGGCGTCTTCGGTTCGACCTGGAGTAGGCCCGCTCCGGGCGTCTGTGCCAACGTGGCGGGGTGCTAGGGCGAGCCCGCGGGGCGTACCGTGCTGAAGCCGGGTCAATGTTCTGTTTGCCGAGGCTCTTTGGATGGCCCGACCCGAGCGCGTCGGCCAGTGTCAGTGTTTTCGGTACCGCCAGTGCCGCGACTCGTCATCGGTCCGCCGGGCGATGCGGATGATCCACGCCCCGCCAGTAGCGCTGCCGCGTCGATCAAGAAAGGGTCGGCGACATCACGCGGGTCGGATGGCGGAATCCACGCGCGCGAATGGCCAAGCCTCATTGAGCCAATCGCTGACAGCACGGTAGAGCACCGCGTCGAGGCGTGCGTCGGCCGCCCGGACCCAGGACCGAACGCTAGCGTCGTAGCCGGCCCGCTTACTCGGGTAGATATAGACGCACCCGATAACGGTGGCCCGGTCCTGATCCGGGGCGAGCACCGTGTAGGTGAAACTTGTCCTTGTCGCGAAGTCATTGGCGTGGCGGACGAGGTCGCCAAGGTTTTCGTCGAGTGTCATCGGGTGGGGCCAAGGCGAGCCCTCGAAACCCGGGGTCGAGCGGATATGGTCGATGCTCGAACTCCACGCCGCATAGTCAGAGTCGTTGTGTTCGGAGCCGAGCGGTTGCAGCCGGAAGGCCACGTGGATCAGGCCGAGGGGCGGGTCAAACGAGGCGCGGACGAACTCGGTCATGGGGCCTCAAACATCCCCCGGATACCGCCGCAGGACCCGCTTGAGCTCATCGCGCGTCAGGCCGCGGCCGAGGCGGCGTCGACTGTCCTCTTCGGCGCCCTCGACAAAGGCCGGACGTCGTCGGCGTTTCAAGTCTGCGCGCCGCTCCTCTGCCGTGCGAGCTGTCATCGATTCAAGATACCTTCCAGCCATGGCACGACGCTTGGGCTGACCGCTTGCACGGGATCGCACCGTCGCGGACCGGAGCCGGGGCACTACTAGCCTAGCGGCGGAGCGGTCGTGCCGGTGTCCGCGTAGTCCATAGCCGCCCTTCAACTGCTTCGACCGGGCGTAGGTCTCGGTGCTGACCGAACCGTCGGCCGCCACCAGGCACCGGACATCCGCGGCAACCGCTCTGATCACAGCTGGCAGTGACATATAGTGCGGGCACCCTGTGGGGATAGTCAGGAGTACGAGCGATGCTTGGTGATCATCCGGTCTTCCCGATCCTGCTGGCGACGGATCTCGACGCGAGCAGGACTTTCTACCGCGACACCCTTGGGCTCGAGGTACTGCGTGAGGACGAAGGCGACCGCATCGTCTTCCGCTGCGGCAATGGTACGCAGCTAGTCGTGACGTTCAGCACGATTGGGACCGCGGATAGCCAGACCCAGATGGCCTGGCGCGTTCCAGATATCCGATCGACCCTCGTCGAGCTTCGGGCTCGCGGTGTCCGAATAGAGGAATACGAGGCTCCCGACCCGGTCACGACGAACGGCATCGCCGACATGGGTCACTCCTGGGCCGCGTGGTTCGTGGACCCGAGTCGGAACGTCTTGGCGGTCGTACAGCCCAAGACATGAAGGTGCCCGACCGGAACGGGCGAGCGTCAGCCATCATGGGCCGCAGTCTATCGACCAGGGTTGCCGTGTAAACCGACGTTCGGTGTCTGTTGGTACCCGTGTTGGTATCACGGAAACGAGCAAACCGGCCCGAAGGCCGGTTTCATGCGGGAGATTTGGTCGGGGCGGCCGGATTTGAACCGACGACCACCAGTCCCCCAGACTGGTGCGCTACCAGACTGCGCCACGCCCCGACAGGCTGCGGAGTCTAGCACGGGCGGATGGCAGCAGCTGCCCCGCGGGTCCCCCGTCGCCCAGTGACCGAGGTGCCGATCCTCCGCACGGTTTGATGCGGCCTATGTGCATCGGGTGGGAAGGTTGGCGGCCGATGGCGGCCGTGTGCATCAGCGGGTCGGGCCCAGCCGGACGCTCGGTTCCCCCTCCTACGCCAGATCGCCCAGTTCATCCTTGGATTCGCGCGCCAGAAGATCGATCAGGCAGCGCTGCACGCTCTTGCCCTCGAACAGGGCGTTGTGCACCTCGCGGGCGATCGGCATCTCGACGCCGAGTCGATCGGCAAGGGCCAGGGCAGCCTCTACGGTGTACGCCCCCTCCGCGGTCCCGGGCAGCGTGGCCTCGATCTCAGCCCACGAACGCCCGCGCGCCAGCTCCTCCCCAAGCAGGTGATTTCGCGACAGCCGCGAGCCGCACGTGGCGATGACGTCACCGATCCCGGCCAGACCCGCAAATGTCAGAGGATTGGCGCCCGCCGCGGCACCCACCCGCATCATCTCGGCCAGGCCGCGGGTCATCAGCCCGGCCTTGCCGTTGTCACCAAATCCCAGGCCATCGGCCGCCCCCGCTGCGATCGCGATGATGTTCTTGAGCGCCCCACACAGCTCCACGCCCAGGATGTCCGGGTTGACGTACAGCCGGAACTCGCGCCGACCGAGTCGCTCGGCGACCCGCGTCGCGAGGGCGACATCGTCCGCGGCCACGACCGCCGAAGCCGGGAGCCCGCGGGCGATCTCCCCGGCGAGGTTCGGGCCGGACAGCGCCGCGATCCGCGACGGCGAGATCCCGCCCGCGGCGGCGATGACCTCGCTCATCCGCAGCAGCGACCCGGTTTCGAGACCCTTGACGACCGACAGGACATCCGCCGAATCGGGCACCAGCGGTCCCGCGACCTCGACCACCGATCGAACATGCGACGACGGCACCGCAACGATGACCAGATCGACCGCGTCCGAGAGCGCCGCAACGTCCGCGGTGGCCACCAATCCGGCCGGCAGCTCCACCCCCGGCAGCCGCCGCTCGTTGTGGCGTGTCCGCTCGATCTCGGCCGCGACCTCGGCCGAATGGCACAGCAAGGTCACCGGCTCGCGTCGCGCCACGAGCGCGGCGAGCGTCGTGCCCCACGCCCCGGCCCCGATGACCGCGACCCGCGGGCCTGCCATCAGCGCGACCGGCGGGTCCGAGAGGTGGAACTGGCCCGCCGCGCGGAGGCCGCCGGCGCGGACCGCAGTTTCTTGCGCCGCGGCAACTTGACCGACGCCCGGTCACGGAAAACGAGCCGGAGCGGTGTGCCATCGAACCCGAACGTCTCGCGCAGGCGATTCTCAAGATAGCGCCGATACGAGAAATGGACGAGCGACGCATCCGAGGCAAAGAACACGAAGGTCGGCGGCCCGATCGCCGCCTGGGTCGCGTAGAAGATCTTTGGGCGACGGCCACGGACGGGCGGAGGCGGCGTGCGCTCCGTGGCGGCCATCAGGACCCGGTTCAGCTCGCCGGTCGAGATGCGCCGACGACGTTCCGCCCAGATATCGACGGCCAGTTCCAGCACCCGACCGACGCGCTGGCCCGTCTTGGCGCTGATCGAGACGATCGGCGCGAAATCCAGGAACGGGACTTCGTTGCGGATCCACTCGGTGTACTGGTCGAACGTCCGATCCGTCTTCTCGGCCACGAGATCCCACTTGTTGACCGCGACCACGAGGCCCTTGCCCTCATCCACCGCGTAGCCCGCGACATGGGCGTCTTGCGCGGTCAGGCCCTCGACGGCATCGATGACGAGGACGGCCACGTCGGCGCGCGACAGCGCACTCATCGCCCGGATGGTCGAATAGCGTTCCGCCGCCGGACCCGAGGCGACCTTGCCGCGCCGCTTGATGCCGGCGGTATCGATCAGGATGACCTCGCTCCGACCCCACGCGAGCCGGGTATCGATGGCATCGCGAGTCGTGCCCGGGACCTCCGAGACGATCGCCCGATCCTCGCCAAGCAGCGCGTTCAACAGGCTCGATTTACCGACATTCGGCCGTCCGATGAACGCGATCGATGCCGGCGCGGTGTCCGCCGCTGCGGCGATCGCGGCGTCCCATTTACGCGCCTCCGCAGCGCTGCCTTCGCTGCCGTCGGTGCCGTCTGTGCCGTCTGCGCCCTCGGCGTCATCGGCCTCCGGGTCGCCGACCACGAACGGCTCCAGCTTACCGGCGGCCACCTCGTCCGCCCACGCCTCGGCCTCGAGGTCACGCGCCTTGCGCGCGATCTCCTGCTCGCTCTCGACCGGCAGCGCCCACACGATCGCGTCAAGGAGGTCGCCGGTGCCGCGGCCGTGGGTGGCGGAGATGGCGTAGGTCTCGTCCCAGCCCATCGCGTGGAACTCGGCGCCCTCCAGTTCGCGCCTCTCGTTGTCCGCCTTGTTGACAGCCACGATCACGGGTGCACTGGCGCGGCGCAGGAGCGACGCGGCCTCCGAATCCGCAGCGGTCGTCCCGGTCACGGCGTCCACCACGAACACGATGACGTCCGCCTCCGAGATAGCAAGACGCGCCTGTTCCTGGACACGCAGCTCGATCGGGTCGTCCGTGCCGGCTTCCAGGCCGCCCGTGTCCACGAGCATGAACCGCCGGCCGTTCCATTCCGCGGCGCCGTAGAGTCGATCGCGAGTGGTCCGGGCGCGGTCCACCACGATGGCCGGGCGACCGCCGACGATCCGGTTGAAGAGTGTGCTCTTGCCGACGTTGGGCCGGCCGACGATGGCCACCACAGGGAGGGCTCCGCCCAGGCGCGTCGGTGCCCTTGTGCTCGACTGGGCAGCCACGGTCAGGCGGCGCCGGAGACGGGTCTGGCGCTGACGTCCGGGATGGAGGTCGTGCGTCCGGCCGGCGTGGCGGCCACGGCCAGGGCGGCATTGGCAAGATCCGCCGCGTTCCCCTGGGCCTCATCGGTCCCGGCCAGCTCGAAGATGCGCCGGACCACCTCACGCAGATCCTCGATCGGCGTGGACGTGCCGCCGGTCACGCCGACGACCCGGGCGCCATCGAATGCGGAGGCGTCGGACAGGTCGGCGACGCTCTCGATCTGGACGGCGCGGGTCCCGGCGATCTGGCACAGCCGGGTGAGTTCCTTGGTGTTGGCGCTGGACCGGCCGCCCACGACGACCATCATGTCCACATCGCGGGCCGTCGCCATCGTGTCCTCTTGCCGGCGGATGGTCACGGGACAGACGGTGTTCACGATCTTGAGCTCGTGGGCTCGCGAGACCATGAACGCGGCGAGCTTCTCGAACTTCCAGGGCGGCTGGGTTGACTGGCTGATCAGGGCCATCCGCTTCTTGCGCGGGATGGCGGCCTCCCATTCGTCTTCCTCATCGACCACGATGGCGTCCGGCGCAAAACCGAGCATGCCGACCACCTCGGCGTGCTTTGGCGTCCCGAGGAGAACGATGGTGTAGCCCTCCTCGACGAGCCTGGTCAGCTCGCGGTGCTCCTGGATGACCCACGTACAGGTGCCATCGATGACCTCGAGACCCTTCTGGTTGGCCCGTTCCATGACGTCCGGTCGCACACCATGGGCGCGGATGACGACCGCTGCGCCATGGTCCACATCGTCCAGCGTTTCGACCGTCTTGATGCCGAGGCGCTGAAGATCGTTGACCACACCTTCGTTGTGGACGACCTGGCCCAGGGTATGCGTCGCCTTGCCGGCCGCGGACGATTCCTTGGCCTTGTCGATGGCTTCGCGCACGCCATAGCAGAAGCCGGTGCGCTTCGCGATGCGGATCTCCTGGACCGTTCCCATGCTCGGATTATCGCACGGGGCCCCGAACGACCCTTCCCTGGCGCTCGTGATCGGCTGCATTGATCGATCCAGGGACGGGCGTGCAGGGCTGATGCCCAGGAACGACGGTTCGGGGTCGCAGTCCCTCGTGGCCGCGACCCGATCGATCAATCACGGCGATCGGCCGTGGTGGGCGGTGCCTCAGCCGGAAGGCGGGTCGGTGGTGATAGTGGCGTAGACGCCGCGCTGCCGCTCGGGGAGCAACTCCGCGATCCGACGCATGAGGATCGTCGTCGCGAGACCCTTGGCAGCTCGCCGTTCCGTGCCGGCGGGCAGTTCGTCGGCGATCCGGAATGGGGTGCCGACACGGATCGTCAGCCGGCCGCCCGGTCGAGGCAGCTTCCGGCCCCTTGGCCATACCCGATCCGAGCCGGCGATCCCGACCGGCACGATGGGTGCGCCGCTGCGCAGGGCCAGCACCGCCACACCGTCACGTGCCGCTTGCAGCGCGCCATCGGGGCTGCGGGTGCCCTCGGGAAACACGAACAGCACGTGACCTTCGTCGAGGATGCGGCGGGCCAGCCGGAACGCCTCGACGTCGGCCGTGGATCGATCCACCGGGTGGACGCCGCCATGACGGGCGATATAGCCGATCACCGGCCATTCCAACACCTCACGCTTCCCGAGCCACTGGAACCGGCGACCGATCTCCGGGATGATCCACGAGCCGATAACGACCGGGTCCAGGTTCGAGGCGTGGTTCGCGGCGATGATGACCGGACCTTCGCGCGGGATCTGGGCGATCGCGCCCTCGACACTGACGCGGGTGATGGCGCTCGTGAACACGCGGGAGGCCCAGACAACCAGGGCGATGAGTGGGGTGATCGAACCGTCGAGCCGGACGGGCGGGTCTTTCGTGCCCACCGCGACGTCCTCGACGTCCTCGACGTCAACCACGGCGCGCCTCGACGTCGCGGATGGCGCCGACGACCGTCGCCACGCTGTCCTCGAATTCATTGCCGTCCGTGGTCACGATCCGGGCGTCGGTCGCGATTCGCAGCGGGGCCACGGCACGCGTCGCATCGAGTCGATCGCGTCGGCGGAGCGCATCGAGGATGGACTCCGCCTCGGGCGACCCGGGTCGGACGCCGCGTTCCTCGGCACGGCGGCGGGCGCGCTCATCGACCGAGGCGTCGAGGTAGATCTTGAGGTCCGCATCCGGCAGCACGACCGTGCCGATGTCGCGACCGGCCATCACGATGCCGCCATCGATGGCAAGGTCGCGCTGCCGCTGGAGCAGGGCGGCCCGAACCTCGGGCACGGCCGACACGGCGGACACGGCGGCGTCGACGGCCGGGGCCCGAACGTCGGCCGTGTGATCGACCCCGTCCACCAGGACACCGGCCAGACGGCCATCGGCATCAGCGGCCAGCTCCACCTCGTCGACGAGTGCCACCAGGCCTTCCGGGTCATCGACCGACACCCCGCGCGCCTCGGCCAGCCAGGTCAGGGCGCGGTACAGCAGACCCGTATCGCAGAATCGATAGCCGACCTCGCGGGCGGCGGCGGCGCCGACGCTGCTCTTGCCGGACGAACCGGGTCCATCGATGGCCACGGTCAATCGATCCATCGGCTATGCCTCGGGTGGCGGGCGGCGAGCGGTCGGTCGCCGGCCGGGTTTCGGCACGGTTGAGGGCACGGGCCGGGGTCCTTCGCCGCGGCCGGGTGCCGTCGCCCTGGATCGGCCGGCACCGGCGCCGAGTCCACGGATCTCGGGCGCCTTGAGCTGGCGGACGGAACCGCTGCGCAGGCCATCGATGCGGACCGGACCGATGCGCACCCGGACGAGGCGCTGGACCGGCACCCCGACGGCCCCGAACATCCGCCGAAGTTGTCGTTTCCACCCCTGGGTGAGCGTCGCCCGATACCACGACAGGTTGGGGTCGGGGGTGGGTCGGAGCAGATCCTCGAGACGCTCGGTCTCGATCCTCGTCATCGGGCGCAGGCCGTAGAGCGTGGCGAGGCCCTCCGGCAGCTGGATGCCCTCGCGCAGCGCATCGGCCTGGGCACGGTCCAGCGGGGTGGCAAGACCGAGGGCGTACTCGCGCTCGACCCCGTGGCGCGGATGAAGCACCCGATCCGCCCAGTCGCCGTCATTGGTCAGCAGAAGCATCCCCTCCGAGTCCTGGTCGAGCCGGCCGACCGGGTACAGCCGGGCACCATCGGGGACGAGGGCGGTCGGGACGAGCTGGAGCACGGTCGTGTCCGCGTGTCGGTCCTGGGTCGTGGAGGTGACGCCGGCCGGTTTGTGCAGCAGCAAGTAGGCTTGGGCCGCCGCAGAGCCGATGATCCGCCCATCGACGGCGATGATCTGGCGGTCCGGGTCGGCCTGGGTCCCGACGGTCGCCACCTTGCCGTCGACGGTCACGCGCCCGGCCGCGATCATCGATTCGGCGGCGCGGCGCGAGGCAATACCGGAGGCGGCAAGGACCTTCTGGAGGCGCTCGGCGGGCATGTCAGGCGTCCTCCTCGGCCGGGCTGTCGAACATGGGGTCCGTGATGGGCTGCGCGCCCTCCTCGGCGAGCCGAGCGGCGACCTCGACATCGAGCAGCGGCAGTTCGTCGAGGCTGGTGAGGCCGAACCGCTCGAGGAACTCGAAACCGGTGCCGTACAGGAACGGCCGTCCCGGCGCATCGGACCGACCAAGTTCGATGATGAGCCGGCGATGGAGCAGCGTGCGCACGGTGTAATCGGAATCGACGCCGCGGATGCGCTCGATGGCGGCTTTCGTGACCGGCTGACGGTAGGCCACGATGGCCATGGTCTCGAGCGACGCCGGGGAGAGGCGGACGGCGTCGGCACCGACATAGCGGGCGACCAGGGCGCCGCCCTCGGGGGCCGTGGCGAGCTCAACCCGATCGCCGTCGATCAGGAGCCGGACGCCACGGGCGCGGAGGGCGACTTCGAGGTCGCCCAGGCGTTCATCCACCGTCGCGCGGTCCGTTCCGGCCAGGGCTGCGATCTCGCGCCGGGTGAGGGGCCGCTCGGCGACGAACAGGAGGGCCTCGAGGGCCGCCTCGGTCAGCTCGATTTGGGGGCGCTCGGTGGCGGGGGCCTCGGCGGTCGGTGCCGGCTCGGCGGTCGGTGCCGGCTCGGCGGTCGGTGCCGGCTCGGCGGTCGGTGCCGGCTCGGCGGTCGGTGCCGGCTCGGCGGTCGGTGCCGGCTCGGCGGTCTCGTCGATCACGCGAACGACTCCAGGGTCTCGTCGAAGGGGGCTTCCTCGGGCGCATCCGAGGCGTCCAGACCGGCGGCGGCGCGTTCCGCGGCCGTCATCCGGCGGGCCACGATCGGACCCCACGGTTCCGCCTGCTCGACGACGATCTCCCGCCGCTTCATGAGCTCGAGCATCGCGAGGAAGGTGATCGCGATC
>JANOIS010000496.1:0-6090 GCA_031407755.1 Chloroflexota bacterium | reverse complement strand
ACCCGTCGATGACCACGTGCGCGTTGTTCTCCGGCTCCAGTCGACTCACGAAGAGCACGTATCGACCGGCGGTCAGCCCGAGCGACTCGAGGGTCCCCTCGTCCGCTACGGTCTCCACGTCGGCCCCGTACGGGAAGTAATCGGTGGCGCGGCCGTAGGATCGCCGGTAGTAGGCTTGGATCACTTTGGCGTCGGTCACGAGGTGGATGGGCAGTCGGGCGGCCAACCAGGCACAGCCTCGGTAGTAGGCCCGGCCGACGCGGTTCCATTTGGCGCGCTGCCACTCCAGGCCGTCAACGTTGAGCACCACGCAACGGCCGAACGCGCGGAGCAGGATGACAGCCGGGACGTTGGCGGAGTTGCAGACATAGACCACGTCGTATCGACGGGTCAGCGCATGGGCCGCCGCGAACAGCGTGTGGACGACCGTCTCAAGGTACTTGGACGCCGGCGCCGGCAGACGGATCACGCGCATCCCGTGATGCTCGCGCAGGCCAGACGGCACGTAACGGTCTCTACCGTAGACGGTGACCTCGTGTCCGGCCGCCGCAAGCCGGGACCCCAGTTGCTCGGCGAACGTCTCGAATCCGCCATAGTTGGCGGGCACGCCGCGGATGCCGAGGATCGCGATCCGCATCATCACCTCTTGTCACGTTGGGGCCCCTATGGTACAGAGCGGTCGGCCACGGGTCGCCATCGACGCCCACGTGGTCGGACGACGCCAGACCGGCAATGAGACGTACGTCGTGGAGCTGGCAACGGCGCTCGCCCGCCGTGACGATGTCGAACCGATCGCCTACGTGGACGTCGGGACGTCGTGGCCGAGGCCAGGGGCACCCGCCCTGCGCGAGCTGCGTTGGCGCTCGCGCTTCCTGCGGATCCCGGTGGAACTGCCGCTCCGCGCGCGGCAGGATCGCGCCCGCATCCTGCACGTGCAGTACGTTGCCCCGCCTGTCGCCGGGATCCCGCTCGCCGTGGTGGTGCACGACGTATCGTTCCTGGACATCCCGGACGCATTCCCGCGAGCAACGACCCTCCGCATGCGCGCCACGATCGGCGCCAGTGTCCATCGCGCGAGCCTGGTCATCACCGGATCCGAGTTCACCCGCGAACGATTGATGGACGCCTACCGGCTGCCAGCGGAGCGGGTCGTCGTGACGCCATACGGGGTCGATCCGCGCTGGCGGCCCATGCCGACG
This sequence comes from Chloroflexota bacterium, assembly GCA_031407755.1. Lineage (GTDB taxonomy): Bacteria > Chloroflexota > Limnocylindria > Limnocylindrales > CSP1-4 > SPCO01. Next base: position 4,891 of record JANOIS010000496.1, on the reverse strand, counting down.
GAGGAGGCGGCGCAGATGATCGCTGCCGCCGGGGTCAAGCTCCCGGACCGGTTCGTGCTGGCGATTGGCAACGTTCATCCGCGCAAGAACATCCCGCGTCTCATCCGGGCCGTGGCCGCCCTGCGATCGGGCGGTTTCGCCGACCTGGAACTCGTCCTGGCCGGGCAGCGCCAGTGGGGCGGGACTGAGGTGGAGCGAACGATCCACGAGGTCCGCGGTCTGCGCTGGATCCACGCCACCGGTTATATCGAGGACGAGGCGCTCGTCGCGATCACCGCGAGCGCGGCGGTCATGGCCTATCCGTCGCTGTACGAAGGTTTCGGCTTCCCGGTCCTGGAAGGGCTGGCCTGCGGGACGCCGGTCGTGACCGCTGATGGCACGTCAACGCGCGAGGTGGCGGGCGATGCCGCGATCCTCGTCGATCCGCGATCCGTCGAGGCGATTGCCGCCGGAATCCAGGAGGCGCTCACCTCGAGAGCTGCCCAGCGGCGAGCCCGCCAGCTCGGCCCGGCTCACGCGGCAGGCTACACCTGGGACCGCTGCGCAGAGGCGACGGTGGCCGCCTATCGTCGGATCCTGGGCTGACAGTCCACCAGCGCCGTCACGCGGCCGCTCGCATACCGGCGAGGCCGAAGCCGAACAGGACGCTCGTCCGATGGCACAAGAAGCCCGGGGTGACCAAGCCACATGTCCAAGCGACCGCCGATCTCCATCACGATCAACACCGGCCAGGGCTGGCCGGCGATCCAGGTTCTGTTCCCGGTGGTCGTCGTGGCATTCGGGCTTCTCGGGGCAAGCGTCGCCTTCGCGATCACCGGATGGTCGGACTGGTCACATGCGTCGAGGCGACCCGGGATGTGGTCCGGTTTCCCTGGATCTCGCTGGCAAGGATAAGTTTGATCGAGCGTTACCTCTGCGGATCCGAATACTCCGCCAGAATTCGCTCTGCTATCTCGCGATAGGCCTCGTCGACCGCCTCCGCGGGACCGTTTCGACGCAGCTCTTCCAGCTTGGCGGCCACCACGAGACGGTACATCGCCATCAGAGCGGACAGGTAGAAGCCGCGCCATCCGTCGCGATAGCCGGCGCGGCGGACGTACCGGCGGGCGAACTCCCGAGCTGCCTGCAACAGCGCCAGCCCGGAGCCGCCACGACGACCAGAGGTAGATGCACCTGCAGCTTCGATAGTCGTGTATCGGTTCAGCTTCTCCACGAACTGGGTCACGTCGCGGTAGTTGAAGTGGACGACGGCCAGGCCCGGCTCGACCGGTAGGTCCAGGACGCGGGCGCCAGGTTCTGCGTGCAGATAGTCGTGGATGTCCGGTCGCGCGCTGACGAAGCCCCGGCGGAAGAAGCGACGGTGGCGATCCTGTCCGGGTCCCCAGCCCGTGTGGTCAAGCGGCGCCCCCAGGAGGTAGTTACGCCATGGGATCGACACCACGTCGACCTCGTCTGCGGCTGCCACTTCTCGTAGCCGCCGGCTCAACCTGTAAGGAACGAGCTCGTCGGCATCAAGGACCATGATCCAATCCCCGGTCGCCTGCGCGAGGGCAAATGCGCGAGCGGGATCCGCATAGGCCAGTCGTTCGTGCATGAACACCCTCGCCCCGTGCTCTCGGGCGATCCGCACCGTCGCGTCGTCACTGTGCATGTCGACGACCACCATCTCATCGACCCAATACTTGACTGACCGCAGAGCAAACGGGAGTCGATGCTCTTCGTTGAGGGTGTTGATCACGACGCTGACGGTCGGCTGTGGCTGCTGGGTGGATACGGGATCGATCGATGTCATGGGTGGATGCATCATACGTGCCCGCTCCGGGACCTCTGCGGCGCTCTCAGCGTCTCGCCGAACAGGGTCCCGCACGAGTGATAGCCTTCCCGATGTACTCGACCCGGACCGGGTCGAGTGCCTGGTCCGATACGTGCCTATGGCTTGGGGTGTGGATGCCGGTCGCGATCATCGTCGGTTTTGACCTCGGACTCCTAGCGCTCGCACTGTGGCGCCCCTGGGTGGGGTTGACCCTGCTCCTGATAGGAATCCCGTTCAATGGCTTCCTGGGCGATGTGCTTAGCGACGTTATCGGCCTCCCTCCTGCGGGCCGCACGGCGCTGTCAGGATGGCACGATGCTCTCGCCATCGGGGTCGGACTGTCGGCGCTCGTGCACGCGCTTCGGGGCCGAGCGAGCACCCTGGGTTTGGTCGAGTGGACCGCGATCGCCATGCTCGGGATGGGCCTGCTCGCGATAGCGATCTCACCGTATCGGCTGACCGCACTCTATGTGTATCGCACGCTGTATGTGCCACCGGTGCTGGCTCTCGCCATGGTCCTTCTGTGGCGGGCAGGCACCATGCCGGCGGCACTGCCCGACCGTCTCGTCCGTGTGATCGTCGGCTCGGGCGTCGTAGCGGCGCTCGTCGCCGGCGTGCAGGTCTACGTCGGCGGCGCCAACTACCTGAACTTGTACTTTCGGTTGCCCGACGGTCGACTCCCGGCAGCGTATTTCTCCGCCCTGGTCGAGCAGCCGCGAGCGTTTGGCCCGTTTCATTCGCCGAACGAGTTCGGGGCATATCTCGCCTTGACGATCGGGTTGATCCTGGGGCCCGGGATCCTGTCCCTGCGTCCGGCGGTCCGATCGTGGCTCCTCGTACCGCTGGGCCTCGCCCTGCTGCTGACCCTGTCTCGCAGTTCGTGGGTGTCGACTGGCGTTATCGTGATTCTGACAACGCTCTTGGCATGGCCAGGGCGCTCTGCGCTCGCTCGCCGGCTCGCGGCGGTGAAGACGCGCAGCCTGTGGCGTGCGCACGGTCCGCCGGGCGCCGTGTTCGTGGCGGCTGCGGTGCTCATCCTCGTCTCGTCCAATGCCGGGAGCTTCATCAGCGCGACGCTTTCCGGACAGGAACCGTCGTCTGCCTACCGCATACAGCAGCTGGAGGATGCATTCCAGGACTTCCTGGATCCGTCAGTGGCTCCCACTACCTCGTCCGATCCCGGGGCAAGCCCCACGACGGGTCCCGGCGACCCGGGCCTCCCAGCTGCCGCCAGGCCACGGATCAGTCTCCTCGGGATGGGCCTCGGCACGGTCGGTCCGAAGTCCATTCGATTTGGTGAACCAGGCTCGGAACCGACATTCTCAAGCGAGACCTGGTACGTGAACTACCTGATGCAGGTCGGGATCGTCGGACTTGGCATCCTTGCCCTGTTTGTCCTTGCGATCGTGGTCCGTCTGTGGCACTCGCGGCACATCCCCCTGGTCAGGGCCGCGCTCGCCATCGGGGCTGGGCTGGCTGTCGGGGCATTCGGGATTCCGGTCATCGACGAGCCTGCCGTCGCGCTGCCCCTGTGGTCGGTCCTGGGGCTTGGGCTCCTGTTGTCGGAGCAGGATCGGCAGCGCCCGACGCGTGCGATCGGGGAGCTTCCATCAGCTGACCCGGCGGGCGATGTGGCTGGCGTCGAGCGCGGCGGCAACACGCTTGGCGGTGGCACGACGCGTCAACGGCTCCAATGCCTCCGGCGCGCTGGTTCGCTCGTTGCCTGATCTCCACTGGTCGTACAGCGCGCGAAGCGCCCCGATGATCGCCGGCACGTCATCCGGATCGGCCGTTTGACCGGCACGGAGGTCCTCGACGATCGAACGCGCCGGACCCGGTGGGGCCAACATCAATATCGGCCGGCGAAGCCCAAGGTACTCGAACAGCTTGCTCGTGAGGCCGACGCCGCCGGCCTCCTTGCGTGTGGTGATGCCAAGAAGAACCGCCGCCCGGGCGGCCCTGGCCAGCGCCTCGCGATGTGGAAGGAGTCCATCGATGCTGACGCGTTCGCGCCCGATGATCGCGACGGCCACGTCGGCGATCCATTCGGAGACATTGCCCATCAGGCGGAGACGGAGAGCGTCGCCGAACTCCGGAGACGTGATGGTCAGATGACGTAGGGCCTCCAGGAATGGGCGTGGATCGCGTCGATCGTCGAGCGTTCCTGCATAGGCGATCTCGAACCACCGCGCCGCCGATACCGCCACCGGCAGATCGTTCGGATCGAATCCATTGGCGGCCACGTGCAGCTTTTCGGCCGCCGAGGGAAAACTGTCACGGATCTCTATCGCAGCCGCCTCACTGACGGTGACGATCCCATTCGCACGGGCCATGATCCGCGCCTCTACCGCGCGGTTCAGCAGCTGCACCAGGCGTCCGCGCCGGTAGAGCGGATTCATCGACCAGTTGTCGCGATACTCGGCCGTCCACGGGAGACCGTGGCGCAAGGAGAGCCAGTAGCCGACAAGGTGCGTCGAGAAGGGTGGAGCGGTCGTAAGGACAGCGTCGAACCGGTCGGCGAGCCCTGACGCACGCCTCGTCGCGGGGAGTGCCCACAGGACGTCCCGATCCGGCAAGAGCAATCTGCGAGCGAGGGCGGTGCGAAATCCCCCGCCCGTTGCGGGTTGGCGAGGAGTCTGTGTCGCGTCGCGACGCAGGCCAGTCGTCGGCGGGGCGACGCGAGAGAGCAGCCTTGGAACGCGCACGACATCGACACCCTCAAGGTCGTCCGACAGCGTGTCGTCCGTGGCCCAGGCGTGATCGACCGGGACGGTCAGGATCGTCGGCTGCCACCCGAATTCCGGCAAGTACTTTGCCAGCTTGGCGACGCGGATCGAGTGAGGCCCGATGGCCGGTGGCAGCTCCCGACTTACCAGGAGCAGGCGGCGCGGAGCGGATCGGCGCTCGATCACCGCAGATTCGTATGCAACGAGTCCTGACCGACGTCGCCGTCGGGCTGTTGCGGCTCCTGGCGCCGTCCGACTGCGAGGCTCAGCGCTGTGCGCGCCATCGCGCCCACACGACGGGCACTCGCCGGGCGCGACCGCCGATAGGCCACCCATCGAAGGCCGAGTCCTA
>JANOIS010000474.1:0-14091 GCA_031407755.1 Chloroflexota bacterium | reverse complement strand
GGCACAGGTCTCGACCAGGGCCCGTTCCAGTGCCCGCACGAACGGTCGCAACAGCAGGCCGCGCTCCTCGAGTCGCACGATGGGGTAGGCCACGAGCTGCCCTGGGCCGTGGTAGGTGACTTCGCCGCCGCGCTCGACGTGCTCCACGGCGATGCCGCGCGCATGAAGCTCGGCGTCCGTGGCGAGGATGTGGGCTGGGTCCGAATGGCGACCGAGGGTCAGGACGGCCGGGTGCTCCAGGAGCAGGAGCTGATCGCCGATGGTTCCGGCCACCCGTTCGTCCACGAGGCGTTTCTGCAGCGCGTGCGTGTCCGGGTAGGCGATCCGGCCGAGCCACCTGGCGTGAAGGGGGCCTGTGTCGCCGGAACGGGGGTCGGCGAACAGGTGGGCACGGGGATCGATGACAGCGGTGGCCTCCACGCGCGCCACGATAGCAGGGGGTCGCGCTGCGTCCGTCCGGCCCGGTGGTCGTCAGGACCGCGGCGTGGAGATGGCCCGATGGTACCGATGGGTCCTCGCCAGCCGGGTCGGTGCACGAATCCTTCGGGGGCGGTAGGTTACCGGGACCTTACAAACCGCCAGCAAGCAGGAATCCCCTTGTCCTTGATCCGCATCAAACCGCGTTCGTCCATCGCCGATCCCGCGCTTGCCCGCGCCGCGGTCGTCGATCTCCCGGCGGTCCCCGTTCGACGCCTGCGGGCACCCCAGTCCGTTCTCAAAGCCTTCGAGGCCTATCGCGGGCCGGTCCGACCCGAGCCCGTGATTCTCCTGACCCTCGTCCCGGTGATCGCCCGCCGGCGATAAGGGATCGGTCGGCCAAGAGCGTCACCAGGACGGCGATATGTCGGACTGATCGTAAGCGGCGTACAGCGAGATCGATGTCTTGAGGTAACCTCTTGCCCGCACGAGCAAGGGTCTCGGTCGGCCTCCCGAGCGGGAGTAACTCAGTTGGCAGAGTGTCAGCTTCCCAAGCTGAATGTCGCGGGTTCGAACCCCGTCTCCCGCTCCACTTCCCATGGTCAACTCAGAGAGACATGCTGACTGTGTACGGAGCCGTTGGCCAGTTCCCGGCAGCAGGCCGCTATTCGGCGAGGCCTGGACTACGACCCGCCAGCCTCCAGGAAAAACGACGCCGACCCTTCTCGGGGCTCGGCGAGTGCGGCATCGAGCGCGAGGACGAGGCGGCCCACCGTTCCTGCCTGGCCCGCGCGGAAACTGCCGGTTCGTCGTAAAGATGAGCCTGGGGCTGGGTGCGTCGCGCCCGAGCGCGTCGGTCTCGAGCCGCCGGAAGTCGGCGACGTTCTCGGTGAGGAGCGCGCGATCATCGGCGATCGCGGCGGCGAACACCTCGCCGTCGGGAACGCCCTCGAGGTGGTGGTAGCCCGGGTCGTGGACCGAGACGACATCATGGGCACGCGCTCGGAGTTGCTCGGCCAGCGTGGCCGGATACATCTCGTCGAGCAGCAGCCTCACCCGAGGATTCGGCGCTCGCGCTCGAGCGTCCGCTCGAGCCGGTCGGCTTCCTCCTCGATGAGCGCGATGAAGCGGTCGACATCGTCGCGGTACTCAGCGTAGTAGCGGATCGCCGTCCGGATCCTCTCCGGTGACACCCCGATCCGCTCGGCAAGGACGTCGATGAGCCGTTCGCCGCGTTCGGCTGCATCGCGGGCAGCGACGATCACTTCCCACACGTCGGGTCCGCCGACGACGACCGCCCGTCGTCCGGCCGGGCCGTCGCGGAAGACGATGCCGGGGTGCCGGTCGAGCCGCATCCCCTCGTCGATGTAACGCTGGGCGAGGCGGACCAAGGGCTCGCCGCTCTGAGCGCTGCGGGCGCGGAGCGCACGAAGCGTCTCCGATTCGATCCGGATGGCCTGACTACTCATGTAGCGAAGAGTAGTCTTGTCGAGTGAGCACGTCCAGCACCGAACTGCGATGGCTCGTTTGGCCCCGGAACCGCAGCCTCACGGTGCAGCCTGGTGCGGTTGACCATCAACGGTACTGCTCGAGGCGGCGTCTTCGCGTGATCCGAGGGCCGTCATGCCGCGTCGAACGCCGGGGTGACCAGATCGATCTCGTCACGGGCGAGCCCGAGGTCGCGTGCTTTGTCTTTCCAGACCGCAACAGCGGCGCATACCTCGTCGATGATCTGTCCGGCGCGCGGTTTTCGAACGCGATACCACTCGGCGGTTTCGCGGACGAGCGTGATGTCGGGCTGGCGCTCTGCCTCATTGATAGCCAGGCCATGTTCGAGCTTCTCCGGCGTCGGATTGAGGTCAAATGCCGGCGCGAGGCGCCAACCCTGATCAGTGCGGAGGAAGCCGTGGTTGCGCAGGTGGTCGTCTCGATTCGACACAACGACGTTGAACGTCACCCGACGGAATAGCTGCTCCAGGTCGTCGGCGATCGCACCCGGCGACCCGTGGTCGGCGACGGCCATCGCGACGTCGAGATAGCTCGCCTCATCCCCGTCGCGCTTGCCGGTCAGGGTCATCGCTGATGCGAATAATCGGCGGCTTGTCCCGACGCGATCGAACCTGCGCGCCGCGAAGGTTCGTTGATCCCCGCCCAGGCTCAGCAATCGATGCTCGGCCACATCGATGCCCGCTGCGGAAGCAAGGTCAGCAAGCAAGTATTCCCATGCGCCCATTTCGCGGACATCCCGTGCAGATGGGAACTTGGCGATCCACAGGTTGCCGTCCTCATCCGCGTAGCTCGCTTTGGGCCGCGCACCGCCGAGCGAGCTTCCCGGGGCGAGGAGGAGCTTCAACCAGGTCGCTTCGTCCTCGGTTGGAACGGCCGTTGTGCGATCGAGCCCTCGAGCGGCGTGTTCCAGGTCACGAAGCCGTGCCATGGGTGGCACGGCGAGGTCGTGATCGTCGATGAATGCGTCAGCGCGTGGGTCCGAAGCCAGGCGGATCGCCCCCATCCGGCCGACATCGCTAACGCCGACGAGGAAATCCCAGTCACTGAGGGTCCGCGCACGGCGCCCCTCCTCTCGCGCCGCCAAGGCCTCCCGTCGCTGCATCAGCGTCCGTCCCCACCGGTCGGGGGCGATGTCGGCAAAGATGCCAGGCAATACGCCGTCGCGGACGTACTGCTCTTGCTCGATCAATGGGAGCTGAGGTTCTATGGCAAATGCGTCTTTTGAGTCCAGCCAGCTTCGAGCGTACGCGAAGGAAATGACCGGACCGGGACCGGGCGTCGAATAGAGCACTCCGATGGGGCGCCGAGGGGCCAGCTCGCTCGCGTCGAGGTGGACGATGACCTCAGCGCGAGGCCTAGAGGCCATCAGCGGTACCGCGTCGAAGCTTGCGACGCGGGCCGGCCAGGTTGGCGTCCTGGAGACGCGCGCCGAGTTCGTCATCGCGTGCAATGAGATCCACGTCCTGCTCAAGGTCGAGGACCTCGAGTACACGTAGGAGGATAGCGAAGCCGACGACGGGGTCCCCTTGCTCAAGGCGTCGGATCGTCATCCTCGAGACATCTACCCGGGCTGCCATCTCGGTTTCGGAGATGCGTCGCCGCAGCCGCGCAAGACGTAGCCGCTCGCCCAGAGCTTGAGCTCGGCGGCTCGAACCCGGAAAAGAACGTCGTGCAGGTCTGCTCATGTCTCATACTTTAGTCAGTTATGTACTAAGTGTCAATACTATGAGACATATCCGCTCAAACCCAGCACACGCAGCGTACCGCTCCAGCCTGTCACCGGGCCGCCCTCCTTCTGCGACGATGGTGCCGTTCCGCCGGGAACGATCACGAAGCTGAAGGGAGCACGACCGTGGACAAGGGCCTCGTCGAGCAGTTGGTGGCCGCCGCGGCCAGCGTCGTCGGTAGCGGCGCGATCACGGCCAACGGGCATGGCAACGTGAGCCTGCGTGTCCCCAACGCCGAGGAGATGTACTTCACATCCGCCCCGTCACTCAAGGGGTTGGGGCCCGACAACGTCGCCCGCGTCGCGCTCGACGGGACGCTGCTGGAGGGCAACCTGCCCCCGATCCAGGGCGCGGTGGTGGCGATGCACACGACGATGTACCTGGATCATCCCGACGTGGGCTGCGTCCTGCATACACACTCGCCATTCGCCACCGCGTTTGCCGTCGCCCACCGCCCGATCGGATGCTGGATCGAGGCCCTGGCGATGTTCGGCCTGGCCGACGGCGTCCCGGTCGCCGCGTACGGGCCGCGAGGGTCGGAACAGGCGGTCGCCAACATCCGCGCGGCGGTGCGGCCCGGCGTGCCCGCCGTGCTGCTGGCCAACCACGGGGTGCTCGTGTTCCACCGGACGCCCGAACTGGCAGTCCTCGTGGGCGGGGTAGTCGAGGAGGCGGCGCAGGCGGCCATCAACGCATCGGCGCTGGGCGGTCCGGTCGAGGTCCCGGCCGACCTCCGGGCCGCTGCCCTGCAGCGGGCGATGGCATTCGACGCCTCGGGAACGAAGACCGCCTGAGGGCGTGATCGGGTCGTCATCGAACTGTCTCGATCGGGTGCGAAGATCACGCGCATGGCGTGCCGAGCGACCGTTGGATCAAGCCAGTCGAGCCCCGCGGGGTTGATTCTCGTGGTCCTGCTGGTCATCGCCGGATGCGCCTCCAGCACAACGACTGCGGCCCCGTCCGCGGCAGGATCACCGACGTCCGCGATCCCTGGGTGGACGTTTCCTCCGGCGCCGGTCGCGCCCGAGGGTCCGCTCGAGCCGGCGGTCGGGGCCGCGCTGGATACGCTCGTCACATCGCTTCTGGCGGGCGCCTTCGACGACGCCGCGCTCGAGACGATCGCCGCATCGGAGGATCCACGCCTCGGCTGGTTCCTGTCCGATCTGCTGCGATTTATGCAAGGGAGTACTCGGCAGGACGCCCTGATCGATGCCTTGCGGAGACTGATGGGCGTCGATCCACGGGATGATCCGACGTTCGCCGCGAGTCCGTGGAGAAGCGTGACCGACGTTCTCATCGCCTGGGACCTGCCGGCGTGGCCCGGCTATCGGGAGCTCAAGGCTCGCATCTTCGTCGATGTCGAGCCCGGATGGGAGGCATTTTTCGCTGATGAGGATGCGGCCATCGACTGGCGACACGTGTCGTGGGGCGGTGTGTTGATCGACGACCGACCACTCGGCGACACGGCGTCGTGCGTGCGGGGCTGTATCCCCGCCCTCGACGACCCGGCCCTGACACCCGCCACCGAGGGCGGCTGGTACCCGGACGAGCGGATCGTCTTTGGACTCGCGATCGGCGGCGACGAGGTTGCGCTTCCCCGGAACATCATGGAGATCCACGAGATGGTGAACATGACGATCGGCGACCGCCGTCTTGGTATCCCGTATTGCACCCTGTGCGGGTCGGCCCAGGCGTACTTCACGGATGCGGTCCCGGCGGACGTCAACGTGCCGGTCCTGCGCACCTCCGGACTGCTGTCTCGCTCGAACAAGGTGATGTATGACCTCGAAACGAGATCCGTGCTCGATACGTTCACGGGCGAAGCGCTGTCGGGGCCGCTCCAGGATGCTGGGCTAGTCCTGGAGCAAGTCACGGTCGTGGTGACGACATGGGGAGAGTGGAAGGCCGCCCATCCGGCGACCCGAATCGTCGCCCGGGACGGCGGCATCGGTCGGACGTACCCCGAGGATCCACTGGGCGGCCGGGACGACGACGGACCGATCTTTCCGATCGGCGACGTGGATCCGCGGCTGCCGGTTCAGGCCAACATCATCGGGGTCATCGGTCCGGACGGGTCGCCCGTGGCCTTTCCGGCGGATCAGGCGCGTGCTGTCCTCGCCCAGGGTGGCGACGTGGTGTTCAGCGACATCGAGGTCACCAGCGATGGAGGCGGCCTGCGCGTCAAGGTGCGCGGTGGCGACGAGTTGCCGGCCCACCAGGCGTTCTGGTTCGCCTGGAGCCAGTTTCATCCAGACACGGTCGTCTGGACGCCGCTCACTCGCTGACTCCCGAGGCGCGTCCCGCCTCCAGGGTCAGGTCGGGGTGATGTCGATCGCGTCCGCCAACTGGCGCTCGGTGGGCTCGAGCAGGACCCTGCCGGTGGTGGTGACGACCACCGGGATCGACTGATATCCGGCAGCATCCAGGAGTGCCTGGGCCACATCGTCGGTCTCGAGATCGATGTACTGGTAGGCGACCCCCACCGAGTCGAGATACCGCTGGGTGTGGCGGCAGTCCGAGCACCACCGCGCGCCATACACGGTCAGGACATCCGGGGTTGGAAGGATCGACATCGTCATGCCGTCAAGGATGCGGCATCTCAGGCGACCGGGCGCTTCGAGCCCAGTAGTCGGTGATCCTCCGCTCAGGCGGTCGGGACCTGACAGAGCAGAGCGGTGGAGCCCGCGGCTCGCGCCGCGACGGCGACCGGCGATGTCGCCGCCACCGGTCCGCTGGATGACACGGCCGCGGCGGGATCCTGGATGACCAGGGCCGTGACCATGCCGAACATGCCGTCCGGTCCCTCGGCGTGCTGGAGGATGTGGCAGTGGAACGCCCACGCGCCCGGCTCGTCGCAGTCGATCACGACGTCCCAGCGTTCGCCCGGGTTGACGCCCAGGGTGTCGCACAGGAACGACGCCGGCCCGAGCGGGTACCCATCGCGGGCAACGACCCGCATCGGCATCCCGTGCAGGTGCCACGGGTGCATCATGTTGCCCTCGTTCATGAACCGGATCACGATCTTGTCGCCGAGGTTCGCCACGATCGGCGTGGTCGCCGGGAAGCCTCGCCCGTTGATCGTGAACCCACCGAGCGCGTCGTTGCTGATCCAGATGATGTCCTAGGTCGCGCCGTACAGCAGGTCGTAGCGCTGGGCCGGATCCTTCGGCTCCACGATGAACGCCCCAAGGAGGCCCCGCCCGACCTGGTCCGTGGCGTTGTGGTGCGAGTGGTACATGTGGGAGCCTGGGGTCCGGGCAGTGAATTCGTAGGTAAAGCTTGCACCGGGCTCGATGGGCTCCTGCGTCACGTGCGGGACGCCGTCCATGTTGTTGGGCAATCGCTGCCCGTGGAAATGGATGCCGGTCGACTCCGACATGTTGTTCTTGAACGTCGCGCGAATCTTGTCGCCCTCGATGACGGTCAGGCGGGGGCCGGGCCAGGTCCCATTGAAGCCGAGCGCCTGGACCGGGTCCTTCTGGGCATCGATCCGGTGGTCCATCTCCTCGATCGTCATATCGAAGACCTTGACGCCGTCCACGAGCTGCGGCTCTAGCGGCTGGTTGCCGAGGCCCTCGACCGCGGCACCCTCCCCACCGAGGAAGCGCTCGACGGCCGCGAGGGCGTTGGCGTCGTGGTCAATGGCCGCCGAAGCCGATGGAGCCACGGACGGGGCCGGCGACGTGTGAGGCATGGAAACGCTGGGCGAGGCTGCCGGCCCGGCGCTCGCACCCGCAGCCAGCGTGGGACCTGCGAGCCATCCCGTCGTCGGGGTGGGTCCAGCGCAGGCGGCGACACCCATCACGGCCAGGCCCCCACCGGTCACGGCAGCGGCTCGCAGGAATCGTCGTCGGGTCAGGATCTCCGGCTCCGGCACGGGCTGGGTGGTCGTTGGTGACGGGGCTGAGCGCTCCGCGGGCTGCGTGTCGATATCCATCTGCCCATTCTGGATGGTAGGTCGTCCGACGTAAGTGACCTGTGGACCCATCCGCGGGTGCCGACTGGCCTGTCCGATGGGACCGGCCCTGATGCCGGTGACAACCGCAATCACCACTGCCGGGGCGACACGCGGCCCACAAGAACGGGCCAAAGGTCACTTCCCTTTGGCATCTCGCGTAGCCGACTGTGTGGAGCATGGGTTATCGAACGCCGCGATCCCGTCCTCGGTCGGTGGCGACCGCTTGCTTCCAGCAGGAGGCCGCCGCCGACGCGGCCGGTGCTGGCCGTTCAGCCCAACTGAACGGCCAGCGATGACTACGCACCCAGCGCTGCCCGGGATGCACCCTGCGGCCGAGGGGCTGATGCGACCCGCACTGGGGCCCGCCGTCATCCAGCGTGTCCTCCTCGCCACGGACCTGTCCGCCACGTCCGAGCTCGCCACCGAGTGGGCGCTGGGCCTTGCCGAGCGCAACGATGCGGCGCTGCTCGTCGTGAGCGTCATCGACCCGGGCGACCTGCGCCTGCCGGGCGGTCGATGGCGGAGCCGGGTCGATCTGGTCCGCGACGATCGAGAGATGGCGGCGCAGGCGCTCGTCAAGCGGGGCCGCAACCTGGGCGTCCCCGTGACGTTCCTGGTCTGGACTGGTGACCCCGGTGAGACGATCGTGTCAGCCGCCCAATCCGAGGCGGCTGACGTCCTCGTCGTCGGCGCCCACGGTCGGGGCGTTCTCGGCCGGCTGTTGCTCGGCAGCGTCTCGGAATACGTCGCCCGTCATGCCCCCTGCCCGGTGCTGGTGGTCCGGGCCACGACACCTGCAGAAACGACGGGAGCGGCCTCGACGAACCAGCCGGCCTGACCTCGCCGCGGCCGTTTCTCGCCTCTGGCGGTCAGGCGTTCCGCGACAGCGCACCGAGGCGTTCGGTCAGGCGCAGGTTCTCGGCGTAATCGATCGGTACTTCCACAAGCGACGGGCCATACACATCGAGCGCGCGCTTCAGGGTCGGGTAGAGGTCGGCGGCGCTCGCCGGCCGGAAACCGGCGATCCCGAACGACTCGGCGTAGGCCACGAAGTCCGGGTTGCCGAACTCGACCCCGAATGGCCGCCCGAATTCGTTGCGCTGCTTCCAGTCGATGAGCCCGTAACCGTCGTCGCGCCAGACCACGACCGTGATGTTGGCGCCCACCCGCCTGGCGGTCTCGAGTTCCTGGCTGTTCATGAGGAATCCGCCATCGCCACACAGGGCGACGACCTTCCGTTCCGGATGGACCAGTGCCGCCGCGATCGCGCCCGGGATGGCGATGCCCATGGCCGCAAAGCCGTTCGAGATGATGACGGTGTTGGGTTCGTACGCCTGGTACAGCCGGGCGACCCAGACCTTGTGCGCGCCCACATCGGACACGACGATGTCGCTCGGCCCGAGCGCCCGGCGCAGGTCACCGATGGCGCGCTGCGGAGTGATCGGCCAGGCGTCGGTCGCCTCGTGGGCGGCCAGCTCCGCGAGGAGCGCCGTGCGCAGGTCCGCGTGGACGAGGATCTCGCGCGACGCGTGGCGCTCGGACGCATCGCGCCCACCGACGCCGTGGGGCAGGACCGCCGCGAGCAGCCGCCGAAGGGTCCCATCGATATCACCGATGAGCTCGACCTCCGGCCGATAGGCGGCGTCGACCTCGGCCGGCTGCGTATCGATGTGGATGATCCGGTGCTTGTCGTCCGGATTCCACGATGACGGGGCGTACTCGACAAGGTCGTAGCCGACGCAGATGACCAGATCGGCCCGATCGAACCCGGACAGCACATGGTCGCGCGCCTGCAGACCGACCGCCATGAGCGAGAGGTGCGAACGATCGTCGATGGCGCCTTTGCCCATGAACGTTGCGGCGACGGGAACATGCAGTCCCCGCGCCAGGGCCCGCAGCTCAGGGGCGGCGCCACGTCGCAGGACGCCGTTGCCGGCCAGGATGATCGGGCGGTCGGAGGCTGCGATGAGGCGGGCGGCGTGGTCGATCGCTTCGTCCGTCGGCTCCGGGAAGTAGGCGCGCCCTGGGGTGAGGGGCACAGGGGCCGGGCGGTCCGCGGGAAAGGTCGCGGCCGCGAGGTCCTCGGACAGCTCGATGTGGGTGGGGCCGGGCTTTTCCAGCGCGGCCACCCGGAACGCCTTGCGAACGATCTCCGGGATCGCTTCGATCCTCTCCACGTGGGTGTTCCATTTGGTGATCGGCTCGATCATCCGGACGATATCGACGACCTGGTGCGCCTCCTTGTGCAGCTTCTCCGAGGACGCCTGCCCGGTGATCGCGACCATCGGGGCACGGTCCAGGAACGCATCGGCCACGCCGGTCAGCAGGTTCGTGGCACCCGGCCCGAGGGTCGCCATCGCGACGGCGGGTCGGCCGGTCAGGCGGCCATGAACATCCGCCATGAACGCGGCGCCCTGCTCGTGACGGGTCGTGATGTGGCGAACCCCCTCGTGTCGCGATAGCGCGTCGAGGATGTCCATGGTCTCCTCGCCCGGCACCGAGAAGACGTAGTCGCAGCCCTCGGCCGCCAGGCAATCGACCAGGAGATCGGCGGCGCGGCGGGGGGGCTGGTCGGCAGGCATGACATCGGCAAGCGTAGGCGATGTTGATCGGTCGCTGTGATGGCCCGCTCCGTCGGACGTGTACGACTTCGGCCCGCGGGGCGACTTCAGTCGAGCGTGCTGGCGAGGGGGATGCCGTTGGACAGGTAGGTCCCGGTCGGGCCCGAGACGACGATGTCGAACGTCTCGGCGGCCGCGTAGTCCTCGAGTGCCGCGGACCGGACGAAGGACCCATCGACCACGTCCCCCGGGCGGAGATCTCCCAACCGACGTCCGTCCGCCAGCTTGTGACCCGGCGATGCCGTCACCTGACGGCCGTCGGCGAGTTGCAACCTGACCACCTCGTGGTTCACCGGGGCCGGCGTCGAGCCCGTCGCGAGCACCGTCCCAGCGATGCGTCGTCCCGCCGCGTCCAGCGTCCAGACCGAGTCGCCGATGCGGATTTCCTCGACGGCGACGGGTCCGGAAAGCGTGTCGATCGGCGTCCCGAGCGACAGGCAGATCGGGCAATTCGGTTCACCGGCCGGCGCCCGCTGCTCGATCGCGATCGCCCCTGACCGGCTGATCGTGCCCGTGATGCGCTGGCCCTCGGCACCGCCGTCGGGCGGCTGCGCGAGGTAGTCGAACCGCAAGCCGGCGTCGCCCGCGGGCTCGAGGGCGATGGCGTTGAGCACCTTCCAGGCGCGATAGACGGCCAGCATCCCCTCATCGGTGAACGGGCCATCGGGCGGGATCCCGATGCCGGCCGTGATGACCGCGAACGCCTCGGCATCGGCCTCCACCTCGGCCCAGCGCTCGCGGGCGGAATCGATCTCGTCGGCTCGCTGGATCGGGAAGAAGTCCGGATCGCAGTACCACAGCGGGCCGAACGCCTCGACCAGGGCGTGGCGCAGCGCGGCGTCGGTTTGCGGCGGGCCGTCGGTCGGCGCCGGCGTCGACGCGGACCCACCGCACGCGGCGACGAGTACGACGATCAACAGGCCCAGCAGGCGAACATGCGGTCGTGTCATGGGTCGCGGGACGCCGAGGTCGCGCCGTCGGTTCCCGGCCGGCTCGGGCGACAGGCCATCAGGCGGTTCGGATCGATGCACCGACAACCTGCTGCGGTACGCTGCGGCGACGCCCCGGAGGACCACGTGCGCCCAAGCCTGAACATGCTCGCCCCCGACCTCATCGACCGTATCGTCGATGAGGCCAAACGCGTCCTGGCTGAGGTCGGGATGGAGATCCGTGGGGCGGAGATGCGCCGGAGGCTGCTCGCGGCCGGGCTGCCGACCAACCCCGCCGGCGACCGTGTCCTGTTCCCACGCGATGTGGTGGAGGGAGCCATCGCGAGTGCCCCGTCGTCGTTCTGGCTGTATGACCGCGACGGGCTGCCCCACGCCGACCTTGGTGGTGACCGGGTTCACTTCGTCCCTGGCTCGTCCGGCCTCAAGACCCTGGACCACCGAACCGGTCAGGTCCGCCTGGCGAACTCGACCGATTTCGTCGAGTACGTCCGCCTGTGTGACGGCCTCCAGAACATCGCCTATCTCGCGACGGCATTCTCCACCAACGACGACATCGAACCGCAGGTGTCCGACGCGTGGCGCCTGTACATGACCCTCACGAACTCCCGCAAGCCGGTCGTGTCCGGCGCGTTCACGGAGCACGGCGTCGGGCGAATGGTCGAGATGATGCAGCTCTTCCGGACGGACCGTGCGGACCTCATCGCCCGACCGATGTCCATCTTCACGATCACCGCGACCGGCAACTTCCGGTACTCGGAGGACTCGTGCCAGAACCTGATCGATTGCGTCGAGGCCGGCGTCCCGGTGGAGATCGTCCCGGTCACGCTGATGGGCCTGATCGCGCCGGTCACGACGGTCGGGGCCACGGTCTTCCATACGGCGGACGTACTGGCCGGGATCACCATGGCCCAGATCATCCGGCCTGGCGCGCCGGTGCTGTTCGGTGGCGCGCCCGCGACATTCCACATGAAGATCGCGTCGTCGCCGATGTCCGCGATCGAAGCGCTCGCGCTGGACGCCGCGTATGTGGCGGTCGGCAAGTCGCTGGGGCTGCCGACCCAGTCGTATCTGGCGCTGTCCGACGGGCCCATCCTCGATGCACAGGCGGGTGCCGAGACCTTTGGCAGTGCCTTGATCGCCGCGCTGGCCGGGGTCAACTCGGTGAGCGGTCCGGGGATGCTTGACTTCCTGCTCGTTTTCAGCCTGCCAAAGCTCGTCTTTGACGATGAGATGTGCGGGCAGGCCCTTCGGTTCGTCCGCGAGATCCAGCCCAGGGACGACCTGCCTGTCGGTCCGCTGATCGACCACCTGATGGCGGACCAGCACTTGATCATGGCCAAGCACACGACGACCCATTGGCCGACCGAGCTGTATCTCCCTTCCCCGGTCATCGGCCGGGACAACCGCGAGAACTGGCTGAAGGCCGGCGCCAAGGACACGTACCAGCGATCGATCGAAGAGGTGGACCGGCGCCTCGCCGCCTACCGGCCGCTCGAGACGGACCCGGCGATCGATTCGGAGCTGCGCCGGATCATCCTGTCCGGGCTCGACGCACAGACGGTCCTGCCGACGATCCCGCCGGCACCCGAGCCGACGGACGCGGCCCTGGCGGACATGGCCGGTCCGGTCAGACGGCGGAACGCTCGTCGCGGGGGCTGATCCCGCGCTGTCTTGAGCTGCCACGGGTCCTCGCGCGTGCCGCTGCCGACGGTCGTCACGTCGTCTCCCTCGACTGGTCGCCGGTCGAGTCGACGGGCTCCGGGGTAAGTTGCCCGCCGCGCACCGTCGCACCAAGCACGATCGCGGCCGACACGATCACGATGTTCTTGATGATGTACTGGCCCTCGAGGGTCGGCTTGATCGGGAACACCGAGAAGGTTTCACTCGGGAACAGGATGAGTGGCGTCACCGTTCCCAACATCTGCGCGAACAGCAAGAGCAGCACGGCACGCATCCAGCGGCCGACGATCAGCCCGACGCCGATCGCGACTTCCCAGATCGCGAGGATCGGCAACGCGACGCTCGTCGGAACAAGTCCCAGCGTCAGCGTCTCGACCGTCCGCCCGGCCAGATCCTCCGCGGGACTGGCGCCCGGAAACAGCTTGAGCGCTCCGAACCACAGGAACACGATCCCGACCGCGAACCGCAGCACGGTGAGGCCATGCTCGGCCATGGCCCCGGTGATGCGCCGGTCGAGGCGATCAAACCAGCTCGGGAAGCGTTGGGGGACCATGGATGACTCCTCCTGCGTTCGCGACCCTTGTACCACGCCGAGTCGTCCGGAGTCTCACGCCCCTCTACGCTCTCACCCGACGATCCTCGATGATCGCTCGCACGGCCTTCTGCGCTGAAAGAGCCGATGTCTCGCCGACCGCGATCCCGGCTTCCAACTCATCGAGGGCGTCGTAGAAGTGGGCCCAACCAGCCCGCTCACGTTCGACCGACGCGCGCAGGGCGACGGGATCTGTCGTGCTGTCCATGGCGGCGGTCAACCGACGCGCCCCATCAAGCGCGTACTCGCCGCCCCACGCGTCCTCGCCGCGTGCGAAGAACCCGAGCGTACGGAGCGCGAACCGCAACAGGACCACGGTGATCGGGATGCGCGACGCGAACCCTCCGGTGAACGGGTCGAGGAGGGCCTTGATGGCCGCCCGGTCGAGCGATCCGTCCGTCCCGTCCCCGGCAACCGCCCCCACGTACGCCGAGAAGTACAGGATGCGCACGTCGTCACCGATGAGCTTGCCCACATGCGCGGCGGCGATCGCATCGCCCGCAAAGGCCTCCTTGTCGTGGCGCATGATGAGCCCCGGCTCATGCACGTAGGCAAGGCGCGGCCCAGGCTGACCGAGCGTCGAGATGATGTACGCCTGGTCCTCCGCCCGGCCGATGAACGACGGCGTGAACGGTCG
>JANOIS010000461.1:0-1927 GCA_031407755.1 Chloroflexota bacterium | reverse complement strand
CCGACCCGCACGACGGCGAGGTCGTCGGCCTCGATACCGTCAGCGCACCCGGCGAAAAAACCGCCGATACCGGTCTGCCCGCGATCGAGTCCGCAGCGAGCGCGGTATGCCCCCCACTGTTCGCCGCGTACGTCGGAGTGGACTACGAACTTTCGCGACTTGAGATGATCTACCTGTATCCGTCGGGTGAGACGTGGGAACGCGGTGACCGCCAGATCGCGTGCGTCGCGATGGGGCCTGGTGGCGAGCAACTCACCGGCAGCATGGCCGGGACCGCGAGGTAGCCGGGGAGCGGCCGAACGTTCATGACCATGCAGTTCCATGACGAGGTGACCGGTGAACTTTCGGACGATCGACGCCACGGACCCCAAGTCCGGCACGGCCGAGTTCAAGGCCACGGCCATCCGGGTCGAAAGGCTCGAGGCGCCGGTCCCGCCCGGCACCTGGCAGGACCGCGGATGACCTGGACAGCGGATGGACTGATCGTCCTGGGGCCTGGCGAGGGAGACGCCTTTGCGTCCATGGACGTCGTCCGCAAATCGTCCGCCGCCGATGGCGACGGGCGCTGGGGCATCGTCGTGGTGCGTGGCCTCCCCGGTGAAGGGGGTCGGACGCACCTCCATCGCGGCGCAGCCGAGGCGTTCTACGTGCTGGAGGGCGAGGTCGAGTTCCTCGGGGCGCAGTCGATCACCCCGATGACCGCAGGCTCCTTCGCGCTGGTCCCGCCCGATACGGAACACGGGATCCGGATCGTGGGGACGAACGCGGCTGCCTGGCTGGCCGTGTGGCCGGACGCGCTCGATGGATTTCCGGAGGAACTGGAACGCCTCACGGGGTGAGGTGCCTTACCGATACAGATCGAGCGACTCCGAAATCACCATGGGATCGAACCGGGCCGCCAACGATGATGCCCGTCGGCAGCTCCTTGATGCCGCAGGGCCATCGAATCTCGTCAGGCGTCCGGGTCGGCCAGGCCCACGAGGTCGTCCGCGTACCAGCGGAGCGAGCGGGCGTAGGCCTCCGGTGGACCCGGGTTCGTGAGCAAGAGGTCGAGCAGCTCGTGGACGGCCGCCGCTCCCTGACCATCGCTCTGCAACGCGAGCGCTCGGGGTGCCTGTCGACGACCGCCCGCAGGATGGCGACCGCCTCGCCGACCTCGCCGAGGTTGCGCAGCGTGCTGGCGAGCTGGATGCGGGCCCTGACATCGAGATCCGGCGGAAGGCCCAGCGCGAGCGCCTCGCGGTACGGCCCCACGGCCTCCGCTTCCCGGCCGGCGCTGTCGTGGTCGCCCGCCAGCTCGAACAGCTCGATCACCCGTTCCGTGTCGGTCATGGACGGTCAGGCCGGCCGGACGACCGGCAGACCGGCCGCGCGGGCGGCCTCCGCCAGTCGGTCGTCGTAGGTGACGAAGGCATCGAGCTCGCCGAGCAGACCGAGCGCGGTGGCCAGGTGGACCGAGTCGAGCGTGCGCAAATTCGTCGGACGCAACGCTGCGGCCGCGCGCGCGATGCCCTCATCGATGTCAAGCGTGATGACCGAGCGAAGGATGAGGTCCACTCGCTCAGGTCGGTCGACCTTCCTGGCGACGGCCCGACGGGTCTCGACCGCACCGACGATGCTGCAGGCGATCCGATCCGCCTCGATGTACCACCGACGCATCGCACCAGCATCGGCCTCGTCGAGGATCAGCTTGACGAGCGCAGACGCATCGACATACGCGAGATTCACCGATCGTCCTCGTCGCGCATCTGGAGAAGGATCTCCATAAGTGTCGGCCCATCCGGGTTCGGGTCCGGCAGGGGCGGCGGGATCGTGCGGTGGTCGATGGTCGCCGGCTTCGCCCGACCGTCGGCGATCATCTGGTCGATGATCGAGACCGGTTTCGCAAGTCGTGGTCCGAGCTGGGCCACGGGCTCGCCATGTTCGG
>JANOIS010000441.1:0-29241 GCA_031407755.1 Chloroflexota bacterium | reverse complement strand
GATCGACTGATCGCCGTGGGGGTGGTACTTGCCCATGACTTCGCCGACGATCGCGGCGCACTTGCGATACGAGCTCGTGCCGGACAGGCCCATCTCGCCCATCGCATAGAGGACGCGCCGATGAACCGGCTTGAGGCCATCTCTCACGTCGGGCAGGGCGCGGGAGACGATGACGCTCATCGCGTAGTCGAGGTACGAGACGCGCATCTCGTCCTCGATGGCGATGGCGCGGATATCGCCCAGATCGTCGGTCACGTAGTGCTACTCCTGCTCAGGTCAGCGGCGGTTCGGGATGCATGGTGGGGTCCGGCAGGGCGCCAAACCGGCCCGCGGTCGTGGCTGCCACGGAGGTGGACAGGGCGCCGGGGCGCCGGCGGATGCCCGTCATCAAGGCATGGATCTCAGCGCCCGCGGCGGGATCAAGCTTGGTCAGGCTGTCCCGGACGACCCACGCACGGTGTCCGTCGTCCGTGGCGATGGCGCGGTTCGCCTCGCCGCGGAGGGCCGCCGTCGTCGTCTCGGGTTCGAGTCGGGCGAGCGATCGGTAGGCCCACGACAGCGCCTTCTGGACATCGGGCTCGGCATCGCCGATGAGCTGTCCGAGCAGCGGCAGGGCACGGCCGACGAGTTCCGGCGCTCGGTCGAACGGCCGGCTGCCGTTGGTCATGGTCGCGATGGTCGAGCCGATTAGCCGGCGCTCCCAGCGCGACGGGGAGTACGCGAGCTGTTCGAGCTCAGCCCAGCGGAACGGCTCGGCGGCGATTCCGGCCGCGTACAGATGGGCGAGGCTGTCCACCGTGATCCAGTCGGCCGCCTCGCGGGCGGCTCGGCGAAGGAGTTGCCACGTTCGTTCCGGATCTGCGGCCAGGGTGCGTCCGAGGAGGTCAAAAGCAAGCCAGCGTGTCTCGAGGTGAGGTTCACGGAACAGGCGATCGGCGAGGAACAGCAGGGTTGTCGGGCGGTCGTGTCGGGTAGCCCTTCGGAAGCCGCCGGCGATCGCGGCCAGCAGCGGCGACCGCACGCCATGGATCGGGCCGAGACCCGGGGCGACGCGCCGCTGACCGGCAAGGTACTCGGGGTCACTGAGCCGAGCCAGGCCACGGCGGAGGGCCGTGGCGAACGTCTCGGGGTCGCCGATCTGCCGGGCGAGGCTGGTTCCGAGGTTCACGGCTGCTGGTTGGTGGGCGGCGACGAATACCCGGGCCCGGGCCGTGGTCGGGCTCGGCCGGCCTGCCTCTGCAGCTGGAGTGGCGGTCCTGGAAGCGGTTGGTCGGGTGGCCTCGGAGATGGTCATGAGGGACCGGCCACCGGTTCGGGTGGATCGGTCACCGGAACGAAGCGATAACGGTCGCGGAGTTCGCGTTTGCGCGCCTCGTCGGCCGCCACATAGGTCCCGGTCGCGGTCGCCAGCTCCGTGCCGGTAGCCGGGTCGAGGATCCGCCCGGCTGCTTCCACCACGCGCCGGCGCGACCGGGTCACCCAGCCCTCGGCGCGGAGCGGGCGGCCGATCTCGACCGGTCGCCGGAATGCGAGCTGCATCCTGGCGGTCACGCCCCAGTTGTCCTCACCTACGAGGGACCAGGCCATGACTTCGTCGAGGATGGTCGCGATGATGCCCCCGTGCGCGATGCCATCCCAGCCTTCGAATCGACGCTCCAGGGCCAGGTCCGTCCAGCAACGACCGGGCTCGACATGCAGGATGAGACCGATCCCGCTCGTGTTCAGACTTCCGCACGCGAAGCAGTGATGCGGGTCCACTTCGAATCGCGGAACGCCAGGCACATCGATGACGCGGGCCCTAGACATCAAGGTTCTGCACCTTGCGAGCCTCGGCCTTGATGAACTCCTTGCGTGGCGCCACTTTCTCGCCCATGAGCATGGTGAAGATCTCGTCGGCCAATGCGGCGTTCTCGGAATCCACGCGCAGGAGGGTCCGGGTCGCCGGGTTCATGGTCGTCTCCCAGAGCTGATCGGCGTTCATCTCGCCGAGGCCCTTGAACCGCTGGACGGACAGATTCTTGACGTTGAACTCCTTGATGATTCGCTCGCGCTCCTTCTCGTTCTGCGCATAGCGGGTGACCTTGCCGGTACTCACGCGGTAGAGCGGCGGCTGGGCGATGTACAGGTAGCCAGCATCCACGACTTCGGGCATGTGGCGATAGAAGAAGGTGAGCAGGAGGGTACGGATGTGGGCACCATCGACGTCCGCGTCGGTCATGATGATGATCCGGTGGTAGCGCAACTTCGTCAGATCGAAGCTGTCGCCGATGCCCGCACCGAGCGCGATGATCAGCGGCCGGACGTTCTCACTGGACAGGATCTTGTCCAGTCGTGCCTTCTCGACGTTGAGCAACTTGCCGCGCAGAGGCAGGACGGCCTGGAACCGCCGATTCCGGCCCTGCTTGGCGGAACCGCCGGCGGAGTCGCCCTCGACGATGTACAGCTCGCTGTGGGCAGGGTCACGTTCCTGACAATCGGCGAGCTTGCCGGGTAGTGCCATGCCGTCCAGCGCGCCCTTTCGGATGACGAGGTCACGTGCTTTTCGGGCGGCCTCCCGCGCGCGGGCGGCGGTCAGACACTTATCGATGATTCGCCGGCCATCGGACGGATTCTCGTCAAGGTACTGGCCGAGGCTGTCGGCGACGGCCGTCTGGACCTGTCCCTTGACCTCGGCATTGCCAAGCTTGGCCTTGGTCTGGCCCTCGAATTGCGGATCGGTGAGCTTGACGCTGATCACGGCCGTCAGGCCCTCGCGGACGTCTTCGCCGGAGAGGTTGCTGTCGTTGTCCTTGAGCACGCCCGCGCGGCGGGCCCAGTCATTGAGTGAGCTGGTCAGGGCGGCCCGGAAACCGGTCACATGCGAGCCGCCGTCGACCGTATTGATGTTGTTGGCGAACGCGAGGACGTTCTCCGTGTACGTGTCGTTGTACTGGAGGGCCACCTCGACCGCGGTCGCACCCTCTTTGCGCTCGACGTAGATCGGCCGAGCGTGGAGCGCCACCTTGTTCCGGTTGAGATGCCGGACGAAGGACTGCAGACCACCCTCGAAATAGAACGAGCGCTCGCGGTCGATCCGCTCGTCGACAAGGGTGATCCAGACGCCCTTGGTGAGGTACGCGGACTCGCGCAGGCGCTGGCTGATCATCTCGAATGAGTAATCGATGGTCTCGAACATCTCGGCGTCGGCGCGGAAGCTCGTGGTCGTGCCCTTGCGCGTGCCCTGCGGCCCTTCCTTCTTGACCGATGTGCTCGGTTTGCCGCGCTCGTACTCCTGCGACCACACGCTCCCGTCGCGCGACGACTCGACACGCATCCACGAGGACAGCGCGTTGACGACACTCACGCCGACGCCGTGCAGGCCGCCCGAGACCTTGTAGCCGCCGCCACCGAACTTGCCGCCGGCATGAAGGACCGTGTGGACCACCTCGAGGGCGTCCTTGCCGGTGGAATGGCGTCCGACCGGGACGCCGCGTCCGTCGTCCTGCACGACGACCAGGCCATCGCTCTTGATCGCGACGTGGATGGTCGTGGCGTGACCGGCCATCGCTTCGTCGATCGAGTTGTCGACGACTTCCCATACCAGGTGATGCAGGCCGCGCGCGTCTGTCGAACCGATGTACATCCCGGGACGACGGCGTACCGCTTCGAGGCCCTCGAGGACCTGGATGCTGGCGGCGTCATAATCAGAGCCAGCCGCCCGGGGCTTTCTGGTGCGGCCATTCGCGGCGATCGCTGGCGTAACGGCCCTCGTGGTCGCTTCTTCGGTCACGCGGTCCCTCCGGTCAAGCGCTCGAACAGTCGCCCCAACTCTTCGTCGCTGTAGTACTCGATGACGATGCGGCCGCCTCGGCGCGACCGTGCCAGGCTTACCTTTGTGCCCAGGGCACGTCGGAGATCCTCCTCCACCCGCTCCATGTCGGGATCGAGGCGGGTCCGATCGGTGGTCCGGACGACTCGTTCCGCTCGCGGTTCGCGCAGGCGACGAACCAGCTCCTCGGTCTGCCGCACGGACAGATCCTGGTCCACGACCGACCCGAGGACCCGTTCCTGGTGCTCTACGGACAGCCCGCCCAGGGCGCGGCCATGACCCTCGGTGATGGTGCGGTCCGCGACGGCCGACTGGATGGCCGGGGCCAACTCGAGCAGCCGAAGGGTATTGGCGACGGTTGACCGGGCCCGCCCGACCCGGGAGGCGATCTGTTCGTGGGTGAATCCGAACTCTTCGACCAGGCGGTGGAACCCGTGCGCAGCCTCGATCGCGTCGAGGTCCTCGCGCTGCAGGTTCTCGACGAGGGCCACCTCGAGCTGTGCTTGATCGGACAGCTGGCGAATGACGGCCGGGATACGTTCGAGACCGGCAGCCCGGGCCGCGCGCACGCGTCGCTCGCCGGCGACGAGCTGGTACCCGTCGATGATCTCGGTGACGAGGATCGGCTGCAGGACGCCATGCTCGCGAATGCTTGCGCTGAGTGTGGCCAGTTCGCCCTCATCGAACCGCCGGCGCGGCTGCTGCGGATTCGGCCGGATGCGGACGATCAGGATCTCCGTGGGACCAGGCTGGCTCGCGGTCCGTTGCGGGATGAGGGCGGACAGGCCCCGGCCCAGAGCATGGGGTCGCTCGGGCCGGACCGTCATGACAACACCAGCATGTCGCCCGCCCGGCCGGCGTCACGCCGGGACCCGATCTGGCTACGAGCGCGAAACTCGACGGCCAGGGCCCTGTAGGCCAGCCCACCGCGCGAGTCCGGGGCGTAGCGGGTGATCGGCAGGCCGTGACTCGGGGCCTCCGACAGTCGGACGCTGCGCGGGATGACCGTCTGGTAAACCGTGTCGCCAAGGTGTCGGCGCGCTTCCGCGGCGACGTCCGCGGACAGATTCGTTCGGGCGTCAGCCATGGTCAGGACGACGCCGTCGAGGTCGAGCCCGGGGTTCAGGTGATCTCGCACGAGATCGATGGTGGCCAGCAACTGGGTCAGTCCCTCAAGCGCGTAGTACTCACATTGGAGCGGGATCAGGACCGCATCCGAGGCGGTCAGAGCGTTCACGGTCAACAGACCGAGCGATGGTGGGCAATCGATGAAGATGACGTCGTAGCGGTCCTCGATCGGCTCGATGAGCCGGTGCAATCGGCGTTCCCGGGCGCTGACCCCGGCCAGTTCGAGTTCTGCACCGGCCAGCGCGACGGCAGAAGGGATGATGTCAACGCCCTCGGCGGTCCCCTGGACGATGAGGTCGTCCAGGGTGTCATCGCCGACCATCGCGTCATACATCGACCGTTCGACAACGGCACGATCCACGCCGAAGCCACTGGTGGCGTTGCCCTGGGGGTCGAGATCGATCACGAGGACGCGAACACCGTCGAGTGCGAGGTAACTCGCCAGATTCACGACTGTGGTCGTCTTTCCGACACCGCCCTTCTGGTTTGCGCAGGCGATCGTCTGGCCCACTCAGTGACCTGCTCGAAGGGCTCTCACAGCCTCGGATTCTATCATCGTTGACGGTTCCTTTCGTTCGCGGTCGGGTGGTCCCGGGGGTCCCGAGCATGCCATGCGTCGCTTAGCTGCGAATCACCTGCAGCCGGTCCGTTGGATGTTTCACGTGAAACAGGTACGGTCTGCCTGGTCGGCGGCCGCTCCGGCCCATTGCCCCATCTGGCGGGTCATGGGATACTCCGACGAGACGTCGCCCCCGATCCGGTCGCTGTTTCTGGAAACCGGGCAGGCGGGCACCCGACCTTCTGGCCGCATCGCCCGAGGAATCGACCCGTCCATGACCCTGCTTCTCGCTGCGGTTGGTGCGGTGGTGACGGCCCTGCTCGAACTAACCGTGGTTCCGTACCTCCGGGTCGGGACCGCCCAACCCCACCCGGTGTTGGTGCTGGCCGTGGTCGTCACGATCGCGCTCGGCATCGAGGCCGGACTCGTCTGGGCCTTTGTCGGAGGCCTCGCCCTGGATGTCCTTGCACAACGACCACTCGGTTCGACCCCGTTCGCCCTGCTCATCTGCGTGGGGGCGGCCTGGATACTCGCCCGGTCGTTCGCACGCGTCCGTCCGATCGTCCCGATCGGAGCCGTCTTCGTCCTCAGTATCGGATACACGATGATCCTGTTCCTGGCCTTTGGCTCGCTCGGCGTGCCGCTCCCCGTCGCCGACCCTCTGGCGGTCGCATTTCCGGGCGCGGTCTATGACGCCGTCGTCGGCGCGCTCGTTGGGCCACTGACCGTCGCCATCCATGATCGCCGCGCGGAGCAGGACCGGATGGACTGGTGAACATGTACCTCGACGGGCGCTCGACCGTCCCTGAACGTCGATTCTCAAGGTTTATCGTCTTCGCCCTCGTCATCGTCGTTGGTGTCGGCGCCCTCACCGCTCGACTGTTCTACCTCCAGATCGCCAATGGCACGGTGTATGGCGAGATATCCACCCGCCAGCGCACCGTGCTCGAGGCCATTGCCGCGCCGCGCGGGCTTATCCACGACCGGAACGGGCGGCTGCTGGTCTCCAATGTGCCCACGTTCATCGTGAAGGTGCGGCCGGCAGACTTGCCGAACGACCTGCGTGACGACGTCGTCGCCCGACTCGGGGCGCTGTTGAAGGTCGACCCGTCCGAGATCCATGAATCGATCGACAGCAACCCAGGTTCGGCGTTCGATCTGGTGCGCATCGCCGGCGACGTGGACCAATCGACGGCACAGCTCATCTCCGAGGCAGGTTTCGAGTTGCCCGGTGTCGAGGTCGCCGTCGAGGCCCGCCGGCAGTACGCGGACGGCCCGCTGCTGTCGCACCTCCTCGGCTACACCGGGCCGGTGTCCGCGGAGCAGCTTTCCGACCTGCGCGAACTCGGCTATCAACCGGACGATCTGCTCGGCAAGATGGGTCTCGAGGCGTTTTACGAGACCGAGCTCCGCGGGACGTACGGCCAGGAGAGCGTGGCTCGAGATGCCACGGGACGGCGCACCCAGGTGCTTCAGACCGTCCAGGAGGCGGTGCCAGGTGCGTCGCTCACGCTCACGATCGACACGAAAGCCCAGAAGGACGCCCAGAAGGCCCTCAAGTGGGCGATGGACAAGATCGGCATGACCCGCGGTGTCGTCATCGCGATGAACCCCCAGACCGGCGAGGTCCTGGCGATGGTCAGTTTGCCGACCTACGACAACAACCTGTTCGCCAGGGGCATCAGCCAGGCCGACTACGCCAAGCTGCTCAAAAACAAGGACAAGCCGCTGCTGAACCATGCGACCCAAGCCCATTACGCCCCAGGCTCCACCTACAAATTGGTCACCGGGACCGGTGCGCTCGGTGACCGCGAGATCACGACGACGACTCGGCTCCTCACAAAGGCCTACCTGACGCTCGGATCCACGAAGTTCTACGAATGGAACCGCCGCGGCTGGGGACCGTGCGACATCTACTGCGGCTTTGGGCATTCCAGCGACACGTTCTTCTACCAGCTGGCCGGCATGCTCGGGATCGATCGACTCGGGTACTGGGCGAACCAGTACGGCTTCGGCGAGCCCACCGGGATCGATCTCCCGGGTGAAGTGGCCGGTATCGTCCCGACCAACGCGTGGAAGCAGGACGCGCTTGGCGCCGAGATCTTCCCCGGTGAGACCTATCAGGCGGGTATCGGTCAGGGCTACGACAACGTCACCCCGCTCCAGCTCCTCAACGCCTACGCGGCGCTGGCCAATGGCGGCACGCTGTACCAGCCGCAGCTGGTCCGTGAGATCGTGGGACCGGACGGCGAGGTCGTTCGCCCATTCAAGCCAAAGGTGCTCCACAAGCTGAAGGTAAAGCCGGCTGTCCTGCGGGTTATGCGCAACGCCGCGCGCAACACCGTGACCCTGCGCCACACCTACAACCTCGTCGATCTGCCCATCAAGATCGCCGGCAAGTCCGGTACCGCCGAGTTCGGTACGCCCGACTCCAAGGGTCGTCTGCCGTACTCCTCGTTCTTCGTCGGGTTCACCCCGAAGGACCCGGTCAAGGGTTCGTTCGACGATGCGGACTCGGAGCTGGTCGTGATGGCTTTTGCCCACGACTCCCGGACCACCGGCAACGCGGCGACCGAGATCGTGAAGTACTTCTTCCAGCTGCACTACGACATCGCGAAGGACTACCGCCTCCCCGAGCTGCTTGAACGCGGCAACTTCTATCGGAACGACTGATGGGCGTCATCCGAGCCGAACCTGCACGCGTCTCCGATTGGGCTGCCAAGTCCGTTAGCACGGCCTGGCGCGCGTTCGACCTGCAGCTCACGACCTTCGCCGGCCTGCTCGCGGCGATGGGTCTGGTCATGGCCTACACCAACAGCGTCGAGGCCGGCGCGACCCCGCTCGAGGCTGGAACGACCTTTACGCGGGGCCTCATGTGGGCGGGCATCGCGACGGTCGCGTTCATCATCGCCACAGCCTTTGACTACCGATGGCTGCGGACCTTTTCCTGGCCGGTCTACGCGATCCAGCTCGGTCTGCTCGTCCTCACCCTGCTCATCGGCGACGGCGTCGGCGGATCGTCTCGCTGGATCACCTTTGGCCCGTTCACATTCCAGTTCAGCGAGCTCGCCAAGATCCTCATGATCGTCGTGCTGGCGCAATACCTCACCGGTCACCAGGGGACGCTCGATTCGCTGCGGACGATCCTGGGTGCATGCGTCCTCGTTGGGCCACCGTGGGTACTCGTGATGCTCCAGCCCGATCTCGGCACATCGCTGGTCTTTGCGGCGCTCCTAGCCGGCATGCTCTGGATGTCGGGCGCCAGCATGAGATGGCTAGGCGCCCTTGCCGCGGTGGTGGTGGCGATGGTCCCGATCGCGTGGACCTATGTCCTGCTCGATTATCAGAAGGAGCGCCTGACGTCGTTTCTGAATCCCACCCCGGACGTCGCAGGCTCCGGGTACCAGCTCTATCAGTCGCAGATCGCGGTCGGCTCGGGTGGGTGGTTAGGTAAGGGACTGACCAATGGCACCCAGGCCCAAGGCGACTTTCTACCGGTCCAGACGACCGACTTCGTGTTTTCCGTGCTGGCCGAGGAGCTGGGGTTCATCGGGGGGCTCGTGATGTTCGGCCTGTTCACCCTCCTTCTCTTCCGGGTGCTCGTCGCCGGCTGGCGGTCGCGCGATCCATTCGGCACGATGTTCGCCGCAGGCATCGCCTCGATGATCCTCTTCCAGCTCGTGGTCAACGTCGGAATGGTCATGGGCATCATGCCCATCACCGGCATCCCGCTGCCGTTCGTGACGCACGGGGGAGCGTCGCTCGTGAGCACGGCCATCGGGCTCGGCATCCTCCAGAGCATCAACATCCGCCAGACGCGCGCGGAGTGGTGATCTCAAGGAACCGAGCTGCCCGAGTGCGTGGACGATCATCATGTCCCTCGTGATCACCATGGGCCAAAGCCATTTCCGCTATCCAGGCTGAACCGTGATTGCGCCCTGGTCCATCGCCATACCCCCGATTCTTCTCGCCCCGCCGGGCTGGGCGTCCCAGGCGCCGCTCGAGGTGATGCTCGCCATCTTCCTGCTGTTCGTCGCGGCGAAGGTCGGGGAAGAAGTTGCCCGGCGACTCGGCCAACCGGCTGTCATCGGGGAGCTGCTCGGGGGATTCCTGATCGGGCCGGGCGTGCTCGGGCTGGTCGTTCCCGGCGAGACCGCCTTTGTGCTGGCCGAGATCGGGGTCGTGATCCTGCTGTTCTCGGTAGGGCTCCAGGTTCGGCTCGACGACCTGCTGGCCGTCGGTCGGCCGGCGGTATTGACCGCGCTCATCGCGATGATCCTGCCGCTTGCCGCCGGCGCGGCGGTCGTGCTGATCCAGGGTGAGACGCTGAGTGCGGCCATGTTCGTGGGCCTCGCGCTGGCGGCAACGAGCATCGGGATCACGAGTCGAGTGCTCGCCGAGATGGGTGTGCTCGACCGGACCTTCGCGCGGGTCGTCCTTGGCGCGGCGGTCATCGACGACGTACTGGCCCTGATCCTGATCGGCGTCGTGTCCGGCGCGGCGGAAGGCGATGTCTCGGGCTCCACGCTGTTGGTAGCGGTAGCAGCGTTCGGTCTGGTCGGCCTGGGGTTCGCGGCGGCGCGGCGCGCGCGGGGCCTCAAGCGCGAGATCTTTACCTGGCCGCTGTTCGCGGACACGCCGCTGGTTCCCGCGTTCATCCTGATGTTCGCCGTGGCGCTCGTATCCGCCGCCGTCGGGCTTGCGGCGATCATCGGAGCGTTCGTCGCCGGCCTCATCGTGGCGGAAACAGAGGCAAGGGAAGAACTCGAGCACGAGATTCGTCCACTCGGCCTCATCTTCACCCCGTTCTTCTTCGCGGTCACGGGTGCGCAGGTCGACGTCAGCGCGCTGTTGGAGCCGGGTATCGCTGTGCTGGCAGTCGTCCTGACGGTGGCTGCCGTCGTCACCAAGTCCGTCGGCGGCCTGATCGGGGCTCGTTCGCTCGGCCGCTGGGGGTCCACGGCGGTGGGATTCGGGATGGTCCCGCGCGGCGAGGTCGGTATCGTCGTGGCGAACCTCGGACTAGCCGCGGGGCTTCTGTCCCAGGGACTCTTTGGGGCTGTGCTCGTCGCCGTGGTCCTGACGACCGTCATCGCGCCGTATCTGCTGGCCTGGGCGATACCTCGGGCCGCAGCCGAGGCCGAGCCCGAGGCACAGGCACAGGCACCGGCAGGACCCTGACGCCTATCGCCGGCGGAACAAGCCGCGCCGGTCTGTCGATCCGGCATCGGCCGAGCGACGCCGGCCTGTCTGGCGCAGGATGACGTCGATCTCGTCGCGGTACGGCCGACCGATCGGCGTCCGGTCCAGCCACTCGATGTACTCGAGGTCCGCGCGGGCGATCTCGCCCAGGGACCAGCCGACATAGCGCCCAAAGTTGAGCGTGCTACCCGATGGGTTACCGGGCGGCGGACCTGCGGCCCCCTCGCCGTCGGGGGCCCGCATCGATGGGTCGTACCCGCCACCGATGGATGACCGGCCGCTCGTCCAGTCCCGGGACACGGCTTCGGGTTCGTGCGCGCGGACGTTCGCGGTCGCCGCGCGCGAGGCGGCGCCGGTACGGGATCGGGTCGCCGAGTCGGTCGATCCGGTCGATCCGGTCGATCCGGTCGATCCGGTCGATTCTGCGGAGCGTCGTGTGAGCGCCGCCTCGATCTCGCGCCCACGGTCGAACGCCGCGCGGCGGGCGGGGTCGCCGATGACCTCCCAGGCGGCGTTGATGGCCGCCATCCGGGCTGCGGCCTCGGCGCCGGAGGCAAGGTCCGGATGGTATTTCCGAGCCAATCGCCGATAGGCCGCGGCAATCACCTCGGTCTCTGCCTCGGAGTCGACCTGCAGCGTCTTGTACGGATCGGGGGGCGGCGTCATACGCTCGGTACGCCCGGATGCCGTTCGAGTCCGAGCCCGTCGATCGATTGCGCCAGCGAGTCCGGCGAATCCGGGCTCAGGCGGCGGAACAGGTAGCGCACGACGTCGCGTATCGCGGCCGTGATGGGTAGCGCCAGGATCGCCCCCAGGAGACCCCCCAGGGACCCTCCGATGATGATCGCGAACATCACCGCGGCCGGGTGGAGCTGGACGGCGTCCCCCTGGATCTTGGGCACGAGCAGATTGTTCTCGACCTGTTGGACCACGGTGTACAGCACCAGCGCGGCGATGACCGGCTCGAGGCCGGCGGTCGCGGCCAGCAGGACGGCCGGCACGGCCGCGATGATCGGCCCGATGATCGGCAGGAGTTCCAGGACCCCGGCCGAGATGGACAGCAGCACGGCGTACCTCCCGAACACCGGATCGACCACCTCGCTCAGCAGCAACAGACCGGCAAAGGTGAAGACGCCGACCGTGACGCCGAGCACGAGCTGCGCCCGAACCCATTGCCCGAACACGCGCCGGGCGATGCGCAGGACCGCCCAGACATCGAATCGCCAGGCTGGCGGCAGGCTGCGATCGAACTGGGCGGTCAGGGCGACACGATCCTTGAGCAGATAGAACACCCAGACGGGCAGCAGCAGATACCCGAACAATGCTCCGATCACGCTGCCGGCACCGCTCAGGACCGGAAAGAAGATGCCGATATCGATCGTCGGCGGCGCGCCACCCTGGCCGCTGCCAACGATCATCGAATCGATCCAGTCGCGCACGACATCGGGCAACTGGAGCCTCGCGTAGATCTCGGTCAGGCGATCGATCTGCGATTGGAGCTGGCCGGCGAGTGCAGGCAGATCCTGAGCGAAGCGGATGATCTCGTTGGCGAGAGGGGCGAGGGTGAGATTGAGGGCCTCGATGACGATGACGAACGCGACCACATAGACCAGCACGATGGCCAGCGTTCGGCGCAGCCCGTGACGGGTGAGCCAGCGGACGGGCGGATCGAGCAGGTACACGAACAGCAGCCCGATGACGAACGGACGGACGGCGTCGCGGGCCATCCACAGCAGCACACCGAGGACGATGGCCGCGCCGATCAGGACGGCGACTCGCGGGGAGATGGGGGCGAACCGCGTTGTGCCGGACGGCGCGGCGGGGTCGACGAACGGTGGCGGCGGCAGGTCCGCAACCCAGGCAGTGGGAGCCGCCTCGGGGGTCGCCCCGGGCGTCGCCCCGCCCGCTTTGACGGGCTCGCGGTCCGTGGTTGACCGGTCGGACTGGTCCATCGTGGGGCAGACTACCAGACGTGTCCGCCCCGATCGCCCCCCAGGATCCCGTCGACTCCGCGCCGCGCGCCGAGCCGCGACAGCGCTGGCGGCTGGTCGTGGCGCGTGCGGCCGACGCAGCCCCGGCCGACGACTTTGGGGCGGCGATCGCGGCTACGGCATTGCCGCTGGCCCGATCGGCTGGTGTGTCGGCGCGGCCACGGATCTCGTTCGGGGCACCATTGCCCGCGGGCATGGCGGCGAACGGCGAACTGATCGATCTCGTGCTGACCGAATGCTGGCCGGTGTGGCGAGTCCGTGCCGTCGTCGACGAGGTCCTGCCACAAGGCTGGCGGTTGATGGAACTGTACGACGTTTGGCTGGCCGGACCGCCACTGGCGGGCCGGGTCGCCGCGGCCGACTACCGGATCGTCCTGTCTGGCGAGGTGCCGCTGGATCGCGTTCGTGCCGCCGCCGCCGCTCTGCTCGCGGCCGACCGACTGCCGCGCGAGCGCGCCAAGGGGAGTGGGACGGTGGCGTACGACCTTCGGCCTCTGCTCCTCGATCTGGGGGTTTCGGCTGGACCACCGGCCACAGTCGTGTGCCGCACCCGCCTCCATCCGCAACTCGGCAGCGGCCGACCCGAGGAGGTCATCCTGGCTCTCGCGGCCCAGGCTGGCGTTGATTTGAACCCGATCGCGGTCATCCGCTACCGTCTCCTGCTGGCCGACGACGTGGTTTGAAGGTGCAGCCGGGGCAGGTTCCCTGGTCCAGCTCCGTCCTCCTGGCGCCGCGGCCCCCGCCGCGGGCCCTCGCGCCGCTGATCGGTGTGGTTGATCGATCGGGCCTCGACCACGAGGAGGTCGTGCCCCAGAACGTCGATCCTGCGCACGACTCGTGCACGGTGATCCCCAAATCGATCGATGCAACCGATCAGCGCCGCCGCCGCGGCAGCGGTGTCGGACGGGAGCGGGGATGTCGAAGCGCGACGATTGACCCGATCGGCGGTTCGGCCGTACAATCCGCGTTCGCGCCTCGGCTTGGCCAGGCGTCTTTGCCTGTCCGCTGTGCGGTCGCCACGGTGACTGCCACGCCAAACTCTGAGGATCCATGTACGCAGTCATCGAGACCGGCGGGAAGCAGTACCGCGTCGAGGTCGGCACCGAACTTGAAGTCGAACTGCTCGGCGTCGAGGCCGGCAAGTCCGTCTCCTTCGATCGGGTCCTGCTCGTCGCCGACGGCGAGACCGCGACGATCGGCCAGCCGTTGGTCGATGGGGCGGCGGTCAGCGCCGAGGTTCTCCGACTGGATCGCGGCCCCAAGCTGATCTCGTTCAAGTATCGACCCAAGGCCCGCAGCCGGGTCAAGAAAGGCCACCGCCAGGAGCTGACGGTCCTGCGCATCAGCGACATCGTATTCGGCGGCAAGAGTGCGGCCCAGACCGCCGCCAAGGCCGAGCAGGACGCCAAGACAGAGCGTCAGCGCCTCGAGGAAGTGGCCGTCGCTCAGGCGAGCAAGGATGCCGCACTCGCGGCCAAGCTCGCCGCGTCGAAGGCATCGACGACGGAGCCGGCCAAGAAGCCGACCACGCCGGCCAGGAAGGCCACCGCCAAGACCGGCGCCGCGACCGAAGTCAAGGCCAGCGCCAAGGTCGACACCAAGACCGACAAGAAGCCCACGGTCAAGCCGGCCGCGAAGAAGCCGACAACGAAGGCCACGGCAGCCGACCCCGGCAAGGCCGCAGCGGCACCGAAGAAGCTCGCTCCGAAGCGCGCCACCAAGAAGGACGAGTAACCCAGATGGCCCACAAGAAAGCAGGCGGCAGCGTCAAGAACGGCCGCGACAGCGTTGGCCAGCGTCTCGGCGTGAAGGCCGGCGACGGTCAACTCGTCCCGGCGGGATCGATCATCGTCCGTCAGCGAGGCATGACCTTCCTGTCCGGCCCGGGCACGGGACTCGGGCGCGACTACACGGTGTTTGCGACCGTGACCGGCAAGGTCCGGTTCGAGCATGCCACCAAGTCCAAGAAGCGCATCCGGGTCGAGGCGGTCCAGGCGGCCACCCCGGCAACCACCTGATCCACTGATCCAGTATTGACCGTAGCCGGCGACCACCGGCGGGGCGATGGCCCTGCTCGGACGGCGTCGGAGGAGAGCAACCCGTGAAGGCCGATATCCATCCGAAGTATCACGAGGCCAAGGTCCACTGTGGGTCCTGTGGCCGCGACTGGACCGTGGGGTCCACCCGCCCCGAGCTCCGCGTTGACGTGTGCAGCAACTGCCACCCGTTCTTCACGGGCACCCAGAACATCATCGACACGGCCGGGCAGGTCGAGCGCTTTCAGAAGCGCCTGGAGCGCTCGGCCCGCGGCTAGTCCGTGCTCGCCGCGCTCACATACCGGCTGGTTCCTCCGCGGACCCGGCCGGTTTCTGATTCCGGGGCCCGCCGGGTCACTCGCCGGGTCACTCCTCGCCATCGCCGGTAGACTGCCCGCATGCCCAACTACGCCTATGGCGGCCAGGCCCTCATCGAGGGAGTGCTCATGCGTGGCCGCGACGCGATCGCCGTGGCCCTGCGGGACCCCAGCGGCCAGATCGTCGTGGCCACGGAACGACTGGATTCCGGGGTCCATGGCTCGCCCGCCGCGAAGTGGCCGTTCGTCCGTGGCCTGATCGTGCTGTACGAGACGCTCGTCGTCGGTACCCGCTGGCTCATTCGCAGCGCGAACGTCCAGGCCGCCGAGGAGGACGTGGAACTCGGCAAGAAGTCGATCGCGGCGATGCTCATCGTCACGTTTGGGGTGGCCATCGCGGTCTTCTCGCTGCTGCCGTTGTTCGTCTCCAGCGTGGCGACCGCGGGTGTCGAGCAGGGTTGGGCACAGCCGGCCCTGGAGGGGATCATCCAGATCGGCATCTTTCTCGGCTATCTGACGCTGGTATCGCGGACCGAGGACATCCACCGCGTCTTCCAGTACCACGGCGCGGAGCACATGACGATCCACGCCCTCGAGGCCGGCGACCCGCTGACGGTGGATGAGGTCCGCAAGTACCCAACCGCCCACCACCGCTGCGGCACGGAGTTCCTGGTGATCCTCGTGCTGCTGTCCATCTTCACATTCTCGCTGGTCGGCAAGCAGGAGCCGCTGGTGATGATCGGCAGCCGGATCGTGCTCATCCCGGTCCTCGCCGCGGTAGGCTATGAGGTCCTCAAGCTCGGGGCGAGGTTCCGCCACAACCCGCTCATCCGGGTGATCATGTATCCCGGCATCCTCGTCCAGATGATCACGACCAAGCGCCCCACGGACGACATGATCGAGGTCGCCATCACGTCCATGCAGGAGG
This sequence comes from Chloroflexota bacterium, assembly GCA_031407755.1. Classification (GTDB taxonomy): domain Bacteria; phylum Chloroflexota; class Limnocylindria; order Limnocylindrales; family CSP1-4; genus SPCO01. Next base: position 13,272 of record JANOIS010000441.1, on the reverse strand, counting down.
CCCTCGTGGCGGACGGCAACGCGATCCCGGACGGCTCCACCATGTTCGATCGAGCGCCCATGCGCGACGGCCCGCCGGAGCGCCTCTCGACGCCCGATCCAGCGCCCGTCGCCGCCACGGACGAGCCGCCGCCCCTGACATGAGCGACCTCGACGCCACGCTGGCGCAGATCGCCGCCCAGTACGACGAGGTCCAGCGCCAGCTCTCCGACCCCAGCGTCACCGCGGACCCCAACGAGATCCGTCGATTGGGCAAGGAGATGGCCCGCCTGGAACCCACGGTCGAGGCCTTTCGTTCGTTGCGGGCCACCCGCGAGGAGCTCCACGGGGCACGGGACCTGCGCGAGGATGGCGAGGCGGACGACGAGCTGCGCTCGATGGCGCGCGTCGAGATCGATCGTCTGGAGACGGACGAAACGCGCCTCATCGAGGATCTCAAGGTCCTGCTCCTGCCACGCGACCCGAACGACGCTCGCGACGTGATCCTGGAAGTCCGGGCCGGCGCCGGCGGCGACGAGGCCGCCCTGTTCGCGGCCGAGCTGCTGCGGATGTACACCCGCTACGCTGACCGGCACGGCTTCAAGCCCGAGCTGCTGAGCGTCAACGAGACCGGCATCGACGGCGTCAAGGAAGCGATCGTCCAGGTCCGCGGCGAGGGTGCCTACAGCCGTCTCAAGTTCGAGGGCGGTGTCCATCGGGTCCAGCGGATCCCGGCGACGGAATCGAGCGGACGGATCCACACATCGACCGCCACGGTCGTGGTGATGCCGGAGGCCGACGAGGTCGAGATCGCTATCGACGAAGAGCGGGACCTCCGAATCGATGTCAAGCGCTCGTCTGGCCCGGGCGGCCAGTCGGTCAACACGACCGATTCCGCCGTTCGCATCACCCACCTGCCGTCCGGCCTCGTGGTCGAGATCCAGGATGAGAAGAGCCAGCACAAGAACAAGGCCAAGGCGATGTCCGTGTTGCGTTCGCGCCTGCTCGATCTCGAGATCCAGAAACAACGGGCGGCCGATTCGGCGGCCCGCAAATCGATGGTCGGGACGGGCGACCGCAGCGACAAGGTCCGGACCTACAACTACCCGCAGGACCGGGTCACGGATCACCGGATCGGGAAGACGGTCCACAACCTGCCGGGTGTTCTGGCCGGCGACATCGATGATCTGATCGATGCCCTGATCATGCAGGACCAGGCGGACCGACTGTCCGATGTGGTGGGGACCGATGACGACGCCTGAGCCCGCGGACGTCCGCTTCCTGCCAGCCCGGGTCGCGCCGATCGTCAAGGCGACGGACCTCGGATCGGTGCAGGTCCTCAAGCACGGCAACCGCTACCTGCTGACCGACGCCTTCGGCGACATCCTCTCGGACTCGCGTGGGTTGGGACTGTATCGGGGCGATACGCGGGTCCTGTCGTGCTCGGTGCTGTCGGTCGGTGGCGGCCGGCCGGTCCTGCTCCAGGCATCGGTCGGTGGCAACTATCGCGGTGGGATCCAGATGACCAACCCGGCGGCCGACCGCAATCCGGACATGAAGGTGCATCCGCATCCGCAGGATGAGTTCGACATCCTGGTGGGTCGGACGATCAGGATCAGCCGGGAGCGCCTGATCGGTACGGACGGGGTGGAGGAACGACTGCGTATCGTCAACCACGCCGACCAACCGGCTCACGTGCCGGTGAAACTGGAGCTCGGCACGGACGGGGCGGACATCTTCGAGGTCCGGGGCTACCCGCGCACCGGCCGAGGCCGCCTGCTCCCGGTCGCCGTGACGGACCGGCGGGTGACCTTTCGCTACGACGGACTGGACGGGACCCAGCAGCTGACGCACCTGGCCTTCACCGAGGGAGCCGGGGGCGTCGATTCCGTAGCCGAGCCCGCGCCGGACCGGCCCGACAGCGGCGCGGCGGTCCACCTGGACTGGGAGCTGGAGCTGGGGCCGGGCGAGGTCCGCGAGCTGTCCTGGACGATCTGGAACACGGACCGGGCCGCGCCGCCGCCTGACCGCGACGAAGCCTGCGGCTCGGCCGATCTCGCGGCCCTGTTCCCTCCGGTCCCGCGCGTCTCGGCCGACGAGGGCGCCGCGGCGTATCACGCCTGGGAACGTGGCACCACCACCGTCGAGAGTGATCACGAGCTGTTCAACCTGGTCATCAAGCGCTCCGTCCTGGATCTGCGCCTCCTCGTCAACGAGGGGCCCGGACCAGGTCAGCGGTACATCGCCGCAGGCGTGCCGTGGTTCGCGACGCTGTTCGGGCGGGACGCGCTGATCACCGCATTCCAGGCGCTCGCCTTCCGGCCGCAGCTGGCGATGGAGATCCTCGAGGTGCTCGCCGCGAACCAGGCGACCGAGGACGACCCTTGGCGCGACGCCGAGCCCGGCAAGATCCTGCACGAGCTGCGGGCCGGCGAGATGGCCCGGACCGGGGAACTGCCGCATACGCCGTACTACGGCTCGGTCGATTCGACACCGCTATGGCTGATCCTGCTGGGTGCGACATTCGATTGGACCGGCGATCGGGAGATGATCGAGCGTCTTTGGCCGAACGCGCTGGCCGCGCTCGAGTGGATCGACCGTTACGGCGATCTCGACGGCGACGGCTTCGTGGAATACGAGCGGCGCTCCGAGCGCGGCCTCTTGAACCAGGGCTGGAAGGACTCGGGCGATGCGATCCGGGATCGGTCCGGACGTGAGGCCGTTGGACCCATCGCGCTGGCCGAGGTCCAGGGCTACGTGTTCGATGCCAAGCGGCGGATGGCGCGTCTGGCCCGGATGCGCGGTGACGACGCGATGGGCGCTCGCCTGGACGCCGAGGCGGCGACGATGGCGGAGCGATTCGAGGCGGCATTCTGGGTGGAGGACCAGCGCTTCTACGCCATGGCGCTCGATGGCGACAAGCGCCACGCCGATGCGATCGCGAGCAATGTGGGCCAGTGCCTGTGGACCGGCATCATCCCGGTGCGCCACTGCGCCGACGTCGTCGAGCGGCTGCTCCAACCGTCCATGTTCTCGGGCTGGGGCATCCGCACGTACGCATCCGGCCAGCCCGGCTATAACCCGATCGGCTACCACACCGGCACGGTCTGGCCTCACGACACATCCCTGATCGCGGCCGGCTTCAAGCGCTACGGGTACCACGATGCGTCGAACCGGCTGGTCAGCCAGATGATGGAGGCCGCCCAGGGCTTCACCGATTACCGACTACCCGAGCTGTTCTGCGGCTTTGACAAGACCGAGGCGCAGGTTCCTGTGCCATATCCGGTCGCGTGCTCGCCGCAGGCCTGGGCCGCCGGTTCATCGTTCCTCTTTCTTGAGACGATGCTCGGCCTGCGGGCGCACGCGGACGTCGGCGAACTCGAACTGCTCCATCCGCAGCTGCCCGAGTGGCTGGGCCGGGTCACGCTCCGGGATGTGCGCGTGGGGGAGGCGTCGGTGGACCTCCTGTTCCACCGCTGGCGGGGCACGACGAGCGCCGAGGTCCTGCGCAAGGTGGGCGATCTGGCCGTCACCATCCGCCTCTGACGAGCGCGCCGATGACGACGACCCGCAGTCTCCTTGACGAGGGTGCCGCGCGGCTGCGGGCCCTGGGCTTCGACACGCCCCGTCTCGACACGGAGCTGCTGCTCGCCAACGCGATCGGGGTGGATCGGACGGCGGTCGTGGCCCACGGGGAGGCGCCCGTGGGTGCATCTGCGGAAGAGACCTTTCTGGCGAACCTGGAGCGTCGCACTGGGGGCGAGCCGGTCGCCTACATCCGCGGCGTCAAGGAGTTCCACGGGATCGCCTTGAGCGTGGATCCGCGGGCCCTGATCCCGCGTCCCGAGACGGAGGCGCTTGTGGATCTGACCCTTGCAGAGGTCATGCGGCGTCTCACGGGTGGGGTGAGACCCGGCAGTCCGCTGCGTGTCGTCGATGTGGGAACCGGGAGCGGCGCGGTCGCGGTCGCGCTGGCGGTCGCGCTGCGCTCGCGGGGTGTGCCGATCGGTGAGGTCGTGGTCACGGCTGTTGACATCTCCGTGGAGGCGCTTGATCTGGCCCGCGAGAACGCTGTCGGCCACGCGGTCGGCGACCGGATGGCATTCGCCCTGGCCGATCTGCTGCCCGCGGAGGCCGTGGATGGGTCGGGCCTGGAGGAGTCGGGCCTGGCGGGGTCGTGGGACGTGGTCGTGGCGAACCTGCCGTATATCCGCTCCGACGCCATGCATTCGCTCCCGGTCGATGTCGGGTTCGAGCCCGTCCGGGCGCTCGATGGCGGCGTCGACGGCCTGGCGCTGATCCGGCGGCTGTTCGACGTGCTCGAGTCGGGGCTCGCCGCCGACGGCGTGGCGATGCTGGAGATCGGGGCGGACCAGGGTGAATCGATCGTCGCCTGCGCGGCGACCGTGCTGCCGGGCTGGACGTGTCGCGTCGAGGTCGATCTTGCCGGTCTGCCGCGGATCGCGGTCGTGCAGCGCGCGTTCGCTCCATGAACACGGGATCGCGACGGGTCACGTTGACCGGTTTGGCCGTGCCACCCGATCCGGTCTTTCCGATCCGGCTCATCGCCCTCGATATCGACGGGACGATCATCGGCGACGACCACGCCATCGGGCCGCGGACGCGCGCCGCCGTCCGGGCCGCCATGGAACGCGACGTCGCCGTATCCCTGATCACCGGCCGGATGGTGTCGTCCGCGCTGCGGTTCGCCCGGGAGCTTGGGCTGACCGGCCCGATCGTGGGCTATCAGGGTGGCCTGATTCGGGCGATGCCGGAGATCGATTCACGGCGGCTCGGCCGGTTGCTGATGCATACGCCGATCGCACCCGAGGTGGCTCGTGACATCGTCACCTGGACCCTGGCGCACGACCTCGATCCGCACATCAACCACCTCGAGCGGTTCATCCTGCGCGCCGACGACCCCAACGCGGACGACTACTCGGCCTTTATGGGTGCGCGGGCCGAGCTTGTACCGGATCTGGTCGAGGCGATCAGCCACCCAGTCACGAAGGTGCTCGCGGTCGGTGTGCCACCCGTGCCGGTGGCCGTCGCACCGCTCGCGCGCTCATCGTTCCGGGGGCGAGCCGACGTGACGATCTCGCACCCGAAGTTCCTCGAGTTCGTGGCGCCGGGCGTGTCAAAGGGCCGGGCCGTGCGCTGGCTGGCCAGGCGACTGCGCATCCCGCTGGCCGCGACCCTCGCCATCGGCGACCAGTGGAACGACCTGGAGATGCTGGCCGAAGTCGGGCACGGAACGGCGATGCCGAGCGCGCCCTCGGGTGTCCGCGCCGTGGCCCGCTACGTCGCTCCGCCGTTGGCCGACGAGGGCGCTGCGGCGATGATCGAGCAGCTCGTGCTGGCCGATCCGTCCGAGGTGCTTGCCGCGTCACGACGGTTGGCCGGCGAGGCGCGCGACCTGCAGGCTTCGGGTGACCGGGACCATCTTGGTGCCGGCGGGTCGGCGGACACATGACGGCCCAAGTCGTCGCGGATGATGTCGACGGCCGGGCGCTCGCCGTGGAGTGTCTGCGTTCCGGCGGCGTCGTCGCCCTTCCGACCGACACCGTGTATGGGATCGCCGTGGCGCTGACAACGCCAAATGGAATAGAACGCCTGTTTCACGTGAAACGCCGACCGCCCGACCGAGCGATCATGTTGCTGCTCGCCGATACGATCCAGGCCGGCGAGGCGGGGGTGATGTCTCCGGCGGCCGAAGCGCTGGCCGATGCGTGCTGGCCGGGCGGCCTGACGCTCGTCGTCCATCAGCGCCCCGATGTGCGCTGGCCGGCGGTCCTGACCGGAGGTGCTGCGACGATCGGGCTCCGTGTTCCGGCACACGACGCCCCACGCGCCCTTGCGCGCGCTCTGGGGCCGCTGCCGACGACGTCCGCCAACCTGTCCGGCCTGCCGGAAGGGACCGATGCGGCCGACATCATGGACCAGCTCGGCGAGGCGATCGACCTCGTGCTCGACGGCGGCCCGGCCCACGGCGGCCCGGCATCCACCATCGTCGACTGCACCGGCCCGAGCCCGGTCATCCTGCGGGCCGGTGCCGTGGCGCCAGCGACGCTTGCCGCCATCCTCGACGCAGCGGGGGTGGAGCACGGCCTGGGCTGACCGTGGGTGGGCACGAACCGGCGTCCGATCGCCCCGTCTCCGCCGACGGGGCTCGCAATCGTGGGAAGATACTGCGAAGCCGCAGCGTGCCGGCAGACCAGGGTGGGGTCGGTCGAAGGGACGCGCGCGTCGGGCACGAAGGAGTCGACGACCCATGACCATCTCCCGGCCGCGCGGTCTCGCGCTTGAGTCGATCGCGGAGCTTGATCCTGTCCTGTGGGAGGCGATGCAGGGCGAACGCCGCCGCCAGCACGACAACATCGAGCTGATCGCCAGCGAGAACTACGTATCGGCGGCGGTCATGGAGGCGCAGGGCAGTTGGCTGACCAACAAGTACGCAGAGGGCCTGCCCGGAAAGCGCTACTACGGCGGCTGCGAGTTCGTCGATATCGCCGAGCGGCTCGCCCAGGACCGAGCCCTCGCACTGTACCCCGGCGCCGAGCACGTCAACGTCCAGCCGCATTCGGGTGCACAGGCCAACATGGCCGCCTATTTCAGTGTGCTCAAGCCCGGTGATCGGATCCTCGGGATGAACCTGGCCCACGGCGGCCACCTGACCCACGGTATGGCCCTCAACTTCAGCGGCAAGCTGTACGAGGTCAGCGCCTACGGGGTCCGCCAGGACACGGAACGGATCGACTACGACGAGATGGAGGCGCAGGCGAAGCTAGCCAGGCCAAAGATGATCGTCGGAGGTGCGAGCGCATACCCGCGGCTGTGGGACTTCGAGCGCATGGCGGCCATCGCCCACGGTGTCGGAGCGCTGTTGTTCGTGGACATGGCCCACATCGCCGGGCTCGTGGCCGCCGGCATCCACCCGAGCCCGTTCCCTCACGCCGACATCGTCACCTCGACCACGCACAAGACGCTTCGCGGGCCGCGCGGTGGGCTGATCTTCGCCCGGCACGAGCTGCCCGACAGCGTGGATCCGGCCGACTTCCCGGCGCTCAAGGGCTCGCTTGGCGCGGCGATCGACAAGACGGTCTTTCCGGGCGTCCAGGGCGGTCCTCTCATGCAGGTCATCGCGGGCAAGGCGATCGCCTTCAAGCTCGCGGCCGAGGAACCGTTCCGGGAGGACCAGCGGCGGACGGTTTCGAACGCGGCCGTCCTGGCCGGGACCCTGGCGGACCTTGGCGCGCGCGTAGTCAGTGGCGGCACGGACAACCACCTGATGCTCGTGGATGTGACCCCGCTCGGGGTGACCGGCAAGGTGGCCGAGCACCTGCTCGATCAGATCGGGATCACGGTCAACAAGAACGGGATCCCGTTTGATCCCTTGCCGCCCAACACGGCCAGCGGCATTCGGCTGGGCACCCCGGCCACCACATCCCGCGGCTTCGGCGAGGACGAGATGCGCGCTGTCGGCCGGATCATCATCGAGGCCATCGCCGGACGGGACGACGAGACAGTCCAGCGCCGGCTCGCCGCTGACGTCGCCGATATCGTCGCCCGCTTCCCGGTCCCGGGTCTGCCCGCCGCATGACGACACCCCACGGATGAAGTTCATCGAGGGGGTCGAAGCCAGCATCGGTCCCAGCGTCGCCGTCTTCGTGCTGGCCGCGCTGATCGCGATAGGGCTGACCCCGATCGTATTCCGGACGGTCGTCCGACATGGCATCGTGGACCGCCCGGAAGCTCGCCGAGTCAACACCCGGACCCTGCCACGTTCCGGTGGGCTCGCGATCGCCGGGTCATTCCTGGTCGTGGCCGCGGGTTTCGTCCTGCTCAACGAGCGCGTCGGCTGGCTGCCCACACCTCCCAATCTTGAGGTCAATGAGCTGGTCGCCCTGTTCGTCGGCGGAGCGGCCGCCGCAACGTTCGGCGCGCTTGACGATCTGCTCGATCTTCGCGCCCGGTGGCAGTTCGGTGGTCAACTGGTGCTGGCCCTGCTGGCCGTGGCTCTCGGGATCGGTATCGCGGTCATCAACGACCCGATCGGTGGCGGTGTGTTCCAGTTCAGCGAGCCGTTCTCCGTCGGGTTCACCGTGTTCTGGATCGTGGGCATGATCAACAGCATCAACTGGATCGATGGACTCGATGGACTGTCGACCGGCATCGCCCTGATCGCATCGGTCACGCTCGGGCTCATCAGTCTCACCACGCAGGTCAGCCAGCCACTCATCGCTGTCCTGTGCTTCGCGCTCGCCGGGTCGCTCGCCGGCTTCCTGCGCTGGAACTTCCATCCGGCCAGGATCTTCAGCGGGACGAGCGGGGTCCAGTTCGTCGGCTACACGCTGGCCGTCCTGGCTATCCTCGGCGAGGCCAAGGTCGCGGTCGCGGTGCTGGTCCTTGGCGTGCCCATCATCGACACGTTCTGGATCATCGTGGGACGGATCAGCAAGGGCCGCTCACCGTTCGCGCCGGATCGGTCGCACATCCACCATCGGCTGCTGGACCTCGGACTTTCCCATCGCAACACGGTCCTCGTGATCTATGGGATCTGCGGCGCGCTCGCGGTCCTCTCGATGGTCGTATCCGAGGTGAACCAGCTGTACGCGTTCCTTGGGGTGTTCATCGTGTCCGGCCTCGTCCTGTTCGCGCCGAAGCGGGGCACCTTCCGGCGACCAGAGGAACTGGAAGCCGACCCCTACGAGCCCGATCGCTGAGGCGAACCACCCGATCTGCACGCCGCGACCGGGTGCTAGCATCTCGCCGACATGCTCCCGGATGCCCTCGTCCTCGCCTTTATCGTGGCGGCCGCCGTCGTGGTCGCGTCGTCGGTCTATCGTCGGACCGGCGAGCGTGGTGGCATGGCTGGCGCCCGACCGCGTGGTTCGCAGGCCCACCGGAAGCGTCCGCTCGGGACGATGGTCGATCTCGTCGATGGTTCGATCGGCGCCTACCTGCTCCGACAGCGGCTGGGCCGGTCCACCGTTACCCGCGCGGAACGCCGAACCGAAAGCGCTCGCGCGGAGGCGCTGAAAGCCCAGGAGTCGGCTCGCTGGCGGTTGACCAGCCCACGCCCGCGCACGGCGGAACCGCCGACGCATCTGGTCGTGGCGGGAACGGCAGCCTCGCATTCCGTGCGCGACACACCGCGGATCCAGGCCCATCCGCTGACGGTGGCCACGACCGCGTCGGTGCTCGGCAGGCGGCCCATCGCGGGGCGTCGCGACCCGGCTCGGCTCGGAGGTCTGCTGGCCGCCACCGGTCTCGTCGTGGTGCTCGTGGCCGCGGTCGCGGTGTGGCCACGAGGCGACGGTGGCGTGCTGTCCACGACCGGGACTCCGGGTCCGTCCGCGGTTCCCGGTGAGCCCTCTGACACGCCCGGTGCGACCACCCAGGCGGCATCGACGGCCGATCCTACGGCGACGTCGGTGCCTCCGACCGACCCGCCCACGGCCGAACCGACCGCATCATCGACTCCGGCAACGCCACGACCGCCCTCGACGCCGCGCCCGACAGCAACGCCAAGACCCACGGCAACGCCTGCCCCGACCGCGAGTCCGACCCCTGCCCCGACCGCGAGTCCGACGCCTGCCCCGACCGCGAGTCCGACCGTTGAGCCCACGCCATCACCGAGCTCGGCGCCGACTCCCACATCGAGCTCCGAGCCGACACCCACACCGGGGCCGACCGCTGGGCCACCCACCGCCGTTCCGACGGCTTCGCCGAGCCCTTGATGGTCGACACGCACGGCGGGGTGGACCTGGACGTCATCGTCTTCCTGCGCTGACCGGGGCGCGGGGGCAAGTCCGGGGGCGCAGCTGCTACACTGCGCGGGCCTTGACAGGTCAACCATGATCGAACCCGGCCGGGGGTGGGCCTACGCCGCCCTCTTCTCGGAGATCGGAATCTCGCTCCTGGTGACGACACTGCTGGGCGTGCTGGCAGGCCATTGGGCCGATGAGCAACTCGGGATGTCCGTTCCGGTCCTCGCGATCGTCGGCTTCCTGGCCGGGGCCGGAGCCGGCACGCTGATGATCTATCGATTGGTCAGCCGGTTCCTGAAAACGATCGGATAGGTCGTCGGATAGACGTCCGGCGACGGTGAGCGAGCGCGGCAGACGCCGCGCTCCTGTGTGTGGAGCAAGCGTGACCAGCGAGCACATCGCTAACCAGCGGGCCCCCGGGCCCCCGGAGGACGTACCCGCACCCGAGCCGACGGGCGGGCGCAGCCTGCGTTCGCGCTTCCTTCCGCTGATCATCGCCGTGATCGTCGTGGACATCGTGGCCCTGATGCTGTTCCCGCCGTTCCCCAAGGGCGGCGCGCCGGGCGACCCGTGCCCCTTCCCGGCCTGCCTTATCGAGGGCGGCCTGGAGTTTCCGGCACCCCACACGGTCCTCGACCTTGCTCCTGACCCACACCCGCCCGCGGTCGCCCCTCTAGTGACCTTCCATCCAAGCATCAGCAACACGATCCTGACGATGTGGATCGTCATGGCGGTGGTCATCGTTGGCACGATCCTGATGACCCGTGGCGGCAAGCTGATCCCGGGTAAGGCGCAGAACGCGTTCGAAGCCTTCTACGAGTTCCTGAGCGATTTTGGGATCGGTCTCGCCGGACCAAAGGCGCGGCCCTACATCCCGATCTTCGTCGCGTTCTTCCTGCTGATCCTGTTCAACAACTGGATCGGCCTCGTGCCCCCGGTCGGCAAGATCCCGGAGCTGCGAGCGCCGTCCAGCGATGTCAATATCACGATCGGTTTGGCCCTCGTCAGCTTCGTCATCTTTCATGCCGAGGGCTTTCGACACCTCGGCGCCAGAGGCTACCTCGGCAAGTTCTTCCCGATCGGCGAGTTCCGCAATGGCGTCGGTGCCGGGGGCATCGCGATGTTCGTCGGCCTGATCGAGCTGATGCTTGAATTCGTCAAGCCGGTCACGCTGTCCATGCGGTTGTTCGGCAACATCTATGGTGGCGAGGTCGCGCTCGGCGTCATCACCGCCCTGACCATCGCGATCATCCCGGTGGCGCTCATCGGGTTGGAGCTCATGCTCAATGCCATCCAGGCCCTCATCTTCAGCGTGTTGACCCTGATGTTCATCGTCCTCGCCATCGAGAGTCACCACGACGAGGAGGGCCACGCCGCCGAGGAGGCTACGGATCAGATCAAGGGCTCGGAGCAGGATCAACCGAGGCTACAGCCCGCCCACTGACGCGCCACCAGGCGTCGCCCATCACGGTCCCAACATCCCCCGGGCCTTCCGGGGAGCAGGAGGAAATCACGATATGGAAAACATCGGCGCCGGTCTCGCGGCACTCGGAGTCTTTGGCCCTGGCATCGGGATCGGCATCCTGGGTGGCATGTCCGCCCAGGCGATCGGCCGCAACCCGGATGCGGCCGGCCAGATCCGCGGCATCGCGATCATCCTCGCGGCCTTTGCCGAGGGCCTCGGTGTCCTCGCGATCGTCGTCGGCCTACTCGCCATCTTCATCTAGTAGCCGTCCCGGTACGGAGAAGGCATCGTGGATCTGCTGGCCGTCTCGTCCGGTATCGGACAGGAGGTGGTTCGTCTGACCGCTGAGGGCGGGGGCGAGGCCCTGTTTCAGGTCAACCTGTTCCAGGTGATCATCGCCGCGGCCAACTTCTTGCTGTTTCTCGCGATCATCTGGACCTTCGCGTTCAAGCCCGTATCCGCGATGCTGGCCGATCGCAAGGCCCGCATCGAGCAGGGCCTCAAGGACGCCGAGCAGGCACGCCGTGATCGCGACACCGCGGAATCGGAGCGCGTTGCAACCCTGGCCGAGGCTCGACGCGAGGCGAACGACATCCTTGTCCGCGCCCAGAAGGTGTCGCAAGAGACACGCGACACGGACATCGCCGCGACCCGCGAGGAGCTCGAGCGGATGCGCGTGCGTGCCGCCGCAGATATCGAGGCGGAGAAGCAACGCGCCATCGCCGAGCTGCGGGGAGAGGTCGCCGACCTCGCGCTGGCCGCCGCCGGCCGGGTGGTGGGCGAGACGATGACGGGCGACCGTCAACGCCGTCTCGTCGAGGAGTTCCTGGCCACCAGCGACACAAACGGCGACCGGACGAACTGATGACTCGACGCGACAGCGGCGCGCGACGCTACGCGGAGGCGGCCTTCGAGGTCGGCACGCGCGACGGTACGATCGAGCGCTGGCGCTCCGAGCTGGAGGCCGCGAGCGTCATCATCGGAGACGAGCGGGCGATCGGCACCCTCGCCAATCCGGCCATCCCGATCGATCAGCGCTCGGCCGCCGTCACCGGGCTCCTCGCCGGGACCGCGTCAGGTCCGGTGCAGAACCTCATCCTGCTCCTGCTCAAGCGCGGACGGATCGAACAGCTGCCGCGCGTCGCCGCGGAGTTTCGGCGGCTCGACGACCGTCGGCTGGGCATCACCCATGCCACCGCCGCCAGTGCGGCGCCACTCACCCCGGACGAGGTCCGGGCCCTCACCGCTCGTCTCGAACAGTCCACCGGCGGACGCATCGAGCTCGCCGTCGAGGTCGACCCGAGCCTGCTCGGCGGCCTCGTCGTGCGCGTCGGCGACCGCTTGATCGATGGGAGCGTCCGGGGCCGCCTCGAGCGGTTGCGGAATCAGCTCGTCTCGGGCGCCCTCTAGGAGATCTGCAGCATGGCCATTCGTTCCGACGAGATCACCAGCATCATCAGATCCGCCATCGATTCGTTCGACTCGGGCGTCGAGACACGCAGTGTCGGCACCGTGGTGGAGGTCGGTGATGGCATCGCCCAGATCTACGGCCTCGACGGCGCGCTCGCGTCCGAGATGCTGGAGTTCCCAGGGGGGGTCATGGGTCTTGCTCTCAACCTCGAGGAGGAGACCGTGGGCGCGGTCATCCTCGGCGACGCGAGCGCACTCAAGGAAGGCGATACGGTCAAGACCACCGGACGAGTCGTCGAGGTCCCCGTCGGTGCCGCCCTGCTTGGGCGGGTCGTGGACCCGCTCGGCCGTCCGCTGGACGGCAAGGGCCCGATCGCCTCGACCCAGACCCGGCCGGTCGAGCGCATCGCCCCGGGCGTCATCGTCCGCAAGTCGGTCGACACGCCGGTCCAGACCGGCATCAAGGCCATCGATGCGCTGATCCCGATCGGCCGCGGCCAGCGCGAGCTGATCATCGGTGACCGGCAGACCGGCAAGACCGCCATCGCCATCGACACGATCATCAACCAGAAGGGCAAGGGCCTCGTCTGCATCTACGTGGCCATCGGCCAGAAGCTGTCCACGGTCGCCAATACCGTCGCGATCCTGG